>NZ_CP107871.1:906250-1208333 GCF_041432505.1 Streptomyces virginiae
GGCCTGCCGGCCAAGGTCAACGTCCAGTCCGTGCTCGCGCTCATCGCGAACGTCGGCGTCCAGGACGTCAACGTGCTCGCCAACCCGCAGAACCAGCAGTGCGCCGAGAACTCCACCCAGGCCAAGGGCGACGAGGCCGTCTCGCACATCGCCAGCAACATCCCGGTCCTCTCCGGAAACCTCTCCCAGGGCAGCTGATCGGCTCGATTCCGCGCCGGTGTCACGCGTCACGCGTGACACCGGCGCGTTTCATTTGGTCTAGACCTTGACAGGTTCAGACCACTTTCGCTTCAGTGGGCACTTGCCCCCACGGCAAGTCCCCCCACTGAAGGAGCAGTTACGTGATACGTGCGCTTCGCCTCCGCGCCCTCGCACTCACCGCCGCCGCGGCCGTCACGGCCGGCCTCGCCCTCACCCTCCCCTCCTCCTCCGCCGTCGCCGCGACCCCCTGCGCCGGCGCCTGGGCCTCCTCGGCCGTCTACACGGGCGGCATGAGCGCCTCGTACGGCGGCCACAACTGGCAGGCGAAGTGGTGGACCCAGGGCGAGACCCCCGGCACCACCGGCCAGTGGGGCGTCTGGGCGGACCAGGGCACCTGCGGCGGCGGGAACACGGACCCGGACCCGGGCAACCCCACCGGATTCGTGGTCTCCGAGGCCCAGTTCAACCAGATGTTCCCGAACCGGAACCCCTTCTACACCTACAACGGCCTGGTCGCGGCGCTGTCCGCCTACCCCGGGTTCGCCAAGACCGGTGACGACACCACCAAGAAGCGCGAGGCCGCGGCCTTCCTCGCGAACGTCTCCCACGAGACGGGCGGGCTCGTGCACATCGTGGAGCAGAACACCGCCAACTACCCCCACTACTGCGACGCGGGACAGCCGTACGGCTGTCCCGCCGGGCAGGCCGCCTACTACGGGCGCGGACCCATCCAGCTCAGTTGGAACTTCAACTACAAGGCCGCCGGTGACGCCCTCGGCATCAACCTGCTCGCCAACCCGTACCTCGTGGAGCAGGATCCGGCCGTCGCCATGAAGACGGCGCTCTGGTACTGGAACACCCAGAACGGCCCGGGCACCATGACCGCCCACGCCGCCATGGTGAACGGCGCGGGCTTCGGGGAGACCATCCGCTCGATCAACGGCTCCCTGGAGTGCAACGGCGGCAACCCCGCCCAGGTCCAGAGCCGCATCTCGAAGTACCAGAGCTTCACGCAGCTGCTCGGGGTGACCCCCGGGAACAACCTCGGCTGCTGAGCCGCGGTGCCGTGGCGGTCACCGCGTGCGCAGCGCGGTGGCCAGCTGGGCCCGGGAGCGGACGTCGAGCTTCTGGTAGATGCGGGTCAGTCGGGCCTCCACCGTCTTGACGCTGAGGAACAGCTTCGCCGCGGCCTCCTGGTTGCTGGCGCCCTGGCTGACCAGCAGCGCGAGCCGGGTCTCGGCATCGGTCAGGGTCGCGGCCGCCGGTACCCGCGCACCGGCGCCGTCGCCGGGGGCCGGTTCCCTGGCGAGCTCCGTCCAGGGGGCGGCCCCGGCCCGGTCGAACACCTCGGCCGCGGCCCGCAGCGCCGCGCGGGCCGGCGCCCGCCGGCGCCGGCGGCGCTCCACCCGGGCGAGGGCGAGCAGCGTACGGCCGCGTTCCAGCGGCAGCCGCAGCACGTCGAAGCGCTGGGCGGTGGCCTCCAGCAGGTGCACGGCCGCGTCCGCGTCGCCCTGCGCCGACAGGCACAGGCCGCGGGCCCGGTCGAGGGCCGCGACGACCCCGGTCCGGCCGAGGCCGACGGCGATCGTGCGGACGGAGGCCAGCAGCCGGGCCGCCTCCTCGGGGGCGTCGGCGGCGATCAGCGCCTCGGCGAGCTCCCCGTGCCAACGCAGGATCGAGGGGTCCACCACCTGCTGGGCGGCCTCCAGTTCGGCGACCCGCCGCAGGGTGGCGACGGCCTTCGCCGCCTCTCCCGTGGCGAGTTCGACGAGGCCGAGCGCGTGCAGGCTGCGGGAGAGGAAGACCTGGTCCTGCTCCTCCTGGGAGGCCTGGATGCCGCGTCGGGCATAGCCGGCGGCCCGGGCGAAGCTGCCGCCCATGGCCTCCGCCATCGCGGCGACGTACCAGGCGGGGCCGGGCGAGAGACCCGCGTCTATGGTGAGTTCCAGAGCCCGGCGGGCGTGGGCGGAGGCGGCCTCGCACCGGCCGCCGCGCAGTTCGACCTCGGTGAGGCTGCGCAGGACCTCGAAGACGTCCTCGGCGGAGCCGGTGCGCTGGACGGCGGGCAGCAGGACCATGAGCTGGCGGCGGGCGTCGTCGAGGCCGTCGTCGAAGAGCGCGTGCCGGACGGCGAGGTACTGGGGCGCGTTGCGCATGCCGAGCGGTACCTCGGGGGCGGGCAGGGCGAGGGCCTCGGCCAGGATCGCCTCGGCTCCGGGGTCGCCCAGGATCCGGCCCATCCGGGCCCGTACGGTCAGGGCCATGGCCTCGGCGACCTGGTCGCCGCCGAGTGCGGCGAGCGCCCCGGCGCGGGCCGCGGCGTCGCGGGAGCGGACCGGGTCGCCGTCGCTGAGGTTGTGCTTCCAGGCGATCCGCAGTTGGACGGCGGCCTGCAGCGAGGGGTCGCCCGCGGCCTCGTCCATGGCATAGGCGATGGTCTCGTCGAGGGCGCCGAGGGCCTGCCCGGCGGCGTCGATCACGGCGAGCCGGGCCCGGACCCGGTCGGCGGGCGAGGCGTCGCGCGCCAGGACGGCTCCGGTGGCGCGGCGGGCGAGGTCGGCGCGGCCTGACCAGCCGGCGTCCTCGGCGGCCGCGACCAGGCGGGCCAGTTCCTCGCCGGCCAGCCAGGACGGCGTACGTTCGGCGGCGAGCAGGCCCAGTTCGGCGGCGAGGGCGCGCTGGCCCCGGCGCCGGCAGGCCGCGGCGGCCTCGGTGATCTCCTCGGCCAGCCACTGGTCGGGGGTGTCCACGGCCAGCGCGCGGTGTCGTACGGCCTGGACGGGATCGTCGACGGCCTCGGCCAGGGCGGCGTGCCCGGCGGCGCGTTCGGGCCAGCCCGCGTCGGCGGCCAGCGCGGTCGGCAGGGCGCCGGCGGTGAACTCGACGGAGCCGTCCTCCCCCACCCTGACCAGCGCGGCCCGTTCCGCCTCGGCCAGCTCGGCCTCGGCGTCGGGCCGGCCCGCCCGGCGCAGGAGGGAGATGGTGGGGCGGGCGGCGAGGGCGGCGAGCAGCAGGGTGCGGCGGGCCTGGACGGGCGCTCCGGCCAGGAGCCGGCGGGCCACCTCGCGGGCCTGTCCGGAGACGGGCAGGGCGTCGGCGTGGTGGGCGCTGCAGTCGCGGGCCTCGGCGGCTTCGGCGAGGGAGTGGCCGAGGGCGAGGGCCAGGCGCGGGTTGCCGCCGCTGGCCTGGTGGATGCGGCCGGCGAGGCGGGCCGGGAGGCCGTGGCGGACGAGGAGTTCGGCGACCTCGTCGGCGCCCAGCGGGGGGACACGGATGGCGGGGACGCCGGGGCCGCAGAGGGGTTCGCCCACCGGGACCCCGCCCTGGACGCATTCGGCGACCAGGACCCGTACGCCGGGCGGGGTGAGGCGCAGGGCGAAGCGGAGCAGGTCGGTGCTCTCGGCGTCGAGCCACTGGGCGTTGTCGAGGACGAGGAGGACGGGGTGCCGGTCGGCGAGCGCCCGCAGCACCTCGACCACGGCGAGGCGTAGTGCGATGTGGTCGCGGCCGGCCCGGGGGGCGTCGGCCTCGCGGCGCAGGAGGGCGATGGCGGTGCGCTGGGGGCCGGAGAGCTGGTCCAGGGCGGCGCCGGGTACGGAGGCGAGGAGGGCGGCGGCGGACGCCTCGGGTATCCATTGGTCGGCGGCCTCAGGGGCGAGACACAGCACGGTCTCGCGGCGCGATTCGGCCGCGGCCACGAGGGCGCGCACGACCTCGGTCTTGCCCGCGCCGGCCGGTCCGATCAACAGCGCCCGGCCGTGCGCGGTCAACGCGCGGTCGACCGCCTTGATCAGTTCTCCGTGTCCGACACTTGTGTCAGCGTGCCCCGTCGCCGCCACCACGCACAGCCACCAGCCTCTCGATCCCCAGCTCCTGTGCCCTTCCTGTGAGAGGCGACAATACGAGGTCGAGTGGCGGGCGACCACGGATTGTGACGCAGAAATCAGTCACGTCCCGGGAAAACCCGTCGGACCTGCCGATACGAGGTGTATCAGCAGGTCCGCGGGCTCGCTTTGGTCCGTACTATCTGGCCGTCAGGCCGAGTTGGCTCCTGATCAGAAGGTCAGGTTCCAGGAGTCGATCTTGCCGGTGTCGCCGCCGGCGTTGTCGTTGACGCGCAGCTTCCAGGTGCCGTTCGCGACCTCGGAGGAGGCGTTCACGGTGTAGACCTGGTTGATGTTGTCGGTGCTGCCGCCGGACCGGTTGTGCACGGTGTAGACGGTGCCGTCGGGGGCGACGAGGTCGACCTTGAGGTCACCGATGTAGCTGTGCACGATGTTCACGCCCACCTTGAGGGTGGCCGGGGCGTTGCCGGTGACACCGCTGACGGTGATCGAGCTCTCCACGGTGGTGTTGTCGCCGATGGCAACGTCCGTGGTGTTCTCGAAGCCGCCGGTGGGCGGGGTCGTCGAGGTGACGGCGGCGACGGTCGCGGCCGCGTCGGCGATGCCGGCGCCGCAGCCGCCGGTGCAGGTGCCGGGCAGCGGGCGGGCGTTGGCCTTGATCGCGGCCTCGATCTGGGCCGGGGTCAGCGAGCTCTTGGCGGACTTCAGCAGGGCGGCGAGACCCGCGACGTGCGGGGCGGCCATGCTGGTGCCCTGGTAGGGCTTGTAGGACTCGGCACCGGGGGTGGTGGTGCCGGCGTTCAGGGTGGAGAGGATCGCGTTCTCGGGGGTGGTGACGGTGCCGGGCGTGTCGGTGGCGCGGCGGGTCTCACCGCCCGGGGCGGCGATGTCGATGATCGTGCCGAAGTTGGAGTAGTACGAGCGCTCGCCGGCGCGGTTCGTCGACGCCACGTTGATCACGTTGTTGCAGCTGGCGGGCGAGAAGCCGGACGCGTTGGCGTTGCTGTTGCCGGCGGCGACGACGACGGTCGTTCCGCGGGCGACGGCGGCGTTGATGGCGTTCTGGTAGCTGGTGCCGCAGGTGCCCGAGCCGCCGAGGCTCATGTTGATGACCTTGGCGGGGGTGGCGTTGGCCGGGACGCCCGCGACGGAACCGCCGGAGGCCCAGGTGATCGCGTCGACGATGTCCGAGGTGGCACCGCCGCACTTGCCGAGCACGCGGACGGGCTGGATCTTCGCGCCGTAGGCGATGCCGGCGACACCCTTGGAGTTGTTGGTGGCCGCGGCGATGGTGCCCGCGACGTGGGTGCCGTGCCAGGAGGAGGTGCTGGCCTTGGAGCCGACACCGCACTCGCCGTCGGTGGCGTTCCAGTCGCCCTCGTCGGCCGGGTTGCTGTCGCGGCCGTTGCCGTCGCGGGCCTCGGAGGAGGTCGAGATGAAGTCGTAGCCGGCGACGATGTTCGGCGCGACGTCCGAGTGGGCGACGTAGCCGGTGTCGATCACGGCGACGGTGACGCCGGAGCCCGTGGTCGTGTCCCAGGCACCGGGGACGTTCATGCCGGCGGTGGACTCGAAGAGGTCCCACTGCTTGGCGTACTCGGTGTCGTTCGGGGTGACGGCCATGGCGTAGGCGCGGGTGTCCGGCTCGACGTAGGCGACGTCCGGGTCTGCGCGGAACTGGGCCATCACGTTCGCCGCGTCGGCCGGGGCGGTCGCACCACCCAGGTTGACGAGGGCGGCGCCGGTGCCGAGGCGGCGGTCGAACTTCGTCTTCTTGCCGGCCTTCTTGCCCTTGGCGGTGGCGTCGTCCGCCGCCGCGGTGTTCGAGCTGGCCTCGGTGGCCGAGGACTTGTATCCGACGATGAGGTTCTCGACCGGCGCGGTGGGGGCGACCGTGGCGGCGGCGGGGGCCGCCGCGGGGGTCTCGGTGGCCACAGCCACGGAGGCGGTCGCGGAGCCGGCGAGCAGGGTGACCGACATGGCCACCACAGATATGAGCCTACGTCTGGAAGCGTGCACGTGTTCCCCTTCGAGGGCCGTTCCCGGGCATGCCGGAGCGGCCGGTCAGTGCAGTGTGGGAGGTTCCGGCGGCCGCGGGACCGGGAGCGAGTTGGTCGAGCTCGCCCCGGCTCCGCCGCGCGCCACGTCGCCCGAGCCGCAACGGCGGGGCCAGGCAACGGCGGTCCCGGCTCTCCCCCCGGCCGATGCCGCCTTCACGCCATGTGGGGTTGGCGTGTGTGCCGCAGAGCCAGGGGAAGATCGCCGGTGGGCAGACAGTAGGCAACACGGGGATGAACTCGATACGGGGAAAACCCTTGTCCACCCCCTGCGGCTCCCCCCGGGGGCCCCTCGGCAGGTCTCTGACCAGGGACGTTCGGTGACCGCGCGCAGGCCGCGCGGGACCGGGGGTGGAGGCGGGGCCGGCTCTAGCGGGGCGGGAACAGCTTGCGGAAGTACGTCCAGCTGGTCTCGTTCGGCTCGCTCCACTTCTCCGGCGCGTGGGCGAATTCAGGCTGATTTTCGGCGATATAGGCGCGGGTGCGCTCCGGAACCTGCGTGTACGAGTCCAGCTTGCGGCCGCGGCAGTGGAAGGTGAGGCCGCCGGGGCGCTGCCCCTGTTCCATCCAGGGCAGCCACGGGGACATCCGGGTCCAGGACATCGTGGCGGGGACGCTCACCGCGTCGGTGGTCAGGGTGGTCGCGGGCGCGAAGAACTGGAACAGCTCCAGGGCGCGGTAGGTGTCGTCGGCGGACTGTGCCGGGTACTCCTCGACCGGCAGGGGCGAGGGGTAGGCCAGCGGGATCTCCAGGCTGAAGCAGATCTGGTCGCCCAGTTCCGTCATGGGGACCGGGAAGGGGCGCCACTTCTGGTCGGCCGGATCGTTCCAGACGTGGACGACCGGCCTGTCCTGCCAGGTCTCCAGGATCTCCCGGGTCACGGGGTCGAGGTAGAAGGCGGCTTCCCTGGACAGGAGCTGGTAGCCGCCGAGCTCCTCGTCCACCACGAGGCGCGCGACGTTGAGCCCTTCGAAGCCGAAGAGGCGCCGGTAGGGCTCGCCCGGGGCCCAGGAGTGGACGTCACCGGTCCACCAGTAGGTGACCTCGGCGCCGTCGAGCGAGGCGCGGGTGCGGGCGAATGCGTGCAGGAGCTCGGCGGGTGTCAGCTCTGTTGTCATACGCCCCACTGTGCGCGGTCGCCGCACGGCCGGACAAGCGGCCCCACGGACAACCTAGGGGGTGTCCGCGACGGGCCGGGCGGGCGCGCGGCGTACGTGCAGGTGGCCGTCGAGCGGGAAGGTCGGAGGTGCGGCGGCCAGGGTCCTGTCGTACGGGTAGCCGCACTTGGCCGCGACGCGGCAGGACGCGGGGTTGTCCACCTGGTGGAGCAGTTCGAGGCGTTCGAGGCCGTCGGCCCGGAAGGCGTCCAGGGACCAGGTGGTGAGGGCTTCCAGGGCTCGGGGGGCCACACCCCGGCCGCGCGCCCTGGCGGCCGTCCAGTAGCCGACCTCGGCGGCGGCCTTGCCGGGCGCGACCTCCTTGAGGACGACGTTGCCCACCAGCCGCGCCGGCGACGACGCGCTCGGGCCCGGGCCCGGCTCCAGGACGGCGAAGCCGAACCGGCCCCCCTCCGCCCACCCCCGCTCCTGGGCCCGCACCCACCTCAGTCCGTCGTCCTCGGACCGCAGCCCGGGATCCGGGGAGTCCTCGACCAACGCGGCGACGTCGTCCACGCACCAGGGCCGAAGGACGAGAGCGGGAGCGGTCGGTGTCGCGGCGGCGTCGAGCGTGACGGAAATGATCACCGGACGATCGTAGTCAGCACGCCCGAGGGTGCCGACGGGTGACGATGACGCGGTGCCTCACGTCGGACGGGGACACACACCGGAATCAGGCGCCTCGGGGCCGCCCGGAACGGGGTCGTACGCGGCTTCGGTGGGGCCTCGGCCGCGATTCCGGCGTGGCCTGCGCCCCCTGGGCGGACCCGGCCCTGACAGCCCCTCACCTGCCCGTCCACGCACCCGGCAAACCTGCTCTGACCTGGCCTTTTCCTCGGTTTCACCTAGGCTGGGGACATCTGCCGAACACCATCGGAGGGGGATTTCGTGAGTGACGAAGCGATCGGGTACGACGCGAGCCACATCAAGGTGCTGGAGTGGCCCGAGGCCGTTCGCAGGCGGCCCGGGATGTACATCGGCTCGACCGGCGAACGCGGCCTGCGCCAACTGATCCTGGAGGTCGCGGACCTTGCGGTGAACGAGGCCGTGAGCGGCCGCGCCGGCGCCGTCGGCGTGACCCTCATGGCCGACGGAGGCGTACGGGTCACCGACGACGGTCCGGGCATCCCCTTCGCGGCCGCCGGGGACACCGAGGGCCCCGGCCTCGAAGCCCTGTTGACGCAACTGTCCTTCGGGTCGCGGCCCGGCGACCGTCGGGCCGTGCCGCTGACTCTCTTCGGCCTGGGACCCGCCGTCGCCAACGCGTTGTCGAGCCGCCTGACGGCCGAGGTGCGGCGCGCGGGGGTCCGCTGGGTCCAGGAGTACGCGCGCGGCGTCGCCGTCACCCGGCCCACCGCCGCGGGTCCGGCGACCGGGAGCGGGACCACCCTCACCTGCCGGCCCGACGCGGGCATCTTCGGGACGACGGAGTGCTCGTTCGCCGTGCTGGCGGAGCGCTTCAGGGAACTGGCCTTCCTCAACAGGGGCCTGGACATCTCCCTGACCGACGAGCGCCCTGCGGACGGCCCCCAGACGGCGCGGTTCCGTTTCCTGGGCGGGGTACGGGACTTCGTGGTCTCGCTCCCGGCACGGGCGGGGACCCCGGTGCACACGGACGTCATCGGCTTCGAGCGGGAGGACCCGCGGATGGCGGGGACGATGGAGGTGGCCCTGCGGTGGTGCGGCTCCCCCGAGGAACGGATCCGCGGCTTCGCCAACAGCGTGGCCACACCGCACGGCGGCACGCACGAGGCGGGCCTGCGCGAGGGGGTGGCGGCCGCGCTCGACGCGTACGCGCGCGGGCGTGGGCTGTTGACGGCGGACGCCCCCGGCCTCGACGCCGGACGCGTCGCCGAGGGCCTGACGGCGGTCGTGTCGGTCAAGCTGGACGACCCGCGGTTCGTCGGCGCCACACATGGAGAGCTGGGCGGCGCCGCGGTGCGCGCCTGCGTCGCCGAGGCCGTCGAGGAGCATCTCGGCGCCTGGCTGGAGGAGCACCCGGAGCAGGCCACGGCGGTCGTCGGCCGGATCCTCGGGACCGACATCCTCTGCTGAGCCCTCGCCGTATCCCGGCCGACGTCGGTGCACGGCGGGCGGCCGGTCGGGATGCGGCCCCTCAGGCGTACCTCTCGAAGAGGGCGTGGATGTACCCCTCCAGCCTCTGGGTCAGGACACGAGCCGTCAGGTCGACGCGGCCCAACTCGCGCCAGGGCACGCCGACCTTCTCCGCGTCCGGCGCGAAGCCCAGCGCGTCCAGCAGCCGCCAGTGGAGATGGGCGGCGCGGTCCTCGGCCAGGGTTCCTCCCGCGGCGGCGTAACGGTCGGCGAAGCGCATCCCCGCCGGTACGCCGTGCAGCAGGGCGAGGGCCGTCGAGCAGTGCGCCACGTCCAGGTCGGCGGGCCCCCAGGAGGTCTCCACCCAGTCGACGACACCACTGATCCGCAGGTCCTCTCCCGTACCCGTGAACAGGACGTTCCCCGGGTGGAAGTCCCGGTGCAGGAAGCGGCCCTGGTAGGCCGGGGGTTCGCGGCGGATGACGTCGATGGCCCGCTGCCACAGGTCGGGCCGCTCGGTGTCCGCGGGCGGACTCACGCGCTCGGCGGAGGCCCAGGGCTGGTAGGTGCGCGGCCGCCGCTGCGCGGGCACCGGCAGGTGATGGATGCGTACCAGTTGGCGGGCCAGCAGGTCGGCCCGGTCGTCGGCCTGCCGGTCGCCCACGCGCACGGTTCCCGGCAGCAGGGACATCAGCAAGGAGGGGTGGTCGCAGTGCCGCGCCGTCGCGTCCACCGCCACCAGTTCCGCCGCCGGTACGTCCGTGTCCGCGAGCAGCCGCAGGATGTCCGCCTCACGGGTCAGCAGGCCCTCCGCGTGCCGGACGTAGAAGGGTGCGACGAAGGACCGCAGCACGAGCGAGCGACGACCGTCCGGGCCGCCGAGGTCCAGCCGGCGCATCCGCGAGGTCCAGCCGCCGCGCAGCCGTACGACCTTCTCGATGCGTTCGGCTCCGGACAGCCCGTGCTCCACCCAGGAGCGCGTGGCGTCCCAACCTTCGCCGTACGGATCGTCGCCCACGCCTTCGGTCTCTTCGCCCGCCGTCATGGAGACAGCCTATCGATCTTCCCCGGACCACCATGCGGATGTCAGGTTGACGACGGGGACGCCAGCGGCGACGGTGACCGGCATGGGGAACGAACACCGGCTGCTCACTTTCGCCCTCTGCCTGGTCCTGAGCGGCGTGCTGATCGCGGCGGTACTGGGGGCGTGGCGAGCGGTCGGGCCGCACGCCGGGGCGGCGGACGGGCGGCCGGTGGCTTCCGACTACGTGGACATACGTGAGGTTCCGCGCGTTCCGGCAGCCGCTCCCGCCCCCGGGGCCGAGGGGTCGGCCGGTTCGATGGTGGTGGATTGCGGCCGCAACGAGGAGCGTCACTACAACGAGGACAATCTCGTGGTCTCGCCTGGCCTGCCGGGCGGCGCCCATCACACGCACGCCTACGTGGGGAACCTCTCCACCGACGCGCTGTCGACGGAGGCTTCGTTGGCCGCGGCCGCCACGAGCTGTGCGGGCGGCGACCGGTCCACGTACTACTGGCCCGTCCTGCGTCGCCCCGATCGGCCGGGCACGCGCCCGCACGAGCATTCGGCGGGGCACGGCAACGTCGGCGAGATCGTGCCGGAGGCCTCGGTCCGGGTGGAGTTCCGCGGCAATCCCGTGAGCAAGGTGGTGCCGATGCCGCGCTTCCTGCGCGGGATGACCGGGGACGCCGTCGCGTACACGGCGGGCAGCGAGGCCGACGTCCGGGCCCGGTGGGGGTGTTCGGGCTCCCCCGACCGGGCCACCACCCGCTATCCGCGCTGCCCGGCGGGCGAGCGCGTCACCCGCACCCTCGTCTTCCCGAGCTGCTGGAACGGCATCGACACCGTCGGCGTCACGCACCGCTCGCACCTGTTGTTCACGGCCGCGAACGGCGTCTGCCCGAAGGACACCTTCCCCGTGCCCGAACTGCGGGTCTCCCTCGCCTACGACATCCCCTCGGGGCTGAACGTGGCCCTCGATTCCTTCCCCGAGCAGCGGCACAGCCCGAAGACGGATCACGCGATGTTCGTGAACGTGATGACCGATCGGCAGATGGCCACGGTCGTCGACTGCCTCAACAAGGGCCGTGCCTGCCGGGCCTGAGCGACCGATCCGAGCGACGGATCCGAGCGACGGGGTCCGAGTGACGTAGGTCACGTGAACCGAATCCGTCCTGGTGGCGTGTTCCGACCGCACCACACATGCGAGGAAGACGGAGAGGGTGAGATGGCCGGACCACTGTGGCCCCGCACTCGGCGGGGCTCGACCGATGAGGCACTGATCAAGTCGGTGTACGAGGAGCACGGCCACGCCCTGCTCGCGTACGCCACCCGGCTGACCGGGGATCGGGCCGCCGCCGAGGATGTCGTACAGGAGACGCTGATCCGGGCCTGGCGCCACTCCGAGGTGCTGGTCAACGGAAAGGGCTCGGTGCGCGGCTGGCTGCTCACGGTGGCCCGCAACATCATCACCGACCGCTACCGGGCCAAGGCCGCCCGACCGCCCGAGGTGTCCGGGGCCTCGTCCGCTCCCCCGGTGGAGGCGGACCACGCCGATTCCGTGGTGGACAGCATGACGGTCCTGGGGGCCCTCGATCAGCTGTCGCCGGAACACCGGGACGTCCTCAAGGAGTTGTACTACCGACAGCTCAGCGTGGCGGAGGCGGCCGACAGCCTCGGCATCCCGGCGGGCACGGTCAAATCTCGCTCGCACTACGCCCTCAAGGCGCTGCGCGACGTCTTCAAGAGCGACGGATTCAGGGACATCGGTTCCAGAGAAGGAAAGCGATCGGGCAGGCCGCCCCAGCAGCCCGCCGGACTGCGTGAGGTGGTGGCATGAACCGGCAGCGGCACGAGGAGGAACTGCTCGGCCCCTACGTGCTCGGCGTCCTGGACGTCGAGGAGATCCGCCGGGTCGAGGAACACACGAGCGGATGCGTGCAGTGCCGGGAGGAGGTGGCCGCGTTGCGCGAGATGGAGGCGGCTCTGGGCGAGGTGCCCGACGAGGCGTTCCTCGACGGACCGCCGCAGGGCGGTGACCTGCTGCTCCAGCGCACCCTGCGGCAGATGCGCGGTGAGCGGGCCGGTGACTCGCGACGGCGCGCGGGCCTCGCGGGACTGGCGGTGGCGGCCTCGCTGGCCGCCGTGTTCTGGGCCGGCACCCAGCTGGGTTCGGGCGATCCGGACGCGGTCGCGCTGCCCGCACCACCGTCCCCGACGGCCACGGCGAACCCTTCGCCGCCGCCCGCCGGGACCAAGACGCTCTCCGGGACCGACCAGTCCTCGGGCGCGCGGATGACCGTGCAGATGACGCCCGCGACGAAGTGGGTGCGGGTGCGCGCCGCGGTCACGGGAGTTCCACCGGGTGAGCGGTGCCGGCTGGTCGTGGTCTCCAAGAACGGTACGCGCACGACCGCGGGCAGCTGGGTCGTGGGCAGCCAGGAGAACGGCGAGGGCAAGGGCGCGGGGCTGGACGGTTCGGCGGCCGTGGACCCGGCGGACGTCAAGGCGATCCTGGTCGAGAACGAGTCGGGCCGGACGTTCGTGTCCGTACCGGTCTGACCGGAGCGCGAGCCCGGACCCCGGACTTCGGTTCCGGGGTCCGGGCTCGGGCGGGGACCTGGGCCGGAACGTGACGGAGCCCGGGAGCATATCCAGCTCCCGGGCTCCTGTGTGCCACCCAATTGCGCACACCGGCACGTTTAAGAGTCGCGGATCATTCTTAGATCGACGTGTTCTACCTTTGAACTACCGCGCCATGAGAAGAGGCACAGAGGGGACTTGAACCCCCATCCATCGATGATCGTCCACGCTCGGTCGATCCGGTGTTCGGCGGCGAATACTGAGACTGGAGCGATAATCTGAGATTGAAGGGCCGCCTCTACCAGCTTGGGCCACCCCGGCTCGTCAATGCCGGGGGAGGGATTCGAACCCCCAACTGACACCCTCGTTCAGCTTCAACATCAGTTTCAGCTTGCGCTCTCGCGCACCCCCTGCAGACATGCAGAGGGAGTCTTAGGGGCTACTTGAACAAGTAGCCGAACACCGCGTCGCCGATCCGCTGGTCGGTGACCTCGGCGCTGTTGGCCTCCTCGCGGGCGAACTTGACGGCCTGCTGGAGCTTCTCCACGCGGTCGAGCAGCTCGTTGACCCGACGGGCCGGCAGCGCACCGGAGAACTTCACGGTCGTCCAGTACCCGACCGGAACGTCCTCGTAGTACACCTCGACCTGCGCCGGGTGCTTCTCGGTGGCCTCGGCCTTCACGTGGTTGCGCGGCACCTTCTTGGTACGGATGGTGCGCACCGGGTCCGTCTTCCAGGAGTCCGTGGACGGGTCCAGGTTCCAGGATTCGGAGGCGTCCAGCACCGGCAGCTTCCGTACGAAGGTGTGCATGTCGGTGAGCTGCTTCTCGAGGAAGAGCAGGTACGGCACGGGCACCTGCGCCAGCAGGACCGTTCCGTCCACGACGACATCGGCGGCCGCGGTGCGGTTGGCCCAGTCCTTGGTCGCCGTCACGTCGAACAGCCGCGTCAGGGTGCCGGCCGTCGCCCGCAGCACGTCCTCGGCCTTGACCTGCACCCGGGTCGACTCGGGCGGCAGTTGCTCGCCCTCCTCGTCCTTGGGCTGGTAGGTCCGGGAGATTCCGGCCAGCAGGGCGGGCTTCTGGACGTCGTGGTGAGCCTGCGTGAGCTCCTGGAGGGACTTGGACTTGACGCCCTTTTCCACTGCGATGATCTGATTCAACTTCGGCACGTGATCAACCTAGCAGCCGATCGTCCGATCATTCATCGGAATTTCCGGCACCTTCGCCCGGTCCAGCAACTGACGCATATCCACGGCGGGAAGTGCGGGATTGGCCGCCGCGGCGGCCGCCGCCTCGGGATCCGGATCGGCGAGCAACTCCCGGATCCGGGCCACCGGGAGCCGGGGGTCCCGGCCGGCGGCCGCGCGTGTTTCCGGGTCCCGGAGGAGCCGGTCCAGGAGTTCCGGCTCCAGGCCGGGGTCACGCAGGGCCAGGCGCCGGGCCCTCGGGTCCGGGGAGTCGCCGAGGCGCGCGGCGAGCCCGGCGGCGGGAAATCCCGGCCGGGCGACCAGCATGCCCACGGCGCGGTGGGTGCCGTTCAGGTACAGGTCGAGAAGCAGCTCGGGCGGCGGCTCGGGGTGGAACTCGGCGAGCAGCAGCCGTACGGCGAAGTCCTCGTCCCGCGCCAGCAGTTCGACGGCGTCGACCGGTAGGCCGGGGCAGACCGCGGCGCTGCGCCGCAGCCAGGTGTGCGCGGACCGGGCGCACCGCCGTAGGAACGCGGCGTCCGTACGACGCTCCCACACCCATCCCAGGGTGGGCAGCCGGTCCTCGGCGTCCACGGTGTGGTCGACGGCGGCGCGCTCGGACTCGGTCAGTTCGGGGCGGGCCGACACCTGGAGGCGGACCTTCGGGTCGGGGTCGACGGCCAGCCGGGCCACCAGGTCGGGCGGGAGCGAGGGGTTGGCGGCGAGCGCGGCGATCCGTTCGCCCCGTGCGAGCAGGCGTTCGGCGAGTTCCCGGGTGAGCCGGCCCCTCGTCAGGACCTCCCCCAGGTGCCACCCGCTCCCCGAGCGGTCGACGAGCCAGGTGGTCCGTTCCTCGTCCTCGTGGCAGACGCGCAGGGCGGCGGCCTGCCGCACCTGCGGGTCCTCGTCGTGCAGGAGCCGCTCCCGGACCCCGTCCGCGAGCCGGCCCCAGGCACGGCAGGCGGCCTCCCGGAACATCGGGTCCTCGTGGTCCGCGAGTCCCGCCAGGATGTGGGCGGGTGCGGCGCCCCACCTGACCAGTTCGCCGGACACCATGCCCCTGGGGTGGTCGAGCAGCCGCTCGTAGGCCCGGTCCGGGAGCGGGGCCACCCGCCGCCGGTAGGCCAGGGGACCGTGTGCCAGGGCGAGGTGGACCGACGCGGACGGGTCGTCGACCAACCGGGCACGCTGGTCGGGGTCGGCTCCGCCGTTCTGGGCGAAGGCGGCCCGGACCCGGCGGTCCGGGTGGACGAGAACGGCCTCGACCACCTCCTGCGGAAGAGCCGCGCGCTGCGCAACCGCTCGGCGCAGCCACTCGTCTTCGTGGCCGAGCAGTCGCAGCAGCACGTCCGCCGGTGCGGCCTCGTTCCCCGCGAGCCCGTGCAGCGGCTCCGTCCACCGATCGCCCATGCCGTCCTGATCCCTCCCCCGGTGATGCGGAACGGGCAGGGTAGCAAGGAAGCCCACACGCGGACCGATCATCACATTGCGGTCCATGACATCCTGTGACGTCACAACTCGCCGGACGGTATCGGCGGACGTCCGGGGATATGGGGAAGGTCCATGAGGCTCTGCTTCCTGGTGGAGGAGCACTACCGCCACGACGGCATGCCGAACGAGGTGATCCGGCAGCTGACCGCGTGGGGGCACCAGGTGGACGTCGTGCGGCCGGGCGGCTCGCTCCTGCGCATGACCGAGGTGGTGGACGCGGGTGCGCACGACGCCTGGGTGCTCAAGACGGTGTCCGGCGGCCCGGGTCTGACGCTGCTCGAAGCCGCCGCCGCGGCCGGGACGACCACCGTCAACGACGCCCGGTCGATCCGGGGCGTACGGGACAAGGCACTGGCCGCCGCCCTCGGGCGCGGCCGGGGGCTCCCGCTGCCGCCCACCTACGCGGTGGCCCGCCCCGAGTTGCTCAGGGAGATCCCGGAGTCGGAGTACCCGCTCGTGGTCAAGCCGGCCGACGGCAGCTCCGGGCGGGCCGTGCATCTGGTGTCCTCGCCGGAGCGGCTGGAGTCGCTGCTGCCCGTGCTCGCGGGCGAGGGCCTGCTCATCGCCCAGCCGTACGTACCCAACTCGGGCACGGACATCAAGGTGTACGCGGTCGGTGGCGAGCTGTTCGCGACCGAGCGCTGTTCCCCACTGCACCCCGACCCCTCGGTACGGGAGCGGCGCGTGCCGCTGTCGGCCGAGGTGGCGGCGATCGCGGCCCAGGTGGGGTCGGTCTACGGGCTGGACCTGTACGGCGTGGACGTGCTGCTGGGCCCGGACGGCCCGGTGGTCGTCGACGTGAACGACTTCCCGAGCTTCCGTCAGGTGCCGGACGCGGCGGCGCGGGTGGCCCGCGCCGTCCTCGACCTCGCACGGGCGGGCGGCGGCTGCGCACCCCCGCCGGCGCCCGTGGCGTTGCCCTACCCGCTGCCCCTGTCGATCCCTGCGCAGGTCTCCGCCGTCGGAGGTGACGGCGCGTGAGGATCGGCCTGATCACCCCGGAGCCCGGGCATCCGCTGCTGGCGGACACGACCGCGCTGCTGGCCCCGGAGCACACGGTCGAAGCCCTCGATCCGGTCACGCCCGGGGAGGTCCCGCTGCCGCTCGCCGAGGTGTACCTGCTGAAGTCGCGGACACCGCAGGCGCTGGGTCTCGCGCGCCACCTGGAGGGGCGGGGAGCGGCCGTGGTGAACTCCGCCGCGGCCACCGAGCTGTGCCAGGACCGAACGGCGATGGCCGAGCTCGCCCTGCGGGCCGGGCTGCCCTTCGCCGCGACCCGTACCCACGACTCCCTCGGGGCGTGGGCCGCGGGCGCCCTGCTGGACGCCCCCGTGGTGGTCAAGAGCCGGCGCAGCCGCCGGGGCGACCTCGTCGCCCGCGTGAACGACACGGGACGGCTGCGGGAGTTGGCCCGGGAATGGCCGCACGAGCCGGTCGTGGTGCAGGACTACGCGCCCAACAGCGGCTGGGACCACAAGCTGTGGGCCATAGGGGACCAGGTGTTCTCGGCCCTGCGCCGCTCGGAGCTCTCCCCCGAGGGCCGTGGGCCCACCCGTCCGCTGCCGCTCGCGGAACTTCCGTCCGGCTGGGCCGCACTGGTGCGCGAGGTGGGCGCGGTGTTCGCGCTCGACGTCTACGGCGTGGACATCATCGACGCCGGCGGCGGGACGCCGCTCATCGTGGACATCAACGCCTTCCCCGGCGTCCGGGGCCAGGCCGGCGCCCCGGAGGCCCTCGCCGCGCTGGCCCTGCGCCGGGCCGCGGGGCGGGCCTGAGGACTGCCGGGCAGGTCCGGACGGGGGAATGCGCGGGGCAGGACGGTCGTGGCCCGGTGTCGTGCCACGGCGGGGCGGCGGGCGCCGTGAGGATCGGGGCATGGGCGTCGTCCTGCCGGTCCTCTTCGCGCTGTTCGCGGCGTTCAGCAACGCACTCGCCACCGTGCTCCAGCGGCGGGCCGCGCTGACCGTGCCGCAGAGCGACGGCTTCCGCTTCGGCCTGGTCCTCGATCTGCTGCGGCGGCCGCTGTGGATCGGCGGCATCCTGGCCGTGATCGCGGCCGGGGTGGGCCAGGCCGTGGCGCTGGCCACGGGTGCCCTGGCCCTCGTACAGCCGCTGTTCGTGCTGGAGCTGCCGCTCGCGCTGCTGATCGCCTCGCTGGTGACGCGGCAGCGGCTGCCGGGGGCGCTGTGGCTGGCCGTGGCGGGGGTGGTGGCCGGGCTCGGGGTCGCTCTGGTGGCCGCCTCGCCGATGGGCAACCGGACGGACGTGCCGGCCGAGCGCTGGGTGGTGGCCCTACCGGCGTGCGCGGTCGTCGTGGCCGCCCTGGCCGTGGCCGGGATGCGCCTGCCGCCCGGCCGCGCCCGGGCCGGCTGCCTCGGCGCCGCCACCGCCGTCTGTTACGCGCTCACCGCCGCGCTGATGAAGTCCTCGGTGCACGTCCTCGACGACAGCGGCTTCGTCGCCTTCCTGACGACCTGGGAGACGTACGCCTTCGGGGCCAGTGGCATCTGCGCCCTGCTCCTGCTGGAACACGCCATGCAGGGCGGCCCACTGGTCGCCTCGCAGCCCGCGCTGACCCTCGGCGACGCGAGCATCAGCATCGCGCTGGGGGTGGTCCTGTACGAGGAACACCTGCGGTCGGGCTGGTGGCTGCTCCCCCAACTGCTGGGCATCGCCCTGATCTGCGGGGGTGTGCTGGCGCTCGCCCGGGCCGGCGAGGGCGCGCCGTGAGCAGCGCCCGCGGCGACGGGTACCGTGCGGGCAGTCGAGCGGAGGGCGGGATCCATGCGAGCGGTGGTCTTCGAACGGTACGGCGAGCAGGCCGAGGTACGGGAGGTACCGGAGCCGAGTCCGCCGGCGGGCGGGGTGGTGGTACGGGTGGAGGCCACCGGGCTGTGCCGCAGCGACTGGCACGGCTGGATGGGGCACGACCCGGACATCGTGCTGCCGCACGTGCCCGGCCACGAACTCGCGGGTGTGGTCGAGGCGGTGGGGGCCGGTGTCGTGAACTGGCGGGTCGGTGACCGGGTCACGGCTCCCTTCGTGTGCGCCTGCGGCAGCTGTGCCGACTGCGCGGCCGGCGACCACCAGGTGTGTGCGCGGCAGACGCAGCCCGGGTTCACGCACTGGGGGTCCTTCGCCGAGTACGTGGCCCTGGACCACGCCGATGTGAATCTGGTGGCGGTGCCCGAGGAGCTGTCGTACGCGACGGCGGCCGGTCTGGGGTGCCGCTTCGCGACGGCGTTCCGGGCGGTGGTGGCACGGGGCCGGGTGGCGGCGGGCGAGTGGGTGTCCGTGTACGGCTGCGGCGGGGTGGGGCTCTCCGCCGTGATGATCGCGGCGGCGGCCGGGGCCCGGGTGGTCGCCGTGGACACGGCGCCGGGGGCGCTGGATCTGGCGCGGAAGTTCGGAGCCGTGCACGGCGTGGACGCCCGGGACACCGCCGACACCGCGCGGGCGGTCCGGGAGGCGACCGGCGGGGGCGCGCACCTGTCCCTCGACGCGCTGGGCTCACCGGCGACGGCGGCGGCCTCGGTGTCCGGGCTGCGCCGACGCGGGCGGCACGTGCAGGTGGGACTGCTGCCGGCGGCGGCCGGAGCGGCGGCCCTGCCGATGGACCGGGTGATCGGCTGGGAGTTGGAGATCCTGGGGAGCCACGGCATGGCGGCGCACGCCTACCCACCGATGATGGAGCTGGTCCGGGGCGGGGCGCTGCGGCCGGACCTGCTGGTCACCTCGACGATCCCGCTCGACGCCGCCCCGGCGGCCCTGGCCGCGATGGGCACGGCGGCCGGGCGCGGGGTCACGATCATCCTCCCGGGAGCACGCGCCCGAGGCTGAGCCGTGATCGCCCGGTCCCGGCAGGCCCGGCGTGATCCGAAAGACACGCCCTAGCGCCAGCTGTGCGGGGGTTGGAAGCGGCGGCTGCGCTCCGGGCGGCGCCAGCCGGCCTCGGAGCGGGTGGTGCGGGGCGGGGCCTGGGCCGAGCCGGCGGTGGCGCGGGCGAGGAGGATCGCGGTGATCGCGGCGAGTTCCTCGGGGGCGGCGTTGCCCTTTTCGACGCGGAGCAGGGTGTCGGTGGCGGTGGTCATGTGGTGGCGGGTCTCCTTCGCTGCTACTGCGGCGGGTTGCCGTGCTTGCGGGACGGCAGATCGGCGTGCTTGTTGCGGAGCATCGCGAGGGCGCTGACGAGGACCTCGCGGGTCTCGGCGGGATCGATGACGTCGTCGACGAGGCCGCGTTCGGCCGCGTAGTAGGGGTGCATCAGTTCGGCCTTGTACTCCTTGACCATGCGCACCCGCATGGCCTCGGGGTCCTCGGCGTCCGCGATCTGCTTGCGGAAGATGACGTTGGCCGCGCCCTCGGCGCCCATCACGGCGATCTCGTTGGTCGGCCAGGCGTAGGTGATGTCCGCGCCGATCGACTGGGAGTCCATGACGATGTACGCGCCGCCGTAGGCCTTGCGCAGGATCAGGCTGATCCGCGGGACGGTGGCGTTGCAGTACGCGTACAGCAGCTTGGCGCCGTGGCGGATGATGCCGCCGTGTTCCTGGTCGACGCCCGGCAGGAAGCCGGGGACGTCCAGCAGGGTGATGATCGGGATGTTGAAGGCGTCGCACATCTGCACGAAGCGGGCGGCCTTCTCGGAGGCCTCGATGTCCAGGACACCGGCGAGGTGGCCGGGCTGGTTGGCGACGACACCGACGACCTGGCCGTTCATCCGGGCCAGCGCGCAGATGATGTTGCGGGCCCACCGCTCGTGGATCTCCAGGACGTCGCCCTCGTCGACGAGTTCCTCGATGACCTTGAGCATGTCGTACGGGCGGTTCCCGTCCGCGGGGACCAGGTCCAGGAGGACCTCGCTGCGCCGGTCGGCCGGGTCGGACGTCTCGTGGACGGGCGGGTTCTCGCGGTTGTTGGAGGGCAGCATCGAGATGAGGTAGCGGACCTCGGAGATGCAGGTCTCCTCGTCGTCGTACGCGAAGTGCGCGACGCCCGAGGTCTCGGCGTGCACGTCCGCGCCACCGAGGCCGTTCTGGGTGATCTCCTCGCCGGTCACCGCGCGGACCACGTCCGGGCCGGTGATGAACATCTGCGAGGTCTCACGGACCATGAACACGAAGTCCGTCAACGCCGGCGAGTACGCCGCGCCACCCGCGCACGGGCCCAACATCACGCTGATCTGCGGGATCACACCCGAGGCCTTGGTGTTGCGCTGGAAGATACCGCCGTACCCGGCCAGCGCCGAGACGCCCTCCTGGATACGGGCGCCGGCGCCGTCGTTCAACGACACCAGCGGCGCACCCGCCGCGATGGCCATGTCCATGATCTTGTGGATCTTCGTCGCGTGGGCCTCACCCAGAGCACCACCGAAGATCCGGAAGTCGTGCGCGTAGACGAAGACCGTCCGGCCCTCGACCGTGCCCCACCCGGTGATCACACCATCGGTGTAGGGCTTCTTGTTCTCCAGGCCGAACCCGGTCGCCCGGTGCCGGCGCAACTGCTCGACCTCCCGGAAGGAACCCTCGTCGAGCAGCAACGCGATCCGCTCACGAGCGGTCAGCTTGCCCTTCGCGTGCTGCGTCTCGGTCGCGCGGTCACTCGGTCCACGCCTCGCCTGCTCACGCAACGAGTGCAGCTCGTCGACCCGGTTCCTCATCGTCCGGCCCCCCAGCCGTCGCCGACCTGCTGGACCACGAGGCACGACCACGTGAAGCCGCCGCCACCGGTGAGGAGAAGGGCGTAGTCGTCCGGCGCCAGCCGGTCCCCCGCTCCGAGGTCCGCGAGGTTGGCGACCAGATCGCCGCAGCCCAGGTGCCCGGTGCGTGCGCCGAGGCGTACGGGCTCCGCCGCCAACAGCTCCCGGACGGCCGGGAGGTACATCAGGTCGAGGACCTTGGGGCCGAGCCGGGGCAGGGCGACGCACCGGATGCGCGGGTCGTCGGGGAGCAGGCCCGCTTCGGACAGGGCCTGCAGCACCACCGTACGCACGGCTTCCGGGCCGGTCTTGGCGAACCGGGCCATGCCGCCCGATTCCAGGAACGCGCGCTTGGTCCGGCGGATGTCGACGGGCCGGCCGTGCGCGAGCGGCGCGGGGCCGAAGGCGTCCGTACCGCGGTACATGGACTCCATCTCGGGCGCGGCCAGCACGGCGTGGGCCACCAGTCGCAGCCCGCGCCCGGATCGTCCGAGCACGGCGGCGGTGGCGCCGTCCCCGTAGGCGACCTGGTAGTCGCCGCGCCAGCGGTCGAAGCCGGCGGGGTCGAACCGGTCCGCGGTGGTGATCAGCGCAGTGCGGAGCGAAGGATCGGCGGTGAGGTAGGTGGCGGCGGTGTGCAGGGCCATCGCCCCGGCGTGGCACATCTGTTGGATGCCGAAGGGGATGGCGGCCGAGGCCCCCACGCGGTCGGCCACGTAGTGGGCCGGGGACCAGAAGTCATGGCCTTGGTGCCAGATCCAGTTGTGCAGCAGCAGGCTGATGTCGGTCGCCTCGACCTCTGCCAGGGCCAGGGCCCTGCGCCCGGCCGAGACGGCCATGTCGGGGGCCGACGTGTCGTACGAGACCGGTACTTCGATCACTCCGGCGCTTTCCGGGCCGTCCGGGTCGAGGACACCGTCGGCCACCAGCGCGTAGGCGCTCTGGGTGGTGCTGGGCAGCCAGGTGGCCGCCGCCTCGACCGTCAGGTCTTCGCTGAAGCGCATCGCGGATTCTCCTGTCCTGGGCTTCGCTCGTCGCCGCGCCGGCCCGTCCTGGGTCGTCGCATTCCGACAGACCTGCGGGGCCGGGCCGTGGATACACCTGATTCGGGTGTACGCGGGACGGCTGCCCGGCGCTCTGTGAGACGGGGCTCCGTCCGAGCCCCGCGGAGAGATATCGAGCGAGAGGGCGGGCTCATGACGTCGAGGACGCGTACGGCGGCCGAACTGTGGGACGGCTGGCTGGAGATGTGGAACGAGGACCCGGGCGCGGCACACAAGATCATCGCTGCGGAGTACCGGCTTCATCTGCCCACCACCGGGGCGACGATCGACCCGGACACGATCCGGGACCCGGGCACGATGGCCGACTGGGTCGCGGGCTTCACGGGCAAGTTCGAGGGCTTGCGCTACGAGACGGACCTGGGGCCGGTGGTCGACGGGGAACTCGCGGTGTGCCGTTGGTTCGGCACCGCTACCTGCCTGGGGCGGACCGGGTGGCCGTCCGACGTGCCCGGCAAGCGGATCACCTGGGTCGGCGTCGACATCCTGCGCATCGTCGACGGCTGGATCGTGGAGGCCTGGACGCAGGGAGCCGAGACCGACGAGCGGCCGCCGTCCGCCGCGTGAAACAGGGGCGGTCGTCGGCCGCCCCCTCGTGCCGGGGGCGGCCGACGGCCGCCCCCGGGGCGGGAGACGCGTCTCGCGTCAGCCCGCCCAGCTCTCCACCGGGAGCGAGGCGACGCACGCCTTGGCCCAGGGCTCGTCCAAGTTCCACAGATCCATGGCCGCCATGTCATTCAGCATCATGCCCAGGGCAAGGAAGCGCTTGACGGTGACGTCATCGGCACCCGAGTTCTTCTGGATGGCATTCCACATTCGCCCGAAACCGGTTTGGACGGCCGCCCGGATGTCCGGGTCGTCGGATGCGGCGAAACCATGCAGCTGGATCAGCAGGAAAAGCCGGTCGCGTACCAGGGAGCGGTATCGATCACCCATGGCGACGAGGGCATCCACGCCGGTCAGACCCTCGGCCGACTGGTCGAAGGACGCCACGACCAGGTTGAAGGAATTTTCGACGACGGAAATGAAGAGCCCTTTTTTCGTATCGAAGATACGAAACACATAAGGCTGGCTGATGCCCGCCTTCCGGGCGATCGTTTCCACCGAAGTTCCGTAATAGCCCCCGTGCGAGAACTCCTCGGAGGCGATTTGCAGAATCTGTTTGCGGCGCTCATCGCCCGTCATCCGTTCCATGGTCCACATGAAACCACGCGACGGGCGCAAATGTGACCCGCGGTGGCGAGATGAGCGTTGACTGAGTAGTTAGTCACTGCTACCTTCGAGCTGGTAGCCGCCCAGCGAAGGGAACGATGAAGACATGACCCAGACCGCAGGGGACGCGGTCCCCGCGAAGACCGTGGCGTCGCCACCCGAGTCACCGGCGGACCGGCGCCACCGCACACTCGTCTTCCTCGTCGTATGCGCCGGATTCGTCATGTCGAGCCTCGACATGATGATCGTCAACGTCGCCTTCCCCGCCCTGGAGGAGGACTTCCACGGCACGACCGCGGCGGCCCTGTCCTGGACGCTCAACGCGTACTCGATCGTCTTCGCCGCGGCGCTCGTGCCCGCCGGCCGGCTCGCGGACCGTTCCGGCCGCAAGGGCGGATTCCTGCTCGGGCTCGGCCTCTTCACCCTCGCCTCCGCGCTGTGCGCCGCGTCGCAGGGGGTGCCCATGCTGGTGGTCGCCCGGGTGCTGCAGGCGTTAGGCGCCGCCGCGATGGTTCCCACCTCGCTCGGCCTGCTGCTGGCCTCCTACCCGCCGGAGCGGCGCGGCGCCGCCGTGCGGGCCTGGACGGCGGTGGGAGGTGTGGCCGCGGCGCTCGCCCCGATCGTCGGTGGCGCCCTGGTCAATCTCGACTGGCGGTGGATCTTCCTGATCAACCTGCCCTTCGGCATCGCCGCACTGCTGGTCGGCCGCCGCGTCCTGCCCACCTCCGCACAGCCCGAACGCGGTCCGTTGCCCGACCTGCTCGGTTCGGTGCTCATCGTCGTCGCGGTCGCCGCCGCTTCACTGGCCCTCATCAAGGCGCCGGAGTGGGGCTGGAGTTCCGCACGCGTACTCGGTTGCTTCGCGCTGACCGTCGTCGGTCTCGCCGAGTTCTTCCGACGCTCCGCCCGGCACCCCAACCCCGTGGTCGCGTTCTCGCTGTTGCGGGTGCGGTCCTTCAGCCTGGCGAACCTGACCGCGCTGGTCTTCAACTCCTGCTTCGGCGCGATGCTCTTCTCCTTCATGCTCTGGTGCCAGAACGTCCGGGGGTACTCCGCGCTGGAGACCGGGCTCGCCCTCGCACCGGGCACCTTCCTGATGCCGGTCATGGCCATGGCCACCGGTCCGCTCGTGAAGAAGCTCGGCGCCGCCACCGTCGTCGTCCTCGGATGCGCCCTGCTCGCCGCCGGTGTCCTGTGGTGGGGCATCGCCGCGCAGAGCGAACCCGACTACGTCACCATGCTGCTGCCCGGCGCGCTGCTGACCCCGGTCGGCACCATTCTCGGCACCACCGCGCTGGTCGGCCTGGTCACCAAGGACCTGCCCCCGACAGCCTTCGCGACCGGGTCCGCCGTCAACATGATGGTCCGGCAGGTCGGCCTCGTCATCGGCATCTCGGTGTTCATCGCCGTGCTCGGCACCCCCGCCCCCGGCGCCGCCACCCTGGACGCCTTCCGACACGCCTGGTTCATCGCGGCCGGGATCGGCGTCCTGGCCCTGCTCGTCGGCCTGCTGCTCGCCCGCCGGACCGAGGCCGACGCCTCCTGAAGGCGTGCGGCCTCGCGCGGAGCCACCGGCGCCGCGCGAGGCCGCCCACCGACCGCCGCCTGGAGCCCGGAACCCCCGCCGGACTCCAGGCGGCTTCGCCATGTCCACCGCCGGCCGACGAGTCCTTGGACTCCCCCTGTATCCACGCGGTCGGCGACCCGCTCTGTACGGGCGTGAACCAGCGACTGGCGGAGGGGATCCGGCAATGAAATTCGAGGGCGGACTCGGAGTGAAGGCGGTCACCACCTGGCTGCCCGGCACCACACAGACCGCGAGGGACCAGGTCGCCGCGGGCCGCCTCACAGCGGAGCGCGTCCAGCAGCTCGGTGTCACGGAGCTTCCCGTGACCCCCGACCTGGCCGCACCCCAGATGGCGGTACGGGCGGCTCGCAGAGCGCTCGACCACGCGGGGTGGGACCCCTCACGCATCGGCTTCCTCGCCCATGCCCGGGTCTTCCACCAAGGGCACGAGAAGTGGTCGTACGCCCACTACATCGCGAGCGAACTCGGCCTCCCCCCGACGGCGCTGCCGTTCGGGATCGAAGCCCTGTGCACCGGCGGCGCGACGGGCCTGTTGGTGGCCGCCACCCAACTGCTGGGCGACCCTTCGCTGTCCGGCGCCCTCGTCACGACCGGCGAGCGCTACCACGCCCCGGCGTGGGACCGCTGGAGCATGCACTCCGACATCGGATACGGCGACGGCGCGACCGCCGCGCTCCTGCACCGCCGCGACGGCGGCCCGGACGATCTGCGTCTGCTGTCCTTGACCCACTCGACGGACGGCCGGCTCGAAGGCATGGAGCGCGGGAACCAGCCCTTCTCCCAACTGCCGATGCAGGACCGCACGACCTGGGAGACGAACGTCGAACGCAAGGAGTTCTACGAGGCCGTGGGCAAGGACGTCTTCCCCGAGGCGGCCCGCGTCCACGTCCGCGCCTCCCTCGACCAGGCCCTGGACGAGGCCGGCCTGCATCCGCACGACCCGCGCATCCGGCTGTTCACCATGCCCCGCATGGGACCGCGCCTCGTCGACGTGATGTACGGCTCCCTCGCGGGGGTCCTCAAGGCCGAGACCGTGCTGCTCGGCGGCAGAACGGGACACCTGGGCGCGGGAGACATGCTCGCCAACATGGCGGACATCGTCAGCCACCGCATGCTCCGGCCCGGCGAGTTCGCGATCGTCGCGGGCGCGGGCGGCGGCTTCACCTGGTCCACCGCGGTCGTCCAGGCCCCCGAGCAGTGATCGCACCGGGCACCGAACCCCGTCGTCATACCCCGCGAGCGGCCCTCGCGGGCAGGAAGGCACGTACATGAACCACACGTCGTACCCGCGCGGCGCGCACCGGATGGTGGTGGGCATCAGCGGAGCCACCGGCATCGCCTACGGCATCCGCACCCTGCAGGTCCTCAAGGCGGCGGGCATCGAGACGCACCTCGTGATGTCGCGGTCCGCGCGGCTGACGCTCTCGTACGAGAGCGACCTGACCACCGCGCAGGTGCAGGAGCTCGCCGACTTCCACTACTCGCCGGAGGACGTCGGCGCGCCCATCGCCAGCGGATCCTTCCGGACACGCGGGATGATCGTGGCCCCCTGCTCCGTGAAGAGCCTCGCGCAGATAGCCGTCGGCACCTGCGACACCCTGCTCGCGCGGGCGGCCGACGTCACCCTCAAGGAGCGCAACCGGCTCGTCCTCATGGTCCGGGAGACCCCGCTGACCCTCACCCACCTGCGGAACATGACGACGGTGACGGAGAACGGCGGCATCATCGCGCCGCCGGTGCCGGCCTTCTACACCCGCCCGAAGGGCCTCGACGACGTCATCGACCAGTCCGTCGGCCGGGCCCTGGACCTGTTCGGCATCGACTCCGAGACCTTCCCGCGCTGGGGTGAGCCGGCCGTACCGGCCCAGGCCCCCACCTCCGCGCCGACCACCCCGCGACCGCTCGCGCAGAGCGCCGTACACGCCTGAGGAACCACATATGACCAAGCACCTGACGAGCCTGCGCGACCACCTCGCCGCTCTGGACGAGCTGGGCGACGTGCGTGAGCTGCACGCTCCCGCCGACACCCATCTGGAGATCGGGGCCGTCATCCGGCGCAGCGCCGAGAACCGCGACCCGGCACCGCTGTTCACCGCGGTCAAGGGCTACGCGCCCGGCTTCCGGGTCCTGGGTGCCCCCGCCGCGCTCAGCTCGGCGCCCGGTGCCCCCTGGGCCAGGGTCGCCCTCTCGCTCGGCCTCGACGCCGCCGCCCACCCGCTGGACATCGTCGAGGAGCTCGCCGCGGCGCGCGGCCGGGAGCCCATCGCGCCGGTCGTCGTCGACCGGGGCCCCTGCCAGGAGAACGTCCTGCTCGGCGAGGACGCCACACTCGACGCCTTCCCCGTACCCCTCATCCATGACGGTGACGGCGGGCGCTACATCAACACCTGGGGTGCGATCGTCGTCCGCACCCCCGACGGCAGCTGGACCAACTGGTCCATCGCGCGCGTCATGATGATCGACGGCCGTCGGATGGCCGGCATGGTCCGGCCGCTCCAGGACGTCGGGAAGATCTTCAAGCTGTGGCGGGACCGCGGCGAACCCATGCCCTTCGCCCTGGTCCAGGGAGCCGAGCCGGCCGTCCCCTTCGCCTGCGGCATGGGGCTGCCGTCCGGAACGGACGAAGCCGGTTACCTCGGCGCCCACTTCGGTGAGCCGCTGGAACTCGTGCGCTGCAAGACGGTCGACCTCGACGTGCCGGCCACCGCGGAGATCGTCATCGAGGGCCACGTCTCCCTCGACGAGACCGCGCCCGAGGGACCCATGGGCGAGTACGCGGGCTACCTCACCGGCAAGGCGAACCCCTGGCCGGTCTTCCACATCAGCGCCATCACCCATCGCGACGACCCGATCCTGCCGGTCGTCTCGGCCGGGAAGCCCGTCGAGGAGGACCACACCGCGGTCGGCACGACGTACTCGGCCGAGGCCCTGCACCAGCTCCGCGCCGCCGGACTGCCCGTCACGGCCGCCTGGATCGTGCCGGAGAGCGCCATCAACCTGCTGGCGGTCACCGTTCCGCGCGACTGGCGCGAGCGCTCCGCCTTCACCAGCACCCGCATGCTCACGCGTGCCATCGCCCATCAGGCGCTGCGCCCCAAGGTCGGGTACTGGATCACCCGGATCATGGTCCTCGACGACGACATCGACCCCACCGACCTGCGCGACCTGATGTGGGCGTTCCACACGCGCAGCCATCCCACGCGCGGCCAGATCGTCATCGAGGACCAGAAGGTCACCCCGCTGCACGTCGTCTACTCGCCCGAGGAACTCGCCGAGGGCGGAGCGAAGATCGCGTACGACTGCCTCCTCCACCCCGACGAGGACAAGCGCGCCCGCAGCACCGCGTTCAAGGACAACTTCTCCGCCGACATCCAGGCCCGCGCCCTCGCCATCTGGGAGAACCGATGACCGAGACGAACACCGTCACCCGCCCCGCCGGCCACGGCGATCAGGAAGCGCCGCGGCGCCTGGTCATGGTCAGCGGAGGGACCCGCGGCATCGGCCGCGCCGTCGCCGTGCACCTCGCCGGCGAGGGGTACGACATCGCCTTCTGCGGCAGATCCGCCTCGGCGGCCGCCGACGAGACGGCCGAACTGGTCCGGGCGCAGGGCGCCTCCTGCTTCCACGCGCCGTGCGACGTGGCGGACCACCAGGCGGTCGAAACCTTCGTCAAGCGGGCGGAGGGAGAGCTGGGGCCGGTGTACGGCCTCGTCAACTCGGCGGGGATCGTCAAGGACAACCACCTGGTCATGATGCCCGTCGACGACTGGGCCTCGGTGATCGACACCAACCTCACCGGAACGTTCAACTTCTGCCGGACCGTCGGTTTCGGCATGCTCAAACGGCGTGCGGGCGTGATCGTCAACATCTCGTCGGTGGCCGGTGTCTACGGACACGCCACACAGGCCAACTACGCCGCGTCCAAAGGCGGGGTGAACAGCCTCAGCCGCACCCTCGCCAAGGAACTCGCCCGGCACGGCATCCGGGTCAACGTCGTGGCTCCCGGCTTCATCGAGACCGACATGACGGACGACCTCAGCGACAAGGCGCGCAAGGAAGCCCTCGCCGCGGTCCCGTTGCGGCGCTTCGGCACCGCTCAGGAGGTCGCCGACCTCACGGGCTTCCTGCTGTCCGACAAGGCGTCCTACATCACCGGGCAGATCCTCCAGGTGGACGGAGGCGTGGCGCTTTGACCACGCCGTACCCGCCGGTGCGCCCCGGTGAGCTGCACGTGTGGTGGCTCACCGTGCCACCGGCGGGTACGGGCACCAAGACGGCCGCGCGGCTCCTCGATCCGCAGCAGCGCGAACGCGTCGCGCGGCTGAAGCGGCCGCTGCACCGGCACCGCAAGATCATGGCTCATGCGGGCTTGAGGGTGCTGCTCGCCGGTCACCTGGGGACGCTGCCCTCCGAGGTCCGGCTGCGTCGGGCGGTCTGTCCCGCGTGCGGCGGCCCGCACGGCCGCCCGTACGCGGCCGGCGGGCACGGGTTGGAGTTCTCGATGGCACACGCGGGCGACGGGGTCCTCTACGCCTTCGCGCGGGGCCCCGTCGGCGTGGACGTGGAGTCGGACGCGGTCACGGCGCGCACCGCGCGTACCGTCGCCGGGTTGCTGCCGGCCGCGCGGCGACACGCGCTGGACGCCCTGCCCGAGCCGGAGCGGCTGCGCGCCTTCCTGGGCTGCTGGGTCCGTACGGAGGCGTACCTGAAGGGAATCGGGACGGGGCTCGCGCACGGCATCGGGGCGGCGCAGGGCGCGTCGGCGGACCCGGCGTGGCATCTCGTGGACCTCGCGGTGCCCGAGGGCTTCACCGCCGCCGCGGCCGTGTCGGAGCGCGCCTCGGCGGTGGCCGGTTCCCCGCCGGCCCGCCTGCGGGTCCGTACCCGTGTACTAGCCTCGGCGTCCGTCATCAAAGCCGCCGAGCCGGCCCGAACACGAGAGGGGCGCTGAATGCGCGACACCGATCCCGGCCGCCGTGCGGTGGCCCGCGCGACCGCGGGCGAGGACCAGGACCCGTTGCTGGACGAACTGCGCGCCGCGGTGGGTCGGGCGCCTCGCGCGCTCGTCGCGGAGATCGCCGCGTGGCCGGCGCCGCGCGCGTGCGCCGCGGCCGGGCCCGACGAGCCGGCCGACCCAGGACGGGCCGGCACGGGACAGGCCGGGACGGGACAGGCCGACGCCGGACAGGCCGACGCCGGAATGGGCTTCACACCGCTGCCTCGTACGCGTCGCTGACGCCGTACCGCTTGCGCAGCTGCTCCCCCAGGCGGCGCAGCGCGCGGCCGCGCAGCGGGCCCACCGAGCCGCGGGCGATGCCGAGCCGACGGCTGACCTCGTCGTACCCCGGGGCCGGATCCGCGCTCAGCAGGGCCAGGAGCCGCTGGTCCCGCTCGGGCAACTCCGCGAGCGCCGAAAGGACCTCGGCGCTGCGTTCCCGGCTGAGCAGGGCGTCCTCCGGCCCCGGGTGGGCGGTGGCGGGCGATTCCAGGCTTCCCGTGTCGCCCACCGGAACGTAGCGTCCCGCGCGTTCGTACTGCTTGAGGCTCTCCCGGCGCGCGCAGGTGGTGAGCCAGGCCGGGAACCGCTCCGGCGTGTGCATCCGGGGCAGGCTCTGGTACACCCGCATCCAGGTCAGCTGGAAGACCTCTTCGCAGTCGGCCTGGCTGAGCCGGTGCGAGCGGGCCACCGTCCACACCACCGGGGCGTAGCGCTCCACGAGCGCCTCCCACGCCTGCTGGGAACCGGACAGGCACGCGGCGACCAGCTCACCGGGGCCAAGAGCTCCGGCGGCCGCGTCCGCCGGGCGCATTCGCGTCGAAGACATGGGTTCCTTCCTGGGGGTGCGGGGCAGTTGCGCGAACGGGTGGCGGGCGCCCGCGCGGACACCGGTGTGTCGGCGCGGGCGCCCTGCCGGGTGCCGGTCAGCCGAGGGGGTCGGCCGTGTCGAGGACGGCGCAGCCCACCAGGCCGTCCCCGGACAGCGAGGTGACGACCGCGGTGCCGCCGTGCGTGCGGCCCTCGCGCTGCCACAGGCCCAGGACCGCGGCGATCTGCAGGACCCCGTCGGCGCTGAAGCACTCACCGACGGTTTCCTTGACGCGCACGACCTGCTCGGGCAGCGCTCCGCCCAGAGCCAGCTCCACGGCGCGTTCCTCCACCCGCTCCAGGCCGGTCCGGCCGGTGCTTCCCAGGGAGACCGTGGTCACGTCGGCCGGGTCCTTGCCGCTGCGTCGCAGCGCCGCGCCGACCACCGCCGCGAGCCCCTCGGCGAGGCCGTCGCGCGGTGCGAAGCCGCTCTCGCACGCCAGGACCCGTGCGAGCGCGGCCCGGCCGGCGGCGCTCGCCGCGGCCTGCGGCTCCACCACGAGCACCGCGGCGCCCTCGCCCACGGGGGCCTCGGGTTCGAGCGCCCCCGACCGGTGCCAGCCCCAGGCGGCCTGCGCGCTGAACTCCTCCACGCCGCCCACCAGGAGACGGTCGGCGTGCCCTTGGCGCAGTGCGTTGCGGGCGTAGCGCAGTGCCTGGACCCCGGCCAGGTGACCGCCGGCCAGCGTGGCGTTCACCCCTTGCAATCCGTGCCGGATGGCGATCTGGCCGGCCGCGCAGTTCATCACGGTGTTGGGGAACAGACTGGGGTTCACCAGGTACGGGCGCTCCTGGCGCAGGGTCTCCATCGAGTACTCGCTGGAGCTGCGGATGCTCCCCATGCTGGTGCCGAGCACGACCCCGGTGCGCTCCCCCATCGGCCCCGGCTGCGAGTCGAGCGCCAACCGGCACGCGACGAGACCCAGTTGCGTGGTCCGGTCGAGATGACGTACGCCCTTGCGGCCGATCAGTTCGGCCGTCCGCAGATCGGGTACGGTCCGCACCGGCCGCGGCGGCGGGGTCTCCTCGCCGGGAACCTCCTCGGCATGTCCCACGAGGCCTTCCGCCAAGGCCCGCCCCAGGGCTTCGAGCCCGAGCCCGGCGGGCGTCGCCACGCCGACCGCGGTGATGGCGAGCGGCTGCACGGCGACGGCGGGGCGGTCCGCGGCCGTTTCGGCGATGGCGGTGCTCATGAGGCCCTTCCGAGAATGGTGATGGCGTTGTTGCCGCCGAAGGCGAACCCGTGGTTCTGCACGACCCGCGGCCTGGCGGGGCGGGCCGCGCCCGCCACCGGATCGACCCCCGGGCCCAGCGCGGGGTCGACCCGTTCGACACCGGCGGTGGGCGGCAGGAAGCCCTCGTACAGGGCCATGCAGCAGATCAGCGCACCGAAGCCGCTGGCCGCGCCCATGGTGTGGCCGATCATCGACTTGATCGAGCTGATCGGCGGGATCCGGTCGCCGAAGACCTCGCGGGCGGCGGCCACCTCCGTCGCGTCGTTGGTCCGCGTGCCGGTGCCGTGGGCGCAGATGTAGTCGATGTCCTCGGGTGTGACGCCCGCGCTGCGGTGCGCCGACCGGATGCACGCGGCGATGCTGGTCGGGTCCGGGTGCACCATGTGCTTGGCGTCGCAGTTGACGCTGTAGCCGAGCACCTCGGCGTAGATGCGCGCGCCCCGGGCGACGGCGCGATCGTACGGCTCCACGAGCAGGGCGACCCCGCCCTCCGCGGTGAGGATGCCCGAGCGGTCGGCGTCGAAGGGCCGGCAGATCTCCTCGGCGAGGGCGCCGAGGCGGTAGAACCCGGCGTGCGCCCAACGGTTCAACGAGTCGGCGCCGCCGGCGAGCATGTAGTCGGCCTCGCCGCTCGCCACCATGTCGTAGGCGTAGCCGAGCGCGTAGTTGCTGGCCGAGCAGGCGGTGGCCAGAGTCAGCGCCTCCCCCGACAGTCCGAGCTCGCTGTTGACGGCCGCGGCGATCCGGCCCGCGGGAACGGCGCCCACCCGATCGGCGCCCAGGGATTTCAGGCCGTCCGCCGCCCACGCGGACACGAGTTCCTCGATGACCGCCGACTCCCCGCTGGTGGTGCCCATGACGGACCCGGACCGGGCCGCGGCCAGCGCGGACTCGGTCAGGTCGGCGTCGGCGACCGCCAGCCGCGCGGCCGACGCCGCGAACTGGGCGCTGCGGCCCCACCGTTCGGGTTCGATGCGGCGCAGCCACGCGGCGGGCTCGAAGTCGTGCACCTCACCGGCGTGCGTGTGGGGGAAGCCGGTGGTGTCGAAGCCGGCGATGGGCGAGGTGGTGCGGCGGCCCGCCTTGATGGAGGCGGTGAAGTCGGCGACGCCGATCCCGGCGCTGCTCACGGCGCCCAGACCGGTGATGACGACGCGGCGTGCGCCCGGCTCAGGCATCGGTACCGGCCCCCAGGGAGCGGGTGACCACGGCCCGGACGCCGTCCAGGTTGCCCATCTCGACCAGGGCGTCCTGGGGGATCGTGACGCCCAGGTCCTTCTCGATGCGGGCCAGGATCTCGATGGCGAGGAGCGAGTCGGCGTCGTGGTCCTCGATGAAGCTGCTCGTGTCGGTGAGCTCCGCCTGGTCCAGCTCCAGGACCTCGAGGATGATCTCTCGCAGCTTGCTGTCCTGCTCGGCGGTGAGGATGGTGGTGTCGGCGCTCATGGCGTCAGCCTTTCGTTCTGGGAGGTTGCCGGAAGGGTGGCGGTACGTGGGTGGGGGGCGGGACCTGTGGCGGTCGTCGCAGGGGTCGGCCGCGGCAGGTGCGTGGGGGGTGCGGCGCGCGGTCCTCGATGGCGCAGGTTGACGACCGACGCCTGGGCCAGCGCCACGGGGTTGAGGAAGCGCAGCGGTCCGATGAGCCGTGAGGCGAAGAGGTGCATGTGGCGGGCCATCGCCTCGTCGCGGGCGGCCGCCGAGAACATCAGCCGTTCGAAGGGGTTGAAGGGCCGGCCCTTGGCGTAGTCGACGGCCAGGTGCTGGTGGCCGCCGAGACCGCGCCGGTGCCGGCGTATGTAGGCCGTGAGGGCCTGGTCCAGATCACCGCGCCCGGTCGCGGCGGTGGCGGTCGCTTCGGCCAGCCATTGGGCGGACTGCAGGGCCCAGCCGCAGCCGACGCCCCAGAGGGGGTCGCCGGTGAGGGCCGCGTCCCCGATGAGCGCGACGCCCGGGGCGCCCGGCCGTCGCGAGTGCAGCGGGTAGTTGAGGGTTCCGGTGATCTTGGTGATGCGTTCGGCGGCGTCGATGTCGGGCCCGCCGGGCAGGGCACGGACGAACTCGGTGTAGGCGCCTTCCAGGTCCGCCCTGAAGGCCGGGAGCCGGTCCTTGCCGGGGATCACCGCGACGACCGTGACACCGTCGTCGTTGGGCATCGCGTACGCCACGTCCGGTTCCAGGAACCAGGAGTGGGTGATCCCGTCGCGCAGCGGGAGGTTCCGGAAGTGCGCGAAGTAGCTGAACCGCTCGTTGTCGTACGTCCGTGTCTCGATCCCGGCGAACCGGGCGACCGGGGAGTCCTTTCCGTCGGCGCCGACGACGAGGCGGGCCCGCAGTTCCACCTCGCCGTCGGGCCCCGAGACCCGCGCGCCCACGGTGCGCCCGGCCTCTTGCAGCAGACCCGTCACGCTGTGGCCGGTCAGCAGGTCCACGCCCGGGGTCTTCGCGGCGTGGGAGCGGATCAGCGGATCGAGTGTGCTGCGCCGGATGTTGTACGAGTAGGGCAGCTCGGGGCCCGAGGGCGCCGCCTTGGGTTCGATCCAGCCCCAACGGGTGTACCAGCGGGCCTCGTTGCGTACGGCGCCGGCCGCCTCCAGGGCGGGGACGAGCCCGAGCTCTTCGAGTACGGGGTAGGAGCAGGGCTGGAGGTAGTGGGTGCACAGCACCTTGTGGGCCGCGGGGTCCGAGCGGCGTTCGAGCAGGGCGACGCGTACGCCCCGTCGGGCGAGGAGGATCGCGGCGGCACTGCCCGCGATGCTCGCTCCGCTGATGACGACGTCGTACACGCGGTCTTCGAGCGCGGTCATGCGCTGATCGCCTCCTTGTCGTAGTGGTGCAGGGGTGTCGCCTCCAGGAAGGCGCTGATCTGCTCGGCGACCCGCACCGGCTGCTGCAGCTGGCAGAAGTGGGTGAGCCCCGGGTCCTGGTGGAGCCTGACGTCAGGGATCGAGGCCATCAGGGCGTCGATCGCCGCCGGTGGTGCCGAGGGGTCGTGGGTGCCGCTGACCAGCAGTACGGGAGCTTCGATCCGGTGCAGCGCAAGGCCGGGGCCGCGCCCGAGCGTGGCGTAGAACTGCAGGAATCCGTGCGGCTCCACGCGCTCGCGGACCTTGCCGATCATGGCTTCGACGATGTCGGTGGGGATCTTCTCGGCACGCGGGCCCAGCTGGGCTCGTAGGCCGTCGGCGAGCACCGCGCGGAACCGCTCGATCGCCTCGCCGAAGAACAGGGCGTCGATCGGTCGGTCGTGGGGCCGGAAGACGGGCGCCACGAGCACCGTGGGGATCGAGGCGCTCGGCGTGCGCCGGGTGAGCAGTTCGAGCTGCGTGGTCGCGCCGAACGAGTGGGCCACCACGGCGTCGGGTCGTACGGGCAGCAGTTCGAGGGCGCGTTCCAGCCATGCGGTCGAGGCGCCCCGGTCCGCCCACAGGTGGCGTGAACCGCTCCGCCACGGCAGGTCGAGGGCGAACAGGCGGGTGTCGGCCGGCAGGTGCTGCGCGAGCACCCGCCAGTCCTCCCAGCTCTCCTCGAAGCCGTGGACGAGGACGACGGTGCGCCCCCGCGGGGTGAGCGCGGGGCGTCCCTGGGGTGTGAGCGCGGGGCGCTCCCATATGCGCAGGGGCTCGCCGTCCACCTCGTGGTCCACGGCCGGCCGCCATGGGCCGCCGCGCGGTGTTCCTCGGTCAGCCAGTAGCACTCGCCTCACCTTTCGCCATGCGGTCGGACCGGATGGGGAGGACGATAGGGATCTCCCGAGCCGCCGCCGGAGTCCGCAGGAGGCCGCCTGGAGGCCTGAAACAGCAGGTCACGAGCGGGACTTGAGGCAGGCTTCAGCTCGACTACGGGTGGACTCCAGCCGTGCTGCGCGATGGCTGGAGATCGACGCGGACGATTTCTTGACCGAGCCTTGAGGATCACCCGCCGGCAACGCCTGGACCTGCGAAAAGACGGTCAAGTCACCCGTTTCAAGGCTGACTTGATGTTTGACAAACCGACCGACGGATTTTTAGGGTCGAAGTGACTGGTAACTAACGACTATCCGGGGGTAAGTCGAATGGACGTATCTGTACTAGGATCATTTGATGTCCGCATATCTGGCGTAAATGCGACACCAACAGCGTTAAAACCGGCCAAATTGCTCGCGCTCCTCTCCATGAGTCGCAACCAGCCCGTCTCGGTGGCCGAGAGCGTGGAGGAGCTGTGGGCGGGAGACGCACCGCGTACCGCCGGATCCGCCATACACACCTACGTCCGCCACCTCCGCGAGCTGATCGCGACCGCGGAACCCCAGCTCGATCCCAAGTCCGTGATCCGCACCCGCCCCGGCGGCTATCTGCTCGACCTGTCGCCGGGAGAGGTCGACTCCGAGGAGTTCGGCCGCCTGGCCGAGCGCGGCCATCGCGCGGTGAGCCTCGGCGACGACGCCCTCGCGTCGAGTCGCTTCCGGCAGGCCCTGGCCCTCTGGCGTGGGCGGGCCCTCGCCGATCTACCGGCCGGCCCCATCCTGGCGATCCGCAAGAAGGAGCTGGAAGAGCGGCGCAGATCCGCTCTCGACCGCTGCATCAGCGCCGAACTCAGGCTCGGACGCCACTACGAACTCCTCGGCGAACTGGTCGCCCACGCCGCCGATGACCGCACGCACGAACCGCTGCACGCACAGCTGATGCTGGCCTTGTACCGCGCCGGCCGTCGGGTGCAGGCACTGGAGGTCTACCGCGAGCTGCGGCACGAGCTCTCCAGTCGCATGGGTCTCGAACCCTCGCCCCGCATCCAGGCACTGCACCACGCGATCCTCGCGTCGGACCGCTCGCTCCAGCGCGAGCCGGGAGCCCGGCGGGAGTCCCGGACGGCGTAGGACCGGACGTGGAGCGCGGTCGGCACCTCGACCGGAGACCGGCCGCGCCCACGGTCGGAAGGGGGAGACAGGAAGTTCGGGGATCATGCAAGAACGAGCTGCCAGGACTCGGGAGCGCCTTGTGCGCGCCGCGGCGGAGGCATTCGACCGACACGGACTCGGCGCCACGAGCATGCAGGCCGTCAGCCGGTCGGCAGGCGTGTCGAAGGGGGCCCTCTACTTCCACTTCCCGACCAAGGAACACTTGGCCGACGCGGTACGCGGGGCGTGCGGCGACCGGTTCACGGCGAAGGCTTCCGACCTGATGCAGGCGGGCGAGTCCCCGGTCCAGGTGCTCATGCGCCTGCCGGGGCTCACGGCCGAGTGGCTCGGGCAGGACGTGATCGTACGGGTCGGCCTGCGACTCGGGCGCGAGCAGCAGCGGGGATGTCACCAGGACTGCGACGGACGGCACGTCTCCCGCGAACTGCACGACCTGCTCACCCGGCTGTTGCGCGCGGCCGCCGAGCGGCGCGAGATCCGGGGCGGCCTCCCGCTGCGGACCTGCGCCTCCCTCCTCGTCGGCTTCCTGTTCTCGCTGGAGTGCCGGACCGAGGAGTCGGCGTCGAGGGAGGAGCTCCTCGAATCGATCGCGGAGCTGTGGAGCCTCCTGCTGCCCGGCATGGCTCCCGTCACGGACGGGGAGTGACGGGGAGCGGCGCCGCGGACGCCGGCCGCCGTCGTGTATCCGAACGGCACCGGCCGAGCTCTGTCCCCGCGTGCGGTGCCCGCGCCGAATCCCGTGGGCACCCGGGCGACGAAACGGCGTACGAGAAGGGGCAGGGGTGGACGGGATGAACGCATTCGACACCAGGACGCTGGTGGATCAATGGCTGGCCATGTGGAACGGAGATCTCGCGATCGCCGAACGCATCATCGCGCCGTCGCTGCGCGTGCATCTGCCGGCCTTCGGCATGCCCCCCGAGGAGGGCATCGACGATCCGGAGACGATGGCCCGCTGGATCGGCCTGTTCCGCAGTTCCTTCTCCTCGGCCTCCTTCCACTGCGAGCTGGGCCCCTTCACCGACGGGGATCACGTGATCTCCCGGTTCCGGTTCACCGGAACCTGGACGGGCGGCCGCCCGGCGACGGCATCGGTGCCACCCGGCACCGCGGTCAGCTTCGCCGGCGTGGACACCCTGCGGATCGAACACGGGCGGATCGCCGAGTACTGGCTGACGGATGACCAACTCGACCTGTACGCGCAGCTCGGCGCGGTCCGCGGAGTGGAGCCGCAGCCCGTTCCCTCGCACGAGGGGAGTCGACACACGTCGAGGGCGTGAACACGGCGAGGACCTCCGTGCGGTGGGCGCCGTCCAGGAACTCACCGCACGGAGGTCCTCGCGTCAGGGACCCCGGCCCCGCAGCACCTACCGGCTAACCCGGCAGCGGGGTGCGCGCGTACTTGCCCGACAGCAGGTGGCCCGCCCCCGGAGCCACCGCGTCGAGGTCCAGGGCCCGCAGCATCTGGTGGGCCGTGCACACCGCCGCGGACACCACGGGCTTGCCCAGGAGCTGCTCGGCCTCCTCGATGGCGCCGAGGGAGGGCATCTGCACGCATGCCGAGAGCACGACCGCGTCCGCGTCGGCGTACTCCAGGGCCCGCGCGAGGCCCGGCAGCCGGGCCGGGTCGTGGGCGGCGACGTCGAGGTTGTCGGGGATCTCGAGGGCCTGGTGGTCCAGGACCTCGATGCCCTCGTGCGTCAGGTAGTCCACGACGGTCCGGGTGAGCGGGCGCATGTAGGGGGCCAGCAGCACGATCTTCTCGGCGCCGATGGTGTGCAGCCCGTGGACGAGGGCGCCCGCGCTGGTGACGACCGGGGCGGGCGCGCCGTTCTCCGCGGTCCGGGTGTGCAGGCGCTGCTCGGAGGTGCGGTGGTAGCCGAGCCCCATGCTCATGATGGCGACCAGGCAGGCGTAGCCCAGTACGTCGACCCGGGCGTCGGAGAGTTCCACGGCGCAGCGGTCGGAGTCGGCGTCCATGGCCTTGAGCTGTTCCGGGGTCACATGGGTCATGCGCATCCGGCTGGAGTGGAAGGTGAAGCGCTCGTCGGGTACGACGGCCTGGCGGGCCCGGAGGATGGCCGGGACCTCCGTCTCCATGGTGACGTTGGAGCTCGGCACGATCTGGCCGATGCGGTAGGTGCGGGGGGACATCGTTCTCCTCAGCGGGCGTCGACGACGGGGTTGGTCAGGGTGCCGATGCCTTCGACCGTGGCTTCGACGGTGTCACCGGGGCGCAGGTACTCGGGCGGGACCATGCCGGCGCCGACGCCGGACGGCGAACCGGTCGCGATGACGTCGCCGGGTTCCAGCGTCATGCCGGAGCTGATGTCGGCGATGAGGCGGGCGATGGGGAAGAGCATGTGCCGGGTGTTCGACTTCTGCTTGGTGACGCCGTTGACGCGCAGCGAGAGGTCCAGGTTCATCGGGTCCCGGAGGTCGTCGCGGGTGACGACCACCGGGCCGAAGGGGGCGTAGGAGTCCTGGCCCTTGGAGAAGAACCACTGGCCGGAGCGGCGCTGGTCGCGGGCGCTGATGTCGTTGAGGATGCTGAAGCCGAAGATGTGCTCGTAGGCCCGCTCCTCGCTCACCCGGAAGGCGGGGCGACCGATGACGACGGCGAGTTCGCATTCCCAGTCGAGCTGGGTGGTCAGGTCGGCGTTGTGCAGGATCGGCCGGCCGGGGCCGGTGACGGCGGTGGCGGGCTTGCCGAAGAGGACGGGCCGCGGCGGCAGGTCCTTGTCGGTGTCGAGGCTGCGGCTGGACTCCTCGACGTGCTCGATGTAGTTGAGACCGACACCGATGATCTTGCCGGGGCGCAGGGGTGCGCACAGGGACACGGCGTCGATCCGGTGGACGGCCTCGGCGGGCCAGGCCTCGGGGCCGGCGGCCAGCAGGCCGCGCGCGGTCTCCTGGGCGGCCGCGCCGGCCAGGATGAACGACAGCAGGTCCGCGGGCAGTCGCACGCCGGCCTGCCGGGCCAGGGTGGTGAGGTCCACGACGAGGTCGTCGACCTGCGCGCCGAGACGCACGGAGGCGTCGTCGAGGGTGTAGCTGAGCAGCCGCATGAGGGCTCCTTGCGTAGGAGAGGGAGGGTGCCGGGGGGATCGGCGGCGGGGCTCCGCCGTACCGGGTCCGGTGTCAGGGCCGGCGGCGTCCGGTACGGCGGAGCGGTTCAGGGGGTGGGCTGGTGGCCGCCGTTGTCGGGGTACGCCTCTTCGCGGTGGAAGCCGAGCGAGCGCATGACGGGGAAGTCGTCGAAGGAGAACAGGCAGGCGTCCTCGGACGCGTCGAGGTTGTGGTGCTCGTGCCAGGCCCAGGACGGGACGCAGAAGATGTCGCCCTGCCGCCACTCGAAGCGCTGTCCGGCGATCACCGAGACCCCGTGGCCCTTGGCCGCCGTGTAGATCACCGAGCCGGTGTGGCGGTGGGCGAGGGTGGCCTGGCCGGGGCGCAGCAGCTGCATGTGCGCGCCCATGGTCGGCATGACGGAGCCACCGGTGACCGGGTTGGTGTACTCGGCGATGATCCCGTCGTACGGGGAGCCCTCGGTCGCCTTCGCGAGGCCGCGCAGGGCCTCGTAGGTGGGCTCCCAGGGGTAGGCGAGGAGCGGGGAGTAGGGCCGGGTCCACTTCTCGGCGCCGTACGGCAGCAGGTTCGCCGCGTAGGTCAGCAGGGAGGAGTTGATGACCTTGCCCGGGGCCTGGTACAGCTCGGGGTGGACCTCGTAGAACCCGGCGTCCAGGGCGTTGACCAGGGGGATGTCGAGTCCGTCCTGCCAGATGACGGGGGCGTCGTCGGCGTCGTTGCCGTGCTCGTGCCAGGTGCCGTTGGGGGTGATGGCGAAGTCCCGGGGGCCGACTTTCAGCTTCTGGCCGTCGACGATCGTCCAGGCCCCGGTGCCCTCGTGGACGAAGCGCAGCGCGGCGGCCTGATGGCGGTGGGCGGTCATGGCCTCGCCGGGTCCCATGATCTGCAGGCCGGTGTAGAGGAGCCCGGCGGCGGCGCTGACGTCCCCCCGGCCCGGGTTGACCAGCATGACGACGCGGCGGCCGGCGTCGTCGCCCTTGACGAGGCCGAGGGCCTTGTGGACCAGGGGGCGCAGTTCGCTGTAGCGCCACAGCACGGGGACGGACTTCGGCTGCGGGTACCAGGGTTCGATGTCGTTGGCGACGGTCCACAGGGCGCCCGCGTCGAGGGTGGCGAGCTCTTCGTAGTAGCGGGTGAGTTCCGGGGTGTCGGACACCCGGGCACGGCCGAGCACGGTGTCGTCCTGCTCGATGGTCATACGTCCTCCTCGGGAGCGGCGGGGGTGGCGAGGGTGGCGGGCGGGGGAACCGTGGGCGCGACGGTGAAGGTGACGGGCGGCCTGGGACGGTTGTCCACTTCGAGGCGGAAGACGTCGAAGCGGTTGTAGTGGCCGACGATGTCGTGCATCTGCTTGGGCTGGATGCACCGGGCGAGGTCGATCTCCCCGTAGACGATGCCCTCCTCGTCGACGAGGGGTTCGGTGACCGGGCGGCCGTCGGGGCCGAAGATCCCGGAGAGGGCGCTGCGCGGGCGCGTGAACTGCTTCCGCAGCTCCTCGTCGTCGCCGGCGAGGGCGTCCACGATCTCCGGGGAGATCGTGGAGCAGGCGACGACGGAGAAGACCTTGCCCTCGAAGCTGTGGGCGGCGGTGCGGACGGCGATCGCGTCGGCCATGTCGTAGTCGGCGGGAGCCACGGGCAGGGCGATGTAGCAGGAGGCGTGGACGAGTTCGCCCTGCGCGAGGAGGGCGAAGCGGGCCAGGGTGTTGGTGTTCTCCCCGCAGGCGAGGGCGCCGAGCGGGCCGACCGGGGTGTCGTGGACCTTCAGCGAACTGCCGTCGCCGCCGGTCCAGGTCAGCTTCTCGGCCCAGGTCGGCACCAGCTTGCGGTGCACACCGAGGAGTTCGCCGTCGGGGCCGATGGTCAGCAGGGTGTTGTAGAGGACGCCGAGGCTGTGCGCGGCCCGCTCGTTGACCCCGATGACGAGGACGACGCCGTGCCGGCGGGCCGCCGCGCGCAGGCGGTCGACGTGCGGGCCGGGGATGTCGACGGAGGCGCGCTGGAGCCGCTCGAACCAGGGCGAACCCTGGACCGGGTTCATCGTCCAGTTCCAGTACGGGTAGCCGGGGACGAACACCTCCGGGAAGACGACGAGTTCGGCGCCGTTCGCGGCGGCCTCGGCGATCAGGGCGACGGCCTTGTCGACGGTGGCGGCGGTGTCGAGGTGGACGGGCGCGGCCTGGACGGCCGCGGCCGTGAAGCGGGGCAGGTGGTCCCTGTCCATGGGCGTGGGTACCTCCGGCTCTATCGGTGGGCGGGGACGGCCGCGCGGGGCAGCCAGCGGCGGTGGACGGATGCGGCGGGCCGGCGCAGGAGTTCCAGGCGCGGCGGGATCCGGTCGGTCCGCGCCGACGGGGGCCGCCCGCTGCCCGCCCGCCAGGCGCGCGCCCAGGGCGCGGCCGGGCCCTGGTAGCCCTGGGCGGCCGCGGCGTGCAGGGTCCACAGGGGGTCGTGGAGCTGGGCGCGGCCGACGCCGCACAGGTCGGCCCGGCCGGCCAGGATGATGGAGTTCACGTCGTCGTACGTGGAGATCGCGCCGACGGCGATGGTGGGCACCCCGGTGGCATTGCGGATGAGGTCCGCGTAGGGGGTCTGGTAGCTGCGGCCGTAGCGGGGCTTCTCGTGGGCGACGACCTCGCCGGTGGAGACGTCGATGGCGTCGGCACCCGCCTCGGCGAGCGCGCGGGCGATGGCGACGGCGTCGGCCTCGGTGGTGCCGCCCTCGGCCCAGTCGGCGGCGGAGATCCGAACGAGCAGCGCCTTGCCGGCCGGCCACACCTCCCGTACGGCCCGCAGCACTTCGAGCGGGAACCGCAATCTGCCGTCCAGATCGCCGCCGTACTCGTCGGTGCGGAGGTTGGTCAGCGGGGACAGGAAGCCCGAGAGCAGGTGCCCGTGCCCGTACTGGAGTTCCAGGGCGTCGAAGCCCGCCCGGTCGGCCCGCCGGGCCGCGGTCACGAAGTCCCGTACGAGGCCGTCCATGTCGGCCCGGTCGGCCTCGCGCGGCACCGGGCCGCGTTCGTCCCAGGCCAGGGCCGAGGCGGCGACCGGCTGTCCGCCGCCGTGGGTGGCCGCGCGGCGGCCGGCGTGGGTGAGCTGGACGCCGAGGCAGGTGTCGCTCTGGCCGTGGACGAAGTCGGTGAGGCGCCGCCAGGCCGCCTCCTGTTCCTCGTTCCACAGGCCGGGGCAGCCGGGGGTGGCCCGGCCGTCGGCACTGACGGCCGTCATGCCGGCGAGGACCAGCCCGGCGCCGCCGATGGCCTGGGTGCTGAGGTGGACGAGGTCGAAGTCGCCGGGGACCCCGTCGCGTGCGGTGTGCAGGGCGGTGGGCGGTACGACGACCCGGTTGCGCAGCAGCAGGCCGCCGAGCGGGAAGGGGCGGAACATCGGTGGCACGGCCGAGGAGCGGTTGACCGCGGTGGTGAAGCCCTCGTCGCGGACGCGCAGGTTGTCGTAGGTGACGCGGCGGCTGCGGGTGAGGAGGTTGAAGGCGAACTGGTCTGGGTCCTGGCCGGTGTAGTGGTCGATGTGCTCGAACCACTCCAGGCTGGCCTGGGCGGCGCGCTGGGTGGACTCCACCACGGGCCTGCGCTCGTCCTCGTAGGCGGCGAGGGCGGTGGGGACGTCCGGGTGCTCGTGCAGGCTGGCCGCGAGGACCAGGGCGTCCTCCATGGCGAGCTTGGTGCCGGAGCCGATGGAGAAGTGCGCGGTGTGGGCGGCGTCGCCGAGCAGGACGACGTTCTCGTGCCGCCAGGTCGTGTTGCGGACCGTGGTGAAGCGCAGCCACTTGGAGTTGTTGGGGATCAGGCGGTGGCCGTCGAGGTGGTCGGCGAGGAGTTCCTCGCAGCGCCGGATGCTGTCCTCGTCGCTGGTGCCGGGCGGATGGTCGCGGTCGGCGAACTGTGCGAAGCCGGCACGCCGCCAGGCGTCCTCGGTCATCTCCACGATGAAGGTGGAGCGGGTGGCGTCGTAGGGGTAGGCGTGCACCTGGAGGGTGCCGAAGTCCTGCTCGTCGACGATGAAGGTGAAGGCTTCGAAGACCTTGTCCGTGCCGAGCCACATGTAGCGGCCGGAGCGCTCGTCGAGGTCGGGGGCGAAGGTGTCGGCGTAGGCGGCCCGGGTGGCCGACCGGACGCCGTCGCACGCCACCACCAGGTCGTAGCCGGCGGCGAGTTCGGCCGCGGGCGGGGCCTGGGTTCGGTAGCGGACGTCCACGGCCAGGTCGGCGCAGCGCTGCTGGAGGATGCGCAGGAGGTGCTGTCGGCCGAGGGCCGCGAAGCCGTGGCCGCCCGAGGTGAGGGTGTTCCCCCGGTGCCGGACGTCGATGTCGGTCCAGCGGGCGAACTCGGCCGACATGGCCCGGTAGATCTCGTGGTCGGCCTGGGCGATGCCGTCGAGCGTCTCGTCGGAGAAGACGACGCCGAAGCCGAAGGTGTCGTCGGGGGCGTTGCGTTCCCAGACGGTGACCTCCCAGTGCGGGGAGAGCTGCTTGGTGAGGGCGGCGAAGTACAGTCCGCCGGGCCCTCCTCCTATGACTGCGACGCGCACGGCGTGCCTCCTGCTGATGGTGCGGTGGTGAGTAGTTCCGGTTGCTGCGGTCCGGCCGTGCCGAGAAGGTCCCGTACCTCGTCGGGCCAGGGGGTCGACCCGGTGGCGTGGGCGGCCGAGTGGGCGATGACCATGCGGCCGGTGGCCGCCTCGCCGCCCTGCGCGCCCCGTACGGTGAAGGCGTAGTGCAGGGAGGCCGTGCCGACCTCGGTGACCTTCAGTTCGGTGCGCACGGCGTCCCCGAACCAGAGGCGGGCCCGGTAGTCGGCCTCGAAGTGGACCCGGGGCGTGCTGCCGAACAGGTGCGAGAGGCCCAGGCGGTGGAGCAGGACGGCCTCGGCCGCCTCGACCCAGCGCACGACGGTGGAGTGGTGGTAGTGGCCGGCGGCGTCGGTGTCGGTCCACTCGACGCGGCGTTCGACGACGACGCGGGCGGGCTCGGCCGGTGCCGGGGCGGGCGGTGCCGGGGCGGCCGGTGTCGGGGCGGGCATCGGGCCCGGTGTGGGGGCGGCGTCGGTGCGGGCGCGTTCGCGCAGTTCACCACGCCGGAGCTTGCCGGTGCCGGTGCGTGGGAGCGCGCTGACGAACTCGACGGCGCGCGGGTACTTGTACGGGGCGATGGTCTCCTTGACGTGGGTCTGGAGCTCGCGGACGGTCGCCCCGTCGGCCGGGACACCGGCCGCCAGGACCACGTACGCCTTCACCAGCATGCCGCGCCGGGCGTCCGGGGCCCCGACCACCGCGCACTCCTCGACGTACGGGTGGGTGACGAGGGCCTTCTCGACCTCGGGGCCCGCGATGTTGTAGCCGGAGGAGACGATCATGTCGTCACTGCGGGCGACGTACCAGAAGTACCCCTCCGTGTCGCGGATGTAGGTGTCACCGGTGATGTTCCAGCCGTTCCTGACGTACGAGGCCTGGCGCGGGTCCTCCAGGTAGCGGCATCCGGTGGGACCGGTGACCGCGAGCAGTCCGGGCTGCCCGTCGGGGACGGGCTCACCGTTCTCGTCGACCACGGCCGCGCGGTAGCCCGGAACGGGCCGGCCGGTGGCACCGGGCCGGATGTCCTCGTCGGCCGCGGAGATGAAGACGTGCAGCATCTCGGTGGCGCCGATGCCGTCGATGATGCGCAGACCGGTGGCGGCGTGGAACTCGTGCCACACCGCGGCCGGGAGCGGCTCCCCGGCGGACACGCAGCGGCGCAGCCCGGCCAGCCGGTCCACCGCCCCGGCCTCCATGATCGCCCGGTAGGCCGTGGGCGCGGTGAACAGCACGGTCACGCCGTGCTCCGCGACCAGGTCGGCCAGTTGCAGCGGAGCCGCCTGCTCGATCAGCAGGGTCGCGGCCCCCACGTGCAGCGGGAAGACGACGAGTCCGCCGAGCCCGAAGGTGAAGGCGAGCGGTGGTGTGCCGGTGAACACGTCGTCCGGGCGGGGCTTGAGGACGTGCCGGGAGAACGTGTCGGCGTTCGCCAGGACGTCGCGGTGGAAGTGCAGGGTCGCCTTCGGGCGCCCGGTGGTGCCGGAGGTGAAGGCGATCAGTGCCACGTCGTCCGCGGCCGTGACCACGGTGGTGAACCGGCCGTCCTTGGCGGCGCAGCGCGCGGCCAGGTCGTCCGGTCCGGGACCTCCGTAGGTGAGGACGGGCAGGTCGGGCGGACCGGGGCGGTGGCCCGGGTCGAGCTCGTCGGCGTAGCGGTGGTCGCACAGGGCGAGGGAGGGCCGGCTGATCTCGGTGAGCTCGGCGAGTTCTCCGGCGCGCAGCAGCGGCATGGTGGTGACGGCGACCCCGCCGGCCTTCAGGACGCCGAACCAGGCGGCGACGAGCCAGGGGTTGTTGGGGCCGCGCAGCAGGACGCGGTTGCCCGGCCGGAGGCCGAAGTCCTCGGTGAGGACCTGGGCGACCTGATTGGCACGGTGCTGCAGTTCGCCGTAGGTCCAGCGCTCGGTCGGGGTGAGCAGACAGGGGCGGTCGGGGCCGTGCCGCTCGACGGCATCGTCGAGCAGGCGCCGGGCGCAGTTGAGGCGGTCCGGGTACTTCAACTCAGGGAGTTCGAAGTGGAGTTCGGGCCAGAGAGGGAAGGGCGGAAGCCGATCACGACAGAAGGAATCGGCGTACGCGGAAGGGGAGAGCTCCATGGGGCGGCACCTCGATCAGGGAGCAGCGGGGAGATGGGTGCACGGTATGTCGAATATTTGGCGTCCGTCAACATCTCGCGATATCGAGCGGAGCGGAGGAGCCCGCCGAGCACCTCCGGGCGCCCACCGGACAACCGTGCGGACATCTGTGCGGACAGCTGTGCGGGCACGCCTGTGGACTCCCTTGCGGGCACCCGTCCGAACGCCCGCGGCACGATTCAGGGGGCGGGGACGCGCACCCGCACCGACTTGCCGAACTCATGCGCCACGACGGTGAGTTCACCACCCAGTTCGGCCGTCATGAGCTGCACCATCAGCAGCCCGCGGCCGCTTTCGGACTCCGGGTCGACCTCCGCCCGGGGGGCGGGCAGCCGCGGCAGTCCGGCACCCTGGTCGGCGACCTCCAGCCGGAACCAGCCGCCGCCCGCCGCGACGACGACCCGCATCCGGCCGGCGCCACCGGCATGCCGGACGACGTTGCCGACGAGTTCACTGACGGCCAGCAGCAGAGCGTCCACGACCTCGCCGGGAACCCGCCAACCGTCGAGAGTGGCGCGCACACGGGTCCTGACCTGCGGAACGCTCGCGGCGTCGGGGGCGGCGACCCAGTGGACGTAGCTTCGGACCGCGGGAACCGCAGAGGTGTCGGCGATGGTGAGCATGACGTGCTCCCGGAGGGGGAAGGCGGCGCCGCCACTGCAGTAGCTCGTGTAACTGATCCGGAATCTGGATCGTTTCTGGGCTTGTGGTCAGCGGAAATGCGTCGCTAGAGTCCTTGATTACACGTGTAACACGCTACGCCTCCCCCGGTGACTCGCGCAAGCATTCCGGACAAACGACGCGAAGCCTGCGTCCGCCCCACCGGCCACATCGCCACCGCTCCACCGGGACAACGCCGAATTGGAAGGGCCGCAATGACACAATCTCCTCCCGCCGAGATCGACATGGCCGACATGACCTGGCCGCCCCCGCCGTACCGGTCCCCCGTACCGCCCGTGACGGGCCCGGACGGCGTCCGCCACTTCGACGGGATCACCTACGCGACCACGCCCGGCTACCGCCCCCGTCTGCTCGACGTGCAGGTGCCCGCCGGCGAAGGCCCGTTCCCGGCGGTCGTCTGGATCCACGGCGGCGGCTGGCTGGACGGCGACCGCCGCTACCCGCCGCCGACCGTCCCCGCCGACCTGCTGCACGGGGCGGTACTGGCGGCCGGCCTCGCCCTCGTCTCCATCGACTACCGGCACAGCCTCGAGGCGCCCTTCCCGGCCCAGCTGCACGACGTGAAGGCCGCGATCCGCTACGTCCGCGCGTTCGCCACGGACCTCGACATCGACCCGGACCGGATCGGTGTCTGGGGCGAGTCCGCGGGCGGTCACCTGGCCGCCCTCGCCGGGCTCGTCGGCCCCGACAGCCCGCAGGGCGCGGCGCTGGAGGGTACGCAGGGCGTCGGTTCCGGCGAGACCGGGGTCCGCGCGGTCGTGGACTGGTACGGCGTCTCCGATCTCGTCACCCTGGCCGACCACCCCCTGCCGGCCATGCCCGGTGCGGACTTCCCCGACCCCTACGAGGCCCTGCTCGGTGCCGGCGTCGCCGAGCGGCCCGACCTGGCGCGGGCCGCGAGCCCCGTGACGTACGCGGCCGGCTCGAACCCGCCGCCGTTCCTGCTGGTCCACGGGACCCACGACGGCCTGGTCCCGTACAGCCAGAGCGAGGCCCTCGCCGCGGCCCTGAAGAGCGCCGGGGGCGAGGTCACCCTGCAGCCCGTGGACGGCGCCGACCACATCTTCCTCGGCTCCCACGACATCCCCGCCATCGTCGCGGGGGGCGTGGCCTTCCTGGCCCTGCACCTCGGCGCGGGGGCCTGACGGCGCCGGTCCGACGCCCCCCGTTCCACCACGGGGGCGCGGCCCCGCCGGCCGCGCCCCCGTATTCCCCTCCACAGCGCACCCGGCCGCGGGCCCCCGCCGCGGTCACGAGAGGCAGCCATGTCCGGCAACCCGACCACCACCACCCCGCACGGCAGACCCGGCGGACCTCCCCGATCCGCCGGGAGCGGCCGACGCGCCGAGCCCGGGGCGCCGCGCCGCCGCGCCCTCCTCGTCGCGGGTCTCCTGCTCCTCGCCGGCGCCGTGCTGCCGGCTCTCGTCGTCCGCTCCGACGTGGCGGATCCGCCGTTCCAGGGGCTGGACGACCGCTGGCTGATCCTGATGGGCGGCCCGCACGAGGGGGCCTACCAGGCCGCCGCCACGATCCTGGACCTGATCGGCGGTCCGGTCGGCTCCTTGATACCGCTGTCCGTACTGCTCCTGCTGCTCGTCCGGAGGCGCTGGGTCTCGGCCGGCTTCCTGCTCGCCGCCACCCTCGGCGGCAACATGCTCGTCGTCCAGGGCCTCAAGCACCTGGTGGACCGGCCGCGCCCGGCCCATCCGCTGGTCCGCGTCGACCACGGCTCCTTCCCGTCGGGCCACGCGGCCACGGCGGCGCTCCTGGTCGTGCTCCTCGGGGTGCTCCTGGTCCCGGTCGCGCGGCGGCGGGCGTGGTGGATCGGGGGCGCCGTCTTCATCCTGGCCATGATGTGGAGCCGTACCTGGCTGCACGCGCACTGGCTCAGCGACACGGCGGCCGGGGCCGCGGCGGGCGCCGGGGTGGGCCTGGTGGCGTGGTGGCTGTTCGGCCCGGCCCTCGCCCGGGAACGTGCCCGCGCCCACGACCGCCGGGGGGCGGCCGCGGGCGCGGGTACCGCCTGAGCCGAGCGCACGCGGTCGGCCGGGGCTCGTATCGGGCGCCGGCCGACGAGTCCGCCGGGCGGCGTCATTGATACGGGACGTCGATGCCGGCGGCTCGCAGATTCGTTTCGATCAGGGCGTTCAGCCGGGCGACGGCCGGCGCCCGGTCCTCGCGGTGGTGGTTGACCGCTCCGTACCTGGCGGCGGTGTCGGACCGGCTCCGGGGCGGCATCGACAGGAGCGCCCGGTCGCCCAGTAGTTTGTGGGTCAGGAGGGACGCCAGCTCTTCGATCCGCGGGTCGTCGGGGTCCCAGGAGGCCGCTTCCACCGCGCGCTTGGTCAGCTCGACGTACCCGGGATCGTCGAGCGAATGTTCCAGTCGCGTCAGGAAGCCGTCGAAGATCTCCGGGATCAGGGCCCGGGCCAGTACCAGGGCTTCTCGTTGCGTGGCGACATAGTCGGGATCGAAGCCGAGATCGGTGAGTCGCTCCAGGACCGCGCAGGCCCGGTCGGGCAGCAGGAGACGGTCCCCGCCCGTGAGTCGGTGCAGCGTGTCACGTCGGGCGATCAGGTCCTCGATCCGTTCGGTGAGGCGGCGAGCGACGTCGTCCAGGGCTGCGGCGAACGGCTCGGGATCGGCCTCGAGCAGGTCACCGATCTCGGCCAGCGGGACTCCGGCCGTCGCCAGGGTCCGGACCTGGACCAGGCGGAGCAGGTCGGCCGATCGGTACCGCCGGTAGCCGGATCCGTCGCGTTCCGGCTCGGCGACCAGGCCGAGCCGGTGATAGTGACGCACGGTCTTGATCGTGACCTCGACGAACGCCGCCGCCTGACCGATCGTGAGCCCGCCTGTCATCGGGTCAGCACACCTTCCGGTCTTGGGAGTTACAGGTGATCACAGGGGCGAGGGTAGCTCGCAGCCCTTCCGGCCCGTCGGCCGGCGTGCGGGGCGGCCTTCGTCCACGACGGGTGTTGACCTTGACCTTGGGTCAAGGTGCACGGTCTGCGGAGACCCGGCACCGTGGACAAGGGGATTCATCATGGCGACAGGCAACAGCGGCTTCTCCGAAGCAGGGCTGCGCAGACTGCGGGACGTACTGGCACGACACGTCGAGTCCGGGAAGATCCCCGGCCTCGTCGCCCTCATCTCCCGGGGAGACGAGACGTACGTCGAAGCGGTGGGGACGATGCGCCACGACGGGGGGCCGCCGATGCGTCGGGACACGATCTTCCGGATGGCTTCCACGTCCAAGCCGGTGACGATGGCCGCGGCCATGATCCTGCTCGACGAGTGTCGGCTACGCATGGACGACCCGGTGGATCCCTGGTTGCCCGAACTCGCCGACCGTCGGGTGCTGAAGCGGCCCGACGGCCCGCTGGAGGACACCGTGCCGGCCCGGCGGCCCATCACCGTACGGGACCTGCTGACCTCCACGTTCGGGCTGGGGATGGATTTCGGGTCGATGGACTCCCCGATCAGGGCCGCGACCTTCGAGCGTCTCGACTACAGCGTGGCGTCCGGGCCGGCGCCCGCCCCGGACGAGTGGATGCGCCGCCTCGGGGAACTGCCGCTCTCGCACCAACCCGGCGAACGATGGCAGTACGACCTCAGCAACGAGGTGGTCGGTGTGCTGGTCGCCAGGGTCACGGGCAAGCCGTTGGAGGCGTTCCTGCGCGAGCGCGTCCTCGATCCGTTGGGCATGAAGGACACCGCCTTCCACGTCTCCGCCGACAGGATCGACCGGCTGCCGCCTCTGTACGGGCCCGATCCGCAGACCGGACGGTTCGTCGTGTGGGACGAGGCGGCCGGTGGAAGGGCGAGCCGGCCGCCGGTGTTCCAGGGCGCCGGCGGCGGGCTGGTCTCCACCGTCGACGACTACCACGCCTACTTCCGGATGCTGCTGAACCGGGGGACGCACGGCAGCGAACGGATCCTGTCCCGGCCTGCGGTCGAGCTGATGACCACCAACCGCCTCACGCCCGGACAACAGGCCGCCCGGGACGACATGTACGGCAAGATCGCCCATATGGCCGTGGGACAGGGCCTGCACGGCGGCTGGGGTTTCGGCATGGCCGTACGCACCCATCGCGGCGGGTACGCGCCCGTCGGTCAGTTCGGCTGGGACGGCGGCACGGGCACCACGGCCTACGCCGACCCGGACAACCGGCTCACCGGGGTCCTGCTCACCCAGGTCGGGATGTCCACCCCGGATTCACCACGGCTCGTCCACGACTTCTGGACCATGGTCTACCAGGCCGTCCAGCACTGACAGAGCCACGTGCGGGCCAGGGGACAGCAGGTCCGGCGGTCAGGAGGTCTGGCGGTGGACCAGGACCGGCGTCACCGACGGCACGGGCGCCGCCGTGCCCGTCTCGATCAGCTCGTGCACCGCGTCCGCGATCCGCGCGGCCGACGGCAGGTCCAGCCGGACCGTGGTCAGCGCGGGCTGCTGGAGCTCGGCGAGGACCAGGTCGTCACAGCCGACCAGGGCGACCTCGTCGGGCACGCTGATGCCCTCGGCCTGGAGCGCGTGCAGCAGCAGGGCGGCGTACTCGTCGTTGTAGGTGAAGGCGGCGTCCAGTTCGAGGCCGCGCCAGCGCCGGGCGAGGGCGGTCGCGGACTCCCGGGTGTAGGACAGTTCGACCGGGGTGACCGTGGCCATGTGGCGGGCCGCGACCGACTCGGCTCCCGCCAGGCGCGGCTCGGCCAGCGTGCCGAGGCCGCGTTCCTGGGGCATGACCACGCCGATCCGGGACCGGCCGCGCGCGATGAGGTGCTCGGCCGCGGTGGCTCCGATCCGGGTGTGGTCGAAGCCGATGGTGTGCACCCCCTCCACGGGGTGGGACGCGAAGGCCAGCATGCCGCGCACCCCGGCCCGGGCCAGCACCTCGGCCGCCTGGGGGGTGAAGCGGTCGCCGTCCAGGGCGATGACGGCCGCGGGGCGCAGTTCGGCCCAGGCCCGGGCGGCGTCGAGGGGGTCGGTGAAGCGGCCCGCGTGCAGGACGGCCGTGTAGCCGAAGCGGTCGAGCTCGCTGTGCAGATCGTCGACCCAGTCGCTGACGAGGCGGCCGATCGCGGAGATCGACGCGGGCATCAGGACGAGGTTGCTGCGGCCGGCGCGCAGCGACCGGGCGGCCGCGTGCGGTACGTAGCCGAGCTGCTTCGCCGCGTCGAGCACCCGGGCACGGGTACCGGCGCTCACCCGGTGGCCCTGGGTGTCGTTGAGGACGAAGGAGACCGTGGCGCGCGAGACCCCGGCGAGGCGGGCCACGTCGGCGCTGGTGATGGATGCGGGGACGTGAGTGTCTCTGGTCATGACGCCCCTCGACGCTCCTTCTGTTCGGGTGACTCCTTCCTTCTCAGGTTACACGAGTTAAATCAAGGGGGCCGGGGTGTGCAGGAGCCGGGAGGCTCCCGCGAGGTCGTCGAGGGCGGTGACGACCGAGTCGAAGCGCATCGTGGTGCGGGTGCCCGTGTCGTACGGGCGCCAGCGCGGCAGGTCCGGGTGGTTGGGGTCGCCGGTGCGGACGAAGGCGATCCAGGCCCGGTGCATGGCGTACGCGAGGCCGTCACGGACGGCGGGGGCGAGGCCGGCCAGGAAGGGCGCGTGCGACCACTGGTCGAAGTTGTCGAAGACGAAGGGCAGTTCGAGGCAGTGCGCGGCGCCGAGACGGCCCTCGTACGCGGGGGTGGGGAGGTCGAACTGGTAGGCCCAGACGGGGCTCCCCGCCTCGGCCCGGGCCTCGGCCAGCCGTAGGGCGGGCACCCGGAACAGCTCGTCCGTGATGAGGTCCATCAGGACGTCGGCGGGACGGGCGCCGGGCCGGGCCCGCTCGTACGCGGCGTACACGCCCTCCGCGGCCTCGCTCCCGAAGGTCTCCGCGATCCGGTCGACCACCTGCTCGCGCGTGGCGGCGGCGTACCCCTCGTCCAGGGCGAAGCCGAAGTTGGCCTCCTCCCGGGTCCAGCCGATCATGACGTCGATACCGGCCGCGGCCCCGCCCAGCAGGGCCTGCGCGGGGTGCCCGGTGAGGGTCACCTCGTCGATCACGGGCAGGAACGGCGTCGGCCAGTAGCCCCACCGCACGGTCTGCGCGAACAGTCCGCCACCGGCCGCGATCAGCTCCGGCCAGGGCGCCGTACGCAGCTCCGCCAGGTCCTTGGCGCCGGCCAGCTCCAGGTAGGCGGCGGTCCGCTCCAGGTACGCGGCCGGGCCGGGGAGGTCCAGGCCGAAGGGCGGGCTCTGCAGGATCACCCGCCGGATCAGGCCCTCGGTCCGCGGATGGCCGGCGAGGGCGGCGGTGGACACCGCGCCGCCGGACTGCCCGGCGACCGTGACGCAGTCCGGGTCCCCGCCGAAGGCGGCGATGTTCTCCTTCACCCAGCGCAGGGCGGCCAGCTGGTCGGTGAGCCAGAAGTTGCCGCCCTCGCCACCGTCGCCGCCGTCGTCACCGACCCCGTCGCCGTTCTCACCGGGATAGAGGTAACCCAGCGGTCCGATGCGGTAGTTGATGCTCACGACGACCAGATCGCCGTCGCGGGCGAAGGTTCGGCCGGAGTAGCCGGGCAGCGAGCCGGACCCGGAGACGAAGCCGCCTCCGTGGATCCAGACCAGCACCGGGCGGCGGGCGTCGTCGGCGGCGGGCGTCCACACGTTGAGGGTCAGACAGTCCTCGTCGAAGGGGGGCGACCCGTGCCCGCCGAGCACGGGGTCACCGCCCTCCATGTACATCTGCGGCGCGCTCGGACCGTCCGTGGTGGCGTCCCGGGTGCCGCTCCAGCCGGCGTGCGGCCGGGCGGGGCGCCAGCGCAGGTCACCGACCGGCGGGGCGGCGTAGGGAACGGCGCGGAAGACCGTGACCCCGCCGTCGATCGCGCCGCGCAGGCGGCCTGCGGGCAGGTCCACCACCGTGCGGTCCTGGGTCGGGGGGTTGGGCATGAGCCGTTCCTTCCTCACTGCCGCGCGCCGGATGCGCGCCACCCGATCGAGAATATGGCGGAAATTTGTCGAACGTCAACGCCGCTCAATAATTGACGTTCCGGGGAGCGCCTCTCAGAGCCACAGGCTGTTCGAGGCCATCCGCTCCGACTCCGTCTCCAGCAGCGGAGCGAAGGCCCGCCACAGGACGAGGCAGGTGCCGACGCCGACGAGGGCGCCGGCGACGGTGTCGCTGAGCCACTGGGCGTGCAGCCAGGTCCGGCTGCCCATCATGACGAGGACGTACGAGGCTCCGAACGCCCACCACCAGCGTCGCGCACGGGGCGGGAACACCACCACCGCAACGCAGACCACCAGCGTCACCGCGCTGAACACCTGCCCGGACGGGTACGAGCCGTCGTTGACCAGCACCAGCGGGTGCGGCGGCCGCGGCCGATCGGCCAGCTGCTTGAGGGGCAGGAGCACGACGAGGTTGGCGACGACGGTGGTGGTGAGGACGAACAGCCCCGAGCGCCAGCGCCCGTAAACGCACAGGCAGCCGATCACCAGCAGCGGCAGGACCATCCCGAGCGGGCCGCCGAGCCGGTCGAGGACGGTGGTGAAGCCGCCGAGGCCCTCGCCGTCGGGGGACGCCGCGCCGGCGGAGTCGTTCACGGAGGCCGCCCAGCTGTCGTCGAGCCCCTGGAAGAAGGGCCGCCGGTCCAGCCGGACCAGCAGCCCGGCCAGCAGCGCCAGGACCAGGAGGGCGATCCCGAGACCGAGCGCGTGACGCGGCGGGGGCGCCGGAAGGTGATGCCGGGGCGGCGGTTCCGGCAGGGACGGCCGGGACGGCGGCACGAAGGAGGGCGAGGGGAACATGGCGGGCCTTTCACGGTCGTCTCCCCAGGCGGTGGGGGCACGCGGAGAGCAGGCACGGGACGGTGGAACGCGAGGAAGGGCGCTGGGGAACGCCTCGGTGAAGGTCATCGGGACACGAGCTCGGGCTGCGACATCAGGGGTACGACATCGCGGTGCCACGCCGAGGTACGACATCGAGGTACGACATCGGGGTGCCACGTCGGGGTGCGACCGGAAGCCACGGCGACGCGGCGACACGGCGCACGACACCCGATGGCGCCGAGGGCGGTCCGACGACCCGTCGGCGACAGGATCGTCGCGGTGCGGCACGGAGTATGGCCGACGCGTCACGACCGCCACAAGGGCAAGTGGATTTCTCGTCACATCCGCCGCGCCCGCCGGCCTGGCAGTGATGGTTACACGAGTGCTCCAACCAACTGCCCCGACGGTCACGATCTGCACAACGACGCGCCCTGAGGCCTGGCGGAGGCCGGAAATGGGTGCTACACAGTGTCCACCGCACTTGGTGACACGTGTAACAACATCACGTTACGAACGGCGTCCGCCACCGCAGTTCCCGGCGACGACGCCGTCCGGCGCCCGCTCATGGGCCGCCCCCCTCTTTCTCCCTCGCACGCCACCTCCCCGCTCCGTCCCCCGAGGAGTCGTCATGGCCACGCCCGAAGTCGTCGAACCGTCCGTACCCCCGACCGGGGAGCCCGCCCCCCGGCGTGGTCTCCTGCCCCTCCTACTGGTCGCCAACTCGGCGATGATGGCGCTCTACATGGGCGTCGGCTCCGTCCTGCTGCCCACCCAGGTCGCCGCGATCGCCCCCGACGACAAGGTCGCCGTCCTCGGCCTGATCGGCGGGGTCAGCGCGGTCTTCGCCACCGCCTTCAACCCCATCGCCGGCGCCCTCTCCGACCGCAGCGGGCGCCGCAACCCGTGGATCGTGGGCGGTGGTCTGGCCTCGCTCGCCCTGCTCGCCCTCCTCGGCAACGTGGGCACGGCGCTGCTCGTCGGCATCGTCTGGTGCCTGATCCAGGCGACCATGAACGTCTTCCAGGCGGCGGTCACCGCGATCGTGCCCGACCGGATCCCCGCGGCCCGCCGGGGCACCGCGTCCGCACTCGTCGGTCTCGGTCTGCCCATCGGCGGGACCGTCGGCGTGCTCATCGCCTCCCGGACCGCCGACCAGTTGCGCACCGGCTACCTGATCCTCGGCGCGATCGTCGCCGGATCCGCCCTGCTGCTCAGCCTCTTCTGCCGGGACGTCGCGCGCACCGAACCCGCCATCGAGGCGCCCGCCAGACCCAAGGGCGCACAACTGGCCGCCTTCCTCTCGGCCCTGGCCAACCACGACTTCCGCTGGGCCTTCATCGGCCGTGCCCTGATGGTCCTCGGCTACTTCTCCGTCGTCGGCTACCAGCTGTACATCCTCGGCGACCACATCACATTGCCCGAGGGACTGACCCCGCCGGCCGCGATGGCCGTCCTCACCCCGGTGTCGATGGTCGCGATGGCGGTGTCCACGGTGGTGGGCGGCCTGCTGTCCGACCGCTGGAACCGCCGCAAGGTGTTCGTCGGTGTGTCGGCGGCGCTCGCCGGGCTCGTCATGGTGGTCCCGGTCATCAGTCCGACCTGGACCGGCATGCTCGTCTTCAGCGCGCTCAACGGACTCGCCTTCGGCTGCTTCATGGCCGTCGACACCGCGCTCGTCACGCTGGTCCTCCCGCGGGCCGAGGACGCCGCCCGCGACATGGGCGTCCTCAACATCGCGAACGCCGGGCCGCAGATCATCGCCCCGTTCGTCGCCTCGGCCGTCGTCACCGGCCTGGGCGGCTACACCCCGCTCTTCCTCGTCGGCGGAGCCCTCTCGCTGGTCGGCGCGCTCGCCATCCTCCCGATCCGCAGCGTGCGCTGACCCCCTCCCCCGGGCCCGCCCGTCCGCAGCTCCGGCGGGCGCACGCCGAGGGTCGTGCGCCCGCCGGTTCCCACCCCTGCTCACCCTCGATCACCTCCCCTACCAAGGAGCAACCTGTGAGACGCAAGCGAGTTCTGCCGCTGGCCGCGCTGCTGCTGTGCACGCCGGCGCTGGCCGGTACGGCACCGGCGGTCGCCGCGCCGCGGACCGCGCCCGCCGGCCCGTTGCGGATCCTGCTCACGAACGACGACGGCTACAACGCCCCCGGCATCCGCAAGGCCTTCGAGCGACTGACCGCCGCCGGGCACGACGTCACGATCGTCGCCCCGCTCACCAACCAGAGCGGCACCGGTACGAAGATGCTGAGCGGCCCGTCGATCACGGTGAAGCACCCCGAGCCGAAGGTCTGGGCGGTCGACGGCACCCCCGGCGACTCCGTCGCCTTCGGGCTGGCCGAGGTGTTCGCGGGCGACGCCCCCGACCTGGTCGTCTCCGGTACCAACTTCGGCCCGAACGTCGCAGGTCTGGCCACCCACTCCGGTACGGTCGGCGGCGCCGTCGCCGCGCTGGAGCACGGTGTACCGGCCATCGCGTTGAGCACCGGCGGCGTCGCCGCGCCCGACCCGGTCACCACGGTCAACGCGATGGGGCCGACGCTCGACTTCGCGGTCAAGCTGATCGACCGACTGCGGACGCGGGCCCGGTCCGGGGCGCTGCTGCCCCAAGGCGTCGGTCTGAACGTCAACCACCCGGTGGTCGGGGCGGACGGCAAGGGAACGGCCGCCGGTGTGGCCGCGACCTTCCAGGACCCGCAGACCCTGCTCGAACCGGACTTCACCGACGCGGGCGACGGCACCTGGAAGGTGACCGTGAAGGTGGACCTGCGGCCCGCGGCCAAGGGCGGTGACATCGAGGCCGTGACCGCGAACCGGATCGCCGTGAGTCCCATGAGTCCGAACTGGAACACCGGGCCGGTCGACCAGGCCGTGACCGCCGCGCTGATCGCCGGGCTCCGCCCCTGACAGACCCCGGCCGGGGCGGAGCGCGCACCCCGCTCCGCCCCGGCCGGACCTCACCCGGCCCCACCCCGGGGCGACCTCGGGGCGACCTCGGCACGCATCGGCACGCATCGGCAACACTTCAGGAGGACGGATGAAGAGGCTCCGGAAACGGCTGCCCCCGGCAAGGTCCCTGCTCGGTACCGCACTTGCCCTGGTGGCACTGCTCGCCGCCGTACCACCCGCGACCGCGTCATCGTCACCGTCACCGTCGCCGTCGCCGTCGCCGTCCGGCGGGTCCTCGCGCCCGGTGGTCACCGTCGCGCAGGGCGCCCTGCGCGGCCAGTCGCGCGACGGCGCGCAGGAGTTCCTGGGCGTTCCCTACGCCGCTCCCCCGGTCGGGGACGCCCGGCTTCGGGCCCCGGCGCCCCCGCCCCGGTGGACCGGCGTACGGGAGGCCACCCGGCAGTCCCCCGCGTGCCTGCAGTTCTCGCCCTTCGGCCTGAGCGATCCGGCGGCGGCCGACGAGGACTGTCTGTACCTGGACGTCTACCGGCCCCGGACCGCCCGTCCCGGGTCCCGGCTCCCGGTGATCGTCTGGATGCACGGGGGTGCGTACAGCCAGGGAACGGGTACCCAGTTCGGCGGGCGGACCATGGCCGACCTCACCGGGAGCGTGGTCGTCAGCATCAACTACCGCCTGGGGCAGCTCGGTTATCTCCAGTTGCCCGAGCTCGGCCGGGAGAACGCCCTGCGTTCCGGGTCCTTCGGGCTGATGGACCAGCTCGCGGCGCTGCGCTGGACCCGGGCGAACATCGGCGCGTTCGGCGGGAATCCGGGCAGCGTCACCATCTCCGGGCAGTCCGCGGGCAGTGGTTCGGTCTGCGCGCTGCTGGCCGCCCCGTCGGCCGCCGGCCTGTTCCACCGGGCCGTACTGCAGAGCGGTCCGTGCACCCTGCTGGGGACGCCGGACCGGGTGGAAGCCGAGGCGCAGGCGCGGTCCTTCGCCGCGGCGGCGGGGTGCGTCGCGTCCGCCGAGATGGCGGCCTGTCTGCGCGCCGCGTCCGGTCCGGCGTTGGTCGAGGCGGCCCGTGCGCTGCCCACGCGGGGGCCGGCCGCCGGTGACGGGCTGCTGCCGGTCGCTCCCGCGCAGGCCATCGGGAGCGGCGCGTGGAACAAGGTGCCGGTGCTGATCGGGAGCACCCGCTCCGAGGCCCGGTTCTTCGTCGCCCTGACCCAGCCGTACCTGACCGCCGAGCAGTACACGGCGCAGATCCTGAGCGCTCACGGGGCGGCGGCGCCCGAGGTGCTCGCGCGCTACCCGGTCGCGACGTACGGCTCGCCGTATCTGGCGCTGTCGGCGGTCATGACGGACTCGACCTTCGCGTGCCATACGGCGTGGACGGCGCAGCTGTTCGCGGCCCAGGTGCCGACGTACGTCTACGAGTTCGACGACCCGCGGTCGCCGACGCTCGCGGGGGCGCAGGTGCCGGGGCTGGACGAGTCGAACGCGCACAGCGCGGAGTTGGCCTATCTGCACGACTTCACGATGGGCGAGCGCCCGCTGAACCCGGTGCAGGTCGCGCTCGGGAACCGGATGAAGCGGTACTGGGCGGCGTTCGCCCGCTTCGGTGCCCCGGTGGTGGCGGGCCAGGCCCCGTGGCCGCCGACCGGCGTCGGGGCCGGGGCCGGCGTGGTGCTCACCCTCGATCCGGCGGCGACGCGGACGACGACCTCGTTCGGGGCGGAGCACCAGTGCGCGTTCTGGCGGACGCAGCCGCCCCGGCCGCTCTGAGGTTTCTACGCGTCCCCGACCGGACGGCCCTGCTCCGCCGTCCCTTCCCCGGGTCGTAGCAAGGGAGAAGGGACGGCGGGGACGGCCGAGGGGCATCCGTCAGGCGGCCGGCGGCCGTGGGCGTCGCGACGCCCACGGTCGGACCTCCTCCAGCTGCGCCGCGACCCGAAGCAGGGTCACCTCGTCGTCCCGGCGGCCCACCAGTTGCACGGCGAGCGGCAGACCGTCCTCGCCGAGGCCCGCCGGGACGGAGGCGGCCGGGTGCCCCGTGACGTTCCACAGTGCGGTGTAGGCGACCATCGGGCGCGAGCGCGCCAGCGCCGTCAGCAGCCCGGCACCGTCCAGGGCGCCGACCGGACGCGGGCGCTCGGCGACGACCGGGGTCAGCAGCAGGTCCATGGTGGTGAACATGCGGTCGGCGCGCTCCGCCAGCCGCTCGCCTGCCCGGATCCCGCGTTCCACGGCGGATTCGGGGACCAGCCGGGCGAGCGCGAGGGTGCGCCGGGTACGTCGTTCCAGCAGGTCGGGACGTTCGACGGCGTCGGCCTCCGCGCGGACTCCGCCGCAGAACTGCGCGGCGAACGGGGCCGTCGCGTCGGGGTAGCGGGGGTCGACCTCCCGTACGTCGTGACCCAGTTCGCGCAGCGCCCGTACGGACTCCAGGACGGCCCCGACGTGTTCCGGATGCGGGCGCACCCCGGGCACGGCGGGCTTGACCGAGTAGCCGATGCGCAGTCGGCCGGGCGGGGTCTCCAGGGCCCGCACCCAGCTGGTGGTCGCGGGGCGGGCGCTCCAGCGGTCGGTGGGGGTGGTGCCGGCGAGGACGTCGTAGAGCAGTGCGGCATCGCCCACGGTGCGGGTCAGCGGCCCCACGGTGCCCAGCGCGTACCAGAGGTGCGCGTGGGGGGCGGTGGAGACCCGGCCGCGCTGGGGCTTGAGGCCGAACAGGCCGCAGCAGGCGGCCGGGATGCGGATGGATCCGCCGCCGTCGCCGCCGAGGGCCGCTCCGATCAGTCCGGCGGCGACGGCTGCGGCGCTGCCGCCGCTGGAGCCGCCGGGGGTGCGGGTGGTGTCCCAGGGGTTGCGGGTGTGGCCGTGGGCGGCGGATTCGGTGAAGGGCCACTGGCCGAACTCGGGCATGGTCGTCTTGCCGATGACGACGGCTCCGGCGGCGCGCAGGCGGCGTACCGCTTCGGAATCGGCGGCGACGGGGGTGCGGTTGGCGGAGCCGCCGAAGGTGGTGACCTGGCCCGCGACGTCCAGCTCGTCCTTGACGGCGACGGGGACGCCGTGGAGCGGACCGGTCGGCGCCGTGGCGTCACGGGCATCGGCCTCGGCGAGGGCCTGCTCGGCGAGGACGACGCGGAAGGCTCCGAGGACGGGGTCGGTCCGCCCGATGCGGCGCAGCGCGGCTTCGACGAGGGCGCGTGAGGTGGTCTTGCCGGTGCGGACCAGCTCGGCCTGGTGCGCGACCCCCTGGAACATCAACTCGGCGTCTTCCGCGTCCTGTTCGCGCCGTCGTGCGTCGTCCTCCGCCATGGAAACCACCCTTTTCCCCTTACCTGTCGGTAACTCCGGTGCAAGGCTGGTGTCCCGGCGCCCGCGCGTCAACCCCGGCAGGGATGTCGTCGGCGAACCGACGGATCAGGCGTGCCGGGAGGCGCCCCTACAGGGCGTAGCCGTCGGGGATCTTCCCGCAGGGCGCGTAGACACGGAAGACGAGCGTCCCGGTGTGCTTGTACCAGGCCACATGGACCTGGTCGCCGGTGTCCCGGTTCTCGAACCGGAAGCCCGTGGTGGAGAGGTTCTGGCCGATGGGCTTCCAGCCCTGCCGCGACAGCCGGGAGCGGAGGCGCTCCTGAGCGGCCCGGGCGGTGTCCTCCGGGAGGCCGGTCGTCTCCTGTTCGAGGCTGAAGGTCCGGACGTCCGGGCGGCTCTCGTCGATGTGGGCGAGGGAACGCAGTCCCCGGTAGTAGCAGGCGCCCGTCTCCATCTGGTGGGGCAGCGAGCGGGGCCCGCCGGGCAGGGCCAGATCGTTCTCGACGCGCTCGGCCTCCGAGCCGAGTCGTGTGGCGACGACATGGGGATCGACCTCGGGGTACGGTGCGCCGTTCCACAGGCGGTACGCGCCCCAGCAGGTGGCCAGGAGGAGTGCGGCGACGCCGAGTACCAGTGCCGCGTACACGGGGCGAGGACGCGGGCGCGGACGCGACGGCGCCGCCGGCGCGGAGGGCTGTACGGAAGTCATGGTCCGGACCGTACGGGGTGGGGCGGTGGGGAACATCGGGGCGGGTACTCACCTCGGCGTGAGTACCCGCCCGGTCCGACGGACACCTGGCGGGACCCCGTGCGGGTCAGGCCGCCGCCCCGGCGGGGTGCGGTCGGCGGTCGCGGCTCCGGAGCACCACGACGGCCGTGGCGGTCGCCGCCACCGCGACGATCCCCAGCGTCAGCAGCCAGACCGGGACCCCGCCCACCGTGAGCAGCTCGTCGTGGTGGATCACCCGGCGGTACGGGGTGTCCTGGGCGGTGGCGCGCAGTTCGTGGTCGGCGTCGATCCGCCCCGGTACCGGGAAGCGCTGGTCGATGGCGGTGAGGAAGACGGGTTCGGCACCCGCGAGTTCGGCGAGCGGCCCGCGCTCGGGGTGGATGGTCCCCGCGAAGGTCACCTCGGGTGCGGACCCGCCGATCGGGGAGGCGGGCTCCATGCGGTGGTCGGCGAGGACGTACAGGCCGAGGGACTGCGGGGTCTTCGCCATCCGGGAGAGCCTCATCGGGTAGACGAGGCGGTCGCTGTCGAAGCGGATCCGCAGCGGGTCCAGGTCGCCGCGCAGCGGCTTGCCCTGTTCCCGGGGGGCGAGCCGGACGGCCACGTACTCCCAGTTCTGCTCCACGTAGGGCTCGACCTCGGTGGCGAGGCGGTCGGGGAGTTCGAAGCCGTTGCTCTCCAGCCAGTTCTTCAGGGCGTCCGGGTCGGTGGCGGTGAGCCGGGCGACGTCGAAGTCACCGAGCTGTTCACGGCCGACGACACCGACGGGCGGGGCCGCGCCGCCGGGCATCGGGGCTCCGGCGCTGTCCCCCGTGTTCGAGGAGAAGGGCCAGTCCCGTTCGCGCGGCCAGAAGTAGGTGCGGGTCCTGTGCTCGGGCAGGGTGAGCCGGCGCAGTTCGTCGAACATCGCGCCGTCGCCGAGCTCGACCGTGGCCCGGCTCGGTACCGGCATGATCCAGGCGGCTCGGTGGGCGTCCCCGCCGACGGAGAACCGCATGACGATCTGCTCCGTACGGCCGTCCCAGCGCACGACGGAGGTCTCCCGGTCGACTCCGATCCGGGACTGCCCGTCGGGGATCATGGCCCCGCACCCGCACGCGTAGGCCGGGTTGACCAGTGCGCCCAGCTGGGTCACGAGCAGGGCGAACAGCAGTGCCACAATTCTTCGTTTCATCCACACGGGGTCTGTGACGAAGGCCCCTGCGATCCGGTTCCGACCCCCCTCGCCGACCACTTCGACCTGGCCTCATACTGTGCCCCATGACGGGGAGCGAGAAGCAGCAGCAGGCTCTGCTGCGCCGGTCCGCGGTGCTGCGCAGCCCGCTGGTTCCGGATGCCGTGGTGTTGGAGATCGCACGGCACGACTGGGAGTCCATCGAGTGCGGCTGCGGCCGCTCGGCGGGCCATCTGGTGGACGCCGTGCGGGATGCCGCCGAGGGGCATCCGTCCGCGTTCCACGCGCTGGAGGGGCATGTCTTCTTCGCGGAGCACCTGAAGCCGCCCGCCCCGGCGGTGTGCGGTGTCCTGATGGCCGCGTGGGCCGCGCACCCGCCGCGGCAGGCGACCCGCGAGGCGTTGTTGTGGACCCTGCTCGCCCTGCTGTGCACGGTGGACGACGGCGGTACCCACGAGGCGGGACTGCACGGGCAGTGTGCCGCCTTCATCCGTACGGGTGTGGACGGTTTCCGCCGTGAGGTCGCCACCGCCCCGGGGTCCGGGGCGGCCGCCTACGCGGAGGGCATCTTGGACATCCTCGGCCTGCCGGCCTGAGTCGGCGGTAGGCCGGCGGCCGTCAGGCAGCTCCGCAGCCGGGCCACGCCGACGTCCTCCAGGGATGCGGCGAAGGTCCGCGGCGGTGACGTGGGAACGGCCAGCAGGGACGGGACCACCAGGACCGCGCAGCCGGCGGCCTCGGCGGAAGCGGCGCCGTCCGGTGAGTCCTCGACCGCCACACAGGCGCCCGGGGCGAGGCCGAGGCGCCCGGCGGCCGCCCGGTAGGGGTCCGGGTGGGGCTTCGTTCGGGCGGTGTCGTCGGCGGACAGGGTGAAGGCGAAGGGGACATGGGCCAGGGAGCCCCCGACCACCGAGTCGACGACGACCCGCGGTGACGCGCTGACCAGGGCGAAGGGCACGCCCTCCGCCTCCAGTGCGGTCAGCAGACGCTGGGCGCCGGGCCGCATCGGCGCCCCGGCCTCCACCTCGCGGAAGAAGCTCTCGGTGAGCGCCGCCGCCACCTCGGCCGGGTCTCCCCCGCCCGAGACCCGTACGAGGTGGGCGGCGGTGTCCTCCACCGCCCGGCCGACGACCTCCGGCGCGTCCGCGTCGGTGAGGCGATGACCGAGACCGCCGGCGATCTCCTCGGTGGTACGCCACCACAGCACCTCGGTGTCGACGAGGGTGCCGTCCATGTCGAACAGGACCGCGGCGAGGGCGCTCACGCGGGCCCTGCCACGACGAGCACCGGCCGCTCGGCCAGTCCGACGGTGGCGCGGGCGCCCGGCACCAGGGCTCCGGCGTCCCGCGAGGGCAGGTCCGCCTTGACGCTCACCCCGTCCGGCAGCTCCAGGTGGAGCCGGGTCACGGAGCCGAAGAAGGAGGCGGAGGCCACGGTGGCCGTGCCCTCGGGGTCGGCGGTGACGGTGACGTTCTCGGGGCGGACGAGGACCTGTACCCCCGGCGTCGTGGGGATCGGGCCGTCGACGGGCAGGCGCGCTCCGGCCACCTCGACGAGGCCGGACCCGGCGAGCCGTCCGGGCAGCCGGTTCATGGTGCCGACGAACTCGGCGACGAAGGGGGTGGCCGGGCGGTCGTACAGCTCGGCCGGGGCGGCGCACTGTTCCAGCTTCCCGGCGTTCAGGACGGCGACCCGGTCGGCCATCGACAGGGCCTCCTCCTGGTCGTGGGTGACGAAGACGGTGGTGATGCCGAGGGAGAGCTGGAGGCGGCGGATCTCCTCGCGCAGGTTCGCCCGTACCTTGGCGTCGAGCGCGGAGAGCGGCTCGTCGAGGAGGAGGACGCGCGGGCGCAGGGCGAGGGCGCGGGCGAGGGCGACGCGCTGCTGCTGGCCGCCGGACATCTGGTGCGGGTAGCGGTCGCCGTGGTCGGGCAGGCCCACGAGGTCGAGGAGTTCGGCGGCGCGCTCGCGGCGCTCGGCCGCGGCGACCTTGCGTACCCGCAGGCCGAAGGCCACGTTGTCGCGGGCGCTCAGGTTCGGGAAGAGGCTGTACGACTGGAAGACCATCCCGGCGTCGCGGCGGTTGGCCGGGACCCGGGTGATGTCCTGTCCGTCGACGAGGACCTCGCCGGAGTCGGGCTGTTCGAAGCCGGCGACGACGCGCAGGGCGGTGGTCTTCCCGCAGCCGGACGGGCCGAGCAGGGCGAGGAGCTCACCGGGTTCGACGGTGAGGTCGAGCCCGTCGAGGGCGACGGTGGATCCGAACGCCCGGCGCAGGCCCCGGAATTCGACGCGCGCGCCCGCGGGCCGGTCGGCGTCCGCCGGCTTCCTGGCCGCGGGCAGGGTGGTGGGCGTGGTGGGCATGGGCTCAGGACTCCTTGCGGGAGGTGGTGGCGGGTGCGGCCGCGGTGGTGGAGGGTGCGGTCCCGGCCCGGGAGAGGGCGATCAGCAGCAGCCAGGTGATCAGGAGGCTGAGGATGGACACGGCCACCGACATCCGGGCCTGCGCTCCGGAGATCGAGACGATCCACACCGCGAACGGCTGGAACCCGAGGAGGGAGGCGATGGTGAACTCGCCGAGCACCAGGGCCAGGGTCAGGAAGGCGGCGCCGGCGAGCGAGGCCCGCAGGTTCGGCAGCAGGACGCGCCGGACGACGTACGGCCAGCTCGCGCCGCAGCTGCGGGCGGCCTCCACGAGGGTCGGTACGTCGAGGGCGCGCAGGCCCGCGTCGAGGGAGCGGTGGACGAAGGGGAGCGCCAGGACCGTGTACGCGAGGACCAGGACGACGGGGAACTTCTCGTTCTGGACGGCGATGAAGGTCTGGTAGAGCGGGGTCCGCGACAGGTGTTCCGGCCCCCAGCGCAGCACGGTGGTGATGCCGGTGACCAGCGCGATCGGCGGCACCACCAGCGGCAGCATGCACATCACCTCGACGACCGGACGCAGCCGCGGCGGGCCGATGCGTACGGCCACCAGCGCGGGCACGGCGAGCAGCAGCGACAGGGCGATGGTCGCGGCGGCGAGGCCGAGGGAGAGCAGCAGGCTCTCGGTGAAGCCGTCGGCGGAGAGCAGCTCGGTGTACGCCTCGAAGGTGATGCCCTGGCCGGGCACGTGCACGGTGAAGACGAAGGAGGCGACGAGCGGGATCAGGAAGTAGGCGCCGGCGAGGGCGAGGACGGCTCCGCGCCAGATCCGGGGGCGGGGCCGGCGGGCCGGGGTCCGTGCGGGGGCCCCGGTGTCCGGTCGCCCGGTGTCCTCGGTGCGGTCGGGGTACCGGGTGGTCGGGGTCATCGCAGCCATCGGGCGCTCCGTCGCTGGAGGGGCAGGTAGACGGCCATGACCAGGCCGGCGATCAGGATCATGTCGAGGCCGAGGGCGAGCGCCACGTTCTCCTGGCCGGTGAGCACGTTCCCGGACAGCGCGTCCGCGATCTTGAGCGTGACCAGGGGGACGGAACCTCCGACGAGGGCCGCGGCCGTGGCGTGGGCGGCGAAGGCCGTCCCGAAGAGCAGTACGAACCCGCCGAGCAGGGACGGCGCGAGCACGGGCAGCCCGACGTGGCGCCAGAACTGCCGTCCGGTGGCCCCGCTGCTCTGGGCGGCCTCGCGCCATTGCGGGCGCAGTCCGTCCAGCGCCGGGGCGATCACCAGCACCATCAGGGGGATCAGGAAGTACAGGTAGACCACGGTGAGGCCGGTGAAGGAGTACAGGTTCCAGCCGAGGGTGGTGAGGTCGGCGAGCTGGGTGACGACGCCGGAGATCCCGACGGTGGCGATGAAGGCGAACGCGAGGGGTACGCCACCGAAGTTGGCGAGCACCCCGGAGGCGGTCAGCGCGGCGCCGCGCAGGCCCGCCGAGCGGGAGGTGACCACGGCCTGGGCGATCACCACGCCGAGGACGCCGCCCACGAGTGCGGTGAGGGCGGAGAGCTGGACGCTGCCGATGAGGGAGCCGAGGTAGGGGCCCTGGAGGGAACGCGCGAGGTGCTCACCGGTCACCTGGGTGGCGCCGCTCGCCGGGTCGGTGCGGGTGACCGCGCCGTAGGCCATGGCGCCGAGCGGGATGCCGAAGCAGAGCCCGGTGAAGGTGAGCAGCGGGAGGGTCGCGAGCCAGGTGCGCGGGGGGTGGTGGTGGAGGACATCAGGAGAGGGCCTTGTCCCACTTCTCGGCGAGGGTGGCCTTGGCCTTGTCGAGCTCCTCGGAGGCGGGGAAGGTCGGGGTGCCCTGGACCTGCGGGAGCTTGGCGACGGCGGCCTGGTCGGCGGTGCCGTCCTGGGTCATGCCGGGGAGCAGGACCGGGCGGGCGTAGCCCTTCAGCCAGAGGTTCTGGCCCTCGGCGCTGTAGAGGAACTCCAGCCACAGGCGGGCGGCCGCCGGGTTCGGGGCGTCCTTGTTGATGGCCTGCGAGTAGTACTGGGCGTAGACGCCGTCGGTGGGGACGGCGACCTTCCAGTCGACGCCCTTGCCCTTGAACTGGTCGGCGTAGCCGGCGTTCAGGTAGTCCCAGTCGATGGAGATGGGCGTCTCGCCCTTCTCCACGGTGGCCGGGGTGGACTCGACGGGGATGAAGTTGCCGCTCTTCTTCAGCTGTCCGAAGAAGTCGATGCCGGGCTGGATGTCGGCGAAGGAGCCCTTGTTGGCGAGGGCGGCCGCGTAGACGCCGCCGAAGGCCGAGCCGGACTTGGTGGGGTTGCCGTTGAGGGCGACCTTGCCCTTGTACTCGGGCTTGAGGAGATCGGCGAAGGTCTGCGGGCAGGTGGGGATCCGGGCGGCGTCGCAGCCGATGGAGACGTAGCCGCCGTAGTCGTTGGTCCAGCGGCCGTCGGCGTCCTTCTGGGCGGCGGGGATCCTGTCCCAGGCGGTGACCTTGTAGGGGGCGAAGAGGTTCTCGGCCGCGCCGCTGCGGGCGAAGGCGATCCCGAGGTCGAGGACGTCGGGGGCGCGCTTCTGGCCCTTGCGGGACTTGACGGCGGCGATCTCGTCGGAGCTGGAGGCGTCCGGGTTCTCGCTGTTCACCTTGATCTTGTACTTGGCCTCGAAGGCCTTGATGATTTCGCCGTAGTTCGCCCAGTCCGGCGGCAGCGCGATCACATTGAGCTCGCCCTCCTTCTGCGCGGCGGCGGCGAGGGCCTCCAAGGAGCCGAAGTCGGCGACCGAGGTCGCGGCGCCCGGCTGCACGCCGTTCTTGGCGCCGTCGGCGCCGCCGGACTTCGGGTCGGGGGCGGCACCACACGCGCTGAGCGTGGTGAGTACGGCGGCGCTGAGCAGAACGGCCGCACCGCGACGGGCGGAGGAACTGAGCACGGTCTCTCCCGGAGACGAGGGTGGGTTCACTTGTCTGAACAAGTTGGCTCCAGTTCGCCCGGGTCCGCTGTACGGACGGTGAACGGCGCCTGTCCCCGGGAGCACCACTCGAAGAAGAGAGAAGAATGACCGGAAGAAGCCGTGACAGAACCTGTTGGAATGATCATGGGAGACCGGTGCACGGCGAACAGGGGGCGAAGGGCATGAGTACGAACGCGGGCACGGCCAGGTACCTGGAGATCGCCGAGGCGCTGCGGCGGGCGATCCTCTCGGGCGAACTCCCGGTGGGGGCGCACCTGCCCTCCGAGAGCGACCTGGCGGCCCGCTGGTCCGCGTCGCGCGGGACGGTCCGCCAGGCGGTCGCCACCCTCGCCGCGGAGGGGCTGATCGGCTCCCGCCAGGGCGCGCGGCGCATCGTCCTGCGCCGCGAGCGCCGGCACAGCTTCGGCGAGCTGAACAGCTTCGCCCAGTGGGCCGAGGGGCTCGGGCACCGGGCCGCCAGCCGCTTCCTGACCCGCACCCGCAGGCCCGCCACGGCCGAGGAGGCGGAGCGGCTCGCGCTGCCCCCGGGTACCGGGATCCTGGCCGTGCTGCGGCTGCGACTGCTCGACGGCGAACCCACGATGGTGGAGCGGACCGCCTACGCCGACTGGGTCGCGGCGGCCGTCGAGGCGCTACCGGTGGACTGCCGCTCCGTCATGGACAGCCTGGCCGAGGACTCGGGGGTCACCGCCCACTACGGCGAGCACCTCATCGACGCACTTCCGGCCGGCAGCGAGGACGCCCGGCTGCTCCAGATCCGGCGCGGCGGCCCGCTGCTGCGCCAGCGACACGTGTCCGCGACCGCCACCGGCCGCCCGATCGAGTGGTCCGACGACCGCTACCGGGCCGGCAGCGTGACCTTCAGTGTGAGCAACTCGTCGGTAGCAACTCCCCTGGAGCGACGCGTCGGAGACCAGTGACCGCGTCAACCGGCCGCGCGCGCGGTCTCGTGCGCGGTCTCGGCGATCGCCCCGGGCAGCCAGTCGACGACCCGGCCGAAGTCGAAGCCCAGCGCCGAGGCCCGGCCGTTGTCCATGGCGTAGGCACGGTCGAAGGAGAAGGGCGAGGCCGCGACGCCCTCCCCCACCACGCTGTACCGCGGGTCGCGTCCGACCTGCGCCGCGACCGCCTCGCAGAGCGCGATCACGTCGGGCGCGCCGTGCGAGGCCGCGTTGACGGGCCCGGTGAAGGTCTGGTCCGCGGTCCAGTACAGGAAGGCGGCCATCTCCTGGTGATGGATGAACGAGGTGGCGTACGGGGCTTCGTGGACATCGACGGCGGTCCCGGCGGCGATCCGCTCCACGTAGTGCGCGAGCCTCCCGGTGAACTCCGCCGGGCCACCGCCGAGGACGTGCGCGGCGCGCACGCCGACGTACGGGAAGGCCGGGTCCCGCAGGAAGACGGCCTCGGCCTGCCGTTTCCCCTCGGCGTAGACGTACGCGGGCCAGTCCCCGGGCGGCCGGCCCGCCGCCCCCGCGAGCGGCAGTCGGACGGGATCGAGCGAGGCCTCGGCGACGGGGACGGACACGGGGCCGGCGGGGACGGGGAGCGTGGCCGGGTCGTAGACCTCCATCGTCGAGGTCATGACGTAACGCCCGGTCCGCCCGGCGAACACCCGCCGGGCGACGGCGGCCTGGAGCGGTGTGTAGCAGACCTGGTCCACGACCACGTCGAAGTCACGCGGACCGAGCGCCGTCCGCAACGCCGCCTCGTCATCGCGGTCGGCGACGAGCCGGCCGACGCCGGGCGGGGGTGCGCCGGAGCCCCGGTTGAGGACGGTGACCTCGTCGCCCGCGTCGCGTGCCCCGGTGACCAGGGACTTTCCGAAGTACCGGCTGCCGCCGATGACAAGAATCCGCTTCATGCGTTCGACTGTGCCGCTGTATCGTCCCCAGCGGAACCGGCCAGCCGCTGAACGCATCGTAAGGAAAACTGATGATCGATGTGCAGCGGCTGCGTGTCCTTCGGGCGGTGGCCGAACACGGCAGCTTCAACCGGGCCGCCGGCGCCCTGCTGGTGACCCCGTCGGCCGTCTCGCAGCACATCGCGGCGCTGGAGCGTACGGTCGGCCACCCGGTGGCGGTACGCAGCACGCGCGGGGTCACCCTCACCGAGGCCGGCCGGCTGCTGGTGGAGGCGGCCGAGTCGATCTCCGCCGAGCTGGACCAGGTCCGCCACGCGATCGACCGGCTCACGGCGCAGCGGCCGCGCCTGACCGTCGCCACCTTCACCAGCGGGGGCCGGCACCTGCTGCCCGCGGCGCTGGCCCGGTTCGTGGCGGAGCACCCCGAGGTGGAGCTGACCGTGCGGGAGAGCGAGCCCGAGGACGCGGTGCCGATGGTGCGCGGCGGCGCGGCCGATCTCGCGCTGGCCTACCACTTCGACGGGCCGCCGCCCGTACGCCCGGGTGAGCGTCCGGGGCTCGACTGGGTTCCGCTGATGGAGGATCCGCTGTGGCTGGTGCTGCCGCGCGGCCACCGCCTCGCGGACCGGACATCGGTGGACCTGGCCGAACTGGGCGCCGACCGCTGGGTGCTGGGCTGCCTCAAGACGGAGGCCTTCCTTCGCCGGTACGCGGAACTCTGCGGTTTCGACCTCCGGGTGGCGGCCTCCACCACCGACTACTTCTTCGCTCAGACGCTGGTCGCGGCGGGCGTCGGCGTCTCCCTGATCCCGCACGTCTCACTCGCTCCGACCCAGGAGTCGGCCGTGGTCCGCGTCGAACCCCCGCGTCCCGCCCGGCACATCGGGCTCGTCCTCCCCCGGCGGCGTCCACAGCCCCACGCCCAGGCGTTGGCCGCCGCCCTGACCGCTGCCGCTTCGACCCACGCCCCGACCGGAGAGCGCCCTTGAACCCTCTTCTGTGCGCACTGGCCGCCAATCCGGCGCTGCCGCCCGAGCTCGTCGACCGGCTGCTGACGCTCGCGCTGGAGGAGGCGAGGGCCGACCCCGCGTCGCAGTTCGCCGATGACCTGCTCCACGGCCTCGCCGACCGCGCCGATCTGCGCCACGACCAGATCCTGGAACTCGCCGCGCTCTCCGACACGATGGCCCGGTACCTCGCCTACGGAGGGACGCTCGACGCCGCCGATGTGGATCCCGGGTCCATGCCGAACGCGGCCGTGGCCCTCCTCGACGAGCGCCGCGGGAACCTCGCGTGGGCCCGCTTCCTCGCCACGCACCCGGACCCGCAGATCCGCTGGAAGCTGGCCTCCTGTCCCGGCCTGCCGCAGGACGCCGTGGACCTGCTCGCCGCCGACCCCGACGAGGAGGTCGTGAAGGAACTGGCGCTCTGGACGGACTCGCCCGTGACCGCCCGCCTCGCACTCCACCCGGATCCCGAGGTCCGCATCGCGGCGGCGGCCAACCCGTCCACCCCCCTCGAAGCCGTGATCGTCCTGGCCGCGGACCCCGAACTGACCCTGAAGTGGACGCTGTCCGAGCGCACCGATCTGCCGCAGGCGCTCTACGCCCGGCTGGCCGCCGACCCGCATGCCGGGGTCCGGGCCACGTACGCGAGCAACCCCGGCATCGGCCAGGAGCTGATCCGCGTACTCGCCGCCGATCCGGAGCTCCAGGTACGGCGAGCCGTCGCGGAGCACCCGCGGATACCCCTCGACCTGCTGGCCGAGCTGGTCGTCGGCGACCGGGCAGGGTGGAACCTGCTGCCGCGCATCGCCGCCGCCACACCCGCCGAACTCACCGAGCCGGCCGGCTCCCGCCACGCGGCCGTACGGATGCTCGTGGCACAGCGGCGCGATCTGCCCCCGCATCTGCGCGAGGCGCTGGCGGTCGATCCGGACGCGTCCGTGGCCCGGGCCGTCGCCCCGCACCCCGGGCTGTCCGAGGAGTCGCTGCGCGCCATGGTCGCCCGGCACGGGGTGCAGGTCCTCGCCGCGGTGGCCGCCAACCCGGACGCGTCCGGTCCCCTGCTGGAGTACCTGACGCAGCATCGGCCGGGGGTACGGAGGGTGCTCAAGGAGGTCGCCGAGCACCCCCACGCGACGGGCCCGGCCTTGCTCGCCTGCCTGGCGGACCGTACGTCCCGGCCGCTGGCGGCCGCCCACCCGGCGCTGCCGCCCGAGGCCATCACCGAGCTGCTCGCCGACGAGGACCATCAGGTGGCGGAGGCAGCGGCGGGCAACCCCTCGCTGCCGCGCGCCGTGATGCTGGAACTGATGCCCTGACGGCCCGCCGGCCGGGATCACCCCGCCGGCGCCGGCGGGGGTCCCGGACGCGGAGCCGTGACCGATCCCGGTGTCACCAGGCCCGTCTCGTAGGCGAGGACGACGGCCTGGGCCCGGTCGCGCAGCGACAACTTCGCGAGGATGCGGGCCACATGGGTCTTCACCGTCGCCTCGCTCAGCGTGAACGCGCGCGCCGGCTCGGCGTTGGAGAGCCCGTGCCCCATCAAGGCCGTCTGGGACGCCCCGCTGCTGGCCGGCCTGCCGGCGGCGGGGGCGGCGGGGGTCGCGATCGCCGTCCTCGGCGCACTGGTTCCGGCCCGCTCGGCCGCCCGTATGACGATCGCGTCGGCGCTGCACACCGAATAGGTCGTGTCCCGCGGCGGGTCGACCCGCGGGCCGTCGGAGCCCCGGCCACCCACCTGAACCCCCGGTGAACTCCCGCCGACGCCCCGCGGCCGGACCGGGCCGAGTGAATTCGTCACTTCCCCGGGCCGGGGGTCGTTAGGGCCTGGGGGTTGACTCGGGGGCGAAGGGATGACGGAATGCGGCAGTTTCCTCTGGAGATGCACCACATGGCACCCGGTCGGGTGGTCGAGTGGCGGCTCAGGTCCACGGCGGCGGAGGCCGCCGACACGGGTGACCCGGTGGGCAGGAAGGCGTCCTTCAACCAGGACAAGCACTTCACCGTCGCCGAGGAGAGCAGGGCCGCCGACGACCCGGTCGCGTCCTGGGTCGCGGTGACCTTCGAAGTGGCCGGTCCGCTGGACGAGGGGGCGCTGGCGCAGTCCCTGCTCTCGTTCGTGCAGCGGCACGAGGTCCTGCGGTGTGCGTTCCGCCGGCTGGCGGGCGAGGTGGCCTGTGAGCCCTTCGACCCCGCCTCGCTGGCCCTCGAACCCCAGCAGGTGGCCGCCTTCGAGACCTCCGACCTGCTGCGCGAGTTCCTCGTCGAGCGGTTCAAGCGGAGCATCGACACCCTCTCCTGGCCGCTGTTCATCATGGGTGCGGTGGAACGTGAGGACTCCGCGACGGTCTACCTCGCCTTCGACCACATCGTCTGCGACGGCATGTCGATGCCGATCGTGGCCCGCGAGGTGTCGATCGGGTACGAGGCCCTGTGCCGCGGCGAGAGCGTCGAACTGCCGCCCGCGCCCAGCTATCTCGACTTCGCCGAGGAGCAGCGCCGGCGCTACCTGTCCATCGACGCCCGCGACGAACGCCTGGACTACTGGAAGGCGTTCATGGGGGAGGCCGGCGAGTTCTTCCCGCGTTTCCCCCTCGACCTGGGCGTCGAGCCGGGCCGGATGTACCCGATCGTCAACGAGGCCTCGACCCTGCTGGACGCCGCCGAGGCCGAGGTGTTCGAGAAGACGTGTCTGGCGGTCGACGGCAAGCCGTTCATGGGGGTGCTCGCCTCGGTCGCCGTCTGTCTGCGCGAGGCCGGCGGTCCGGGCGTCTACCGCGGTCTGATGCCGGTCAGTGAGCGCGGCCGGGACACCTGGGCGCATTCGGTGGGCTGGTTCGTCAACACCCTTCCCATCGAGTTCGACGCCTCGCCGGGCCGGGACTTCGCCCAGGTCATGGCTTCGGTGCGGGCCGGGTTCGGCGAGATGATGCGCCATCTCGACGTGCCGTTCGTGCGGGCATGGGAGTTGTTGGCGCCCGAGGAGTTCGCCGCCCGTTCCTGGCCGCACCCGGTGAACTTCTTCTCGTACATCGACATGCGCAAGTGTCCCGGGGCCGAGCGTCACGAGGACTGGCGGCCGACCACCCATGTGTGGTCGGCGCGCGCCAACGGGGCCTGTTCGTGGTTCCAGCGGGACACCGAGGGGCTGCACATGAACTCCCTCTACGTCGACACCCCGGCGGCCCGCCGGACCATGGGCGACTTCCAGGAGGCGCTGCGCCTCACCGTGCAGGAGATCTCCCGGTCCGGCGGGTTCCGTCGGCCCATCGCGCTGACCGCGCCGCGGCGGTCCGTACGGACCCCGCTGGACGTGGCGGCGTTCGCCCGCCGCGGCTGAGCCGCGCCCCCGGGTCGGGCCGGTCAGGCCGGTCGGGCCGCCGCCCGTAGGCCGGCCGCCGAGGTGCGCCGCAGCACGGCGATCCCGACCGCGAACGCCCAGTAGACGAGGAGGGCGGCCGTCAGCGCCGTGTTGCCCCAGCCCACGGCGCTGTAGAAGCGGGCGGCGTCCGTCCCGAAGAACAGTGAGGGGACGAAGGCGAGGTTGACGGCGGCGACGGCGTAGGCCGTGTACCCGGTCCAGCGGGGCAGGATCCCGGCGCGCAGGATCGCGTACCCGGCGGCGGTGAGCAGGACGGCGGTCAGCAGCCGGGCGGCCGAGCCGTGCAGCAGCATGTTGGCGTGGGCGAGCGGGCCGTCCACGGTCGGGTCGAGGCCTCCGCCGGGGTTCTCCAGGACGATGCCCGCCTCGACGGACGCGGCGACCAGGGTGATGGTCACGTAGGCCAGGCCGGCGCCGAAGACGAGGCCGGCCGGCCCGTCGAAGGCGGGGCCCGCGCCGCGGATGACGTGGCGCAGGCCCGCGAGGAAGACGAGCAGGGCGGCGCAGGTCAAGAGGTTGAGGAGGATACGGGCCAGGACGTTGCCGGCGGGCGGCGGTCCGGAGTGCACGAAGTACAGCGGTACGGCGACGGCGGCGAGCGCGCCCGCCGTGACGCCGCAGATGCCGGTGAGCCTTAAGAGGTGTTTCTCGTTCATCGGTTTCCGTCTTCCTCTCGTGCGGGTGGAGACTTCTCGATTCCGTCGAGCAGGCGCGCGATGCCGCAGGCCACGATCGGGTCGACGGCGCCGTCCTCCTCCTCGTCCAGGCCCGCCTCGCCCGCGAGCGCGCACAGTGTGGGGAAGTTCCCGGGGTCGAGGCGCTCGGCGAGGATGCGTCCGTACGAGGCGGCGCCGGCCGGGTCGAGTTCGGTGGCGACCCTGGCCAGGTCGCGCACGGCGCCCGAGATGAAGGTGGCGAGCGGGATCAGCTCGTCGCGGGCGGCGCCGGAGCGGGCGAGCGGACTCAGCAGTGCCTCGAACCAGGCGAGTTGGTTCGGTCCGACCGGGGCGCTGACCGTGGGGACCCGCACCATCCACGGATGGGCGCGGTACGTCGACCGGAGAGCGTCGACCCAGGCCTCCACCTCGGCGCGCCAGCCCGCCCCGGTGGCTGCGGGCGGGCGGCCGCCGGCGGTGTCGGTCATGGCCGCGAGCAGGTGTTCGCGGCCGGGCACGTGCCGGTAGAGGGCCATCGCCGTGCAGCCCAGCTCGGTGGCGACGCGCTGCATCGACAGTGCGTCCAGCCCGTCGGCGTCGACGACGGCGACGGCCGCGTCGACGATCCGGCGCGGGGTGAGGCGCGCGCGGCCCTCGGCCGTCCGTTCGGCGTCGACCCGCCACAGCAGGTCGGCGACGGTGTCGAGGTCGGGCGGTGCGGTGGATCCGCTCGGCCCGCGGGGCTCACGGGGCATCGAGGCCCCTCCTCTCCGACCACGACCACTCGGGCGCGCATGTTTATGACATACACAAAGTATATGACGTAAACATACGCGGCAAGGGTGCGGCCGTGCGAGGGCGGTCCTCGGGTCGCGGTGTCGCTCAGAGGCGGGCCGCGCGGCCCAGCAGCAGGGTGCGTTCCCGTGCGTTGCGGGTGAGGGAGGCCGCCCGCTCGAACTCCGCGCGGGCCTCCTCGTTCCGGCCCAGCCGCTCCAGCAGGTCTCCCCGTACGCTCGGCAGCAAGTGGTAGGCGCGCAGGGCCGATTCCCGGGCCAGGGCGTCGACCAGCGGCAGGGCCGCCGCCGGGCCCTCGGCCATCGAGACGGCCACCGCCCGGTTGAGTTCCACCACCGGGGACGGGATCAGCTGGACGAGCCGCCCGTACAGCGCGGCGATCCTCGGCCAGTCCGTGTCCTCGTAGCGGACCGCCGCCGCGTGGCAACCGGCGATCGCGGCCTGGACGGAGTACGGGCCGTTCCCCGCCCGGCCCAGCGCCCGGGCGCCCCGGTGGATGAGCATGCGGTTCCATCGGGACCGGTTCTGGTCGGCGAGCAGCACCGGCTCCCCGTCGGGGCCGGTGCGGGTGGCGATCCGGGAGGCCTGGAACTCCAGCAGCGCGGCCAGGCCGTGCGCCTCGGGCTCCTCGGGCATCAGGGCGGCCAGTACGCGGGCCAGGCGCAGGGCGTCCTCGCACAGGGCGGGCCGGACGAGGTCGTCGCCGGCGGTGGCCGAGTACCCCTCGTTGAAGACGAGGTAGATGACCTCCAGGACCGAGGAGAGACGCGCTTCGCGGTCGGCGCCGTACGGGACCTCGAAGGGCACCCCGGCCTTGGCCAGGGCCCGCTTCGCCCGGACGATGCGCTGGGCGACGGTGGCCTCGGAGGCGAGGAAGGCGCGGGCGATCTCCTGGGTGGTGAGCCCACCCATCAGACGCAGGGTGAGCGCGATCCGGGCCTCGGTGGCGAGGACGGGATGGCAGGAGGTGAAGATCAGGCGCAGCAGGTCGTCGTCGATGTCCTCGGGGTCGGCCGGCTCGGCGGGCGGGGGCACGTCCTCCAGGCTCCGGCCGACCTCCGCGAGCTTGCGCGCGTAGGTCTCCTTGCGGCGGACGAGGTCGATCGCGCGGTGCTTGGCGGTGGTCATGAGCCAGGCGCCGGGCCGGTCCGGGACCCCCGCCCGCGGCCACTGCTCCAGCGCCGCGACGAGGGCGTCCTGGGCGATCTCCTCGGCGATGCCCACGTCCCGCACGACACGGGCGACCGAGGCGATGATCCGCGCGGACTCGATCCTGAACACCGCTTCGACCGCCTGGGCCGCACTCACTGCCGTCACGGCCACCCATCAGAGCAGCCGTGACGAGGCAGGGCAAACGCGGCGCGGACGCGCGGGATCACATCTCCTGGATCTCCCGGACCTCGGCGCTGATCTTCCATTCCACCGGGTGGATCTCCAGGAAGCGCCGGGTCCACTCGATGGCCTCGGCCTTGTCCTTGCACTGACTGAGGGAGTAGCCGCCGACGACCTCCTTGGTCTCGGTGAAGGGGCCGTCGGTGTAGCTGATCTTCCCGTCGGACCAGCTGAGGCGGGTGGCCTCGGAGGTGGGGAGCAGTCCGGCGGTGTCGAGCATGACGCCGGCCTTGGTGATCTCCTCCAGGAGGGCGCCCATGCGCTGCTCGAACTCGGGCGGGAAGGCGGTGTCGGCGGGCAGGTCCTGCTCGTTGATACGGATCATCGTCAGGAAGCGCGGCATGGTGACTCCTCGGTCGGGAGGGCGGGGACTCTCCCCGCCTCTCACCCTTGCGTCGAACGGGAGACGCCCGGATCGACAGCCTCCGGGAAATTCTTCGAAGATTTTCCCGGGGCCGCCACCGCGGCCCCCCGTCCGGCCGCGGATCCGGGCCACCCGGGTGGCCCGGACCAGGGCGTTCGGGCAGTCGGACCGGGGTGTCACGGCCGGCGCTCGCGGGGCCCGACCGCACGGCCGCTCGACCGCACCAGCGGCTACTCACGAGTAGGATCGCGGCCCCGGAAACCTTCGAGAGGACCCCACGATGCCCCGCGCCTCCTCCCCCCTCCTGCTGGCCGGCCTGCTGGCCACGGCGGCGGTCGCCCACGCGGCCGCGCCCGGGAAGTTCGACGCGACCGTGCCCCGTTCGCTGCCGGGCAGCCCGCGCGCGTGGACGTACGCGAGCGGGGCGGCCGAACTGGCCCTCGCCGTCGGCGTCGCCCATCCGCGCACCCGCCGGGTGGCCGCGCTGGCCACCGCGGCCTTCTTCGTCGGCGTGTTCCCGGCGAACGTGAAGATGGCCGTCGACGCGCGCCACGGTTCCCCCCGCACCCGGGCCGTGACGCTCGGCCGACTGCCCCTGCAGGTACCGCTGGTGCTGTGGGCCCGCAAGGTGAGCCGGGACGCCTGAGACCGTCAGCGACTGTCTCCCGTCCAGTCCCAGTGGCCCGGGTCCCCCGCGCGGCGGCGGTAGTGGGCGCGGCCGCCCGCTCCGTAGCGCCCTATCTCCGTCGGGAGCCTGGCCTCCTCCGCGAGCTGGGGCGCGCTCCAGCCGGTGACGTCCAGGAGGAGCCCGTCGAGCGGCCCGCCGACCAGCTCGCCGTAGGTGTGTCCGGGGCGCGGTCCTGGGTCGGGGTCCTCGTGGTCGGCGCCGTAGACCCGGCGCCGCAGCATCCTGTCGTCCATACCGCTCAGCTTCACAGCCACCACTGACAACGGACCCGGCGGCCGCGGACCGGTGCGGCGGCGATGATGGGGGCCGCCCTCCCGATCCGGGGAGGCGCACGAGCGAGGAGCGACACGTATGGCACGTCGGGTGCACCAGCCACTGGAGAACCAGGAGTTCGACTTCATCCTCTCGATGACGACCGGACCCGTTCTCGCGTACTTCTGCGGCACCTGGCCCAAGGCCGTCGAGGCGTGCCGCGCGATGGACTCCGTCGTGGGAGAACTGGTCGAGGAGTACGGCACACGGTTCACCGCCGTGCGCACCGACATGACCCGCTGCCCCGAGCCGACCAGGCGTTACGGGGTGACGGGCGCACCGACCGCCGTCCTCATCAAGGACGGCGAGGCGGTCGCGAGCCAGGCGGGACCGATGACGCGCGAGGAGTTCCGCGCGTTCCTGGACGCCCACCTCTGAGCCCGGGGGTTCGGAGCAGGGTGACGGCCCGGCGTTCCAGGGCGAGGGCGCCGTCCACCAGGGCGGCGAGCTCGTCGAAGAGGGCGCGTCGCCCGGGGGCGTCCGCGTCCGGGTCGGCCGCGCGCGCCAGTTCCGCGAGCCGGGACCAGTTGCCGGCCGCGTCGCGGAACAGGGCGGCCGCCTCCGGTCGTCCCGCGAGGTCGAGGAAGTCCGCGTAGAGCGGGCGGGTGGCGCCGGGAGCGGTCCATTCCTCCTCCAGGCACGCGTACAGCCGCCGGGTCCCCGCGAGGAACGCCTCCGGGGAGCCGAACCGGCGCTCCCAGCCGGTCCTGGTACGGACGTCGCGCAGCTGGGCGGCGAGCTTCTCCATGCCGGAGAAGCCGAAGTTGACGTCGAACCTGTTGCCCAGCACGGGCCCGGTGAGGCGCGCGGCGGTGGCGGCCACGGCCCCGTCGATGTCGGGGGCTCCGACGGCGGGGCCGGTGGGTACGAGCATCCGGTGACGGCCCTTGCGGTGGCCGGTCCAGGCCTCGCCGAACTCCCGCTCCGCGATCCGGTAGGGGGCGGGGGCCCCGTCCTCGACGTGGAGGATGTCGCCCTCGTACCCGGCGAGGACCACGGTGTACGGATCGGCTCCGGACATCTCGTCCGGGATCCCGCCGTGCCAGGGGAGCCGGGACCGGTCGACGGCGCAGAACACCGGCCGGCCCGCGTCGAGGGCGGCGTGCACGCGGTCCCAGCGGGGCCGGGAGCTGTGGGTGACCTCGTAGGGGACGCCGAGCCGGTCGAGGGCGGCCTCCACCCAGGGGTCGGGGTGGGCCTGGGCCACGATCGTCAGCAGAGGCGGGTGCCCGGCGTACTCGAAGACGAAATACATGAAGCCGATGCCGCCCGCGAGGCCCGCGACCAGTTCCTCCTCGTGCACGCTGCCGAGCGCGTGCCGGACGAGGGAGCTCTCACGGTGCCGCCCGGTGCCGAAGTCTTCGTAGAGGAGTCCGGTGGGCTTCGGCAGGGGTGCCTGCTCGGTCATCGGGCCAGCGTAGCCGCGGGGGCCGACAGCCGGACTTCCTGTACAGTTGTCCAGGAAGTACGACCGGTATACCGGTCGGTACTTCGCCCCGCACACCGAGCACACCGACCCGTACACCGACCCCGAGAAGTGGAGGCGGCCATGCACACGGTCGCTCAGATCCTGATCGGCCTCGTGGCCGCCCTGCACGTGTACTTCATGGTTCTGGAGATGTTCCTGTGGCAGCGGCCCCCGGGACGCGCGCTGTCCGGCTTCGACGCGGACACCGCCCGCCTCACCGCGCCGCTCGCCGCGAACCAGGGCCTCTACAACGGCTTCCTCGCCGCCGGCCTGGTCTGGTCGCTCGTCATCGACTCGCTCGCCACCCAGATCTTCTTCCTCGTCTGCGTGATCGTCGCCGGGGTCTACGGGGCGGCCACCGCCAACCGTCGGATCCTGGTGGCCCAGGCCCTGCCCGGGGCCCTCGCCCTCGGCGCGGCGCTGCCGGCCGCGTGAGCCCGGAGGAACCGCGCACGGAAGGTCCGCGCACGCAGGACCCGCGCGCGGAGGACCCCCGTACGGCCCGGACGAAGGGGCGGCTGCGGACGAGCCTGCTGGCCGAGTGCGCCGACCGGCCGCTCGCCGAGGTCAGCGTCTCGGCGGTGGTCCGCCGGGCCGGCGTCGGCCGGGCCACCTTCTACCTGCACTACGAGGACCTCACCGCGCTGGCCGTGGACGCGTGCGCGGACGTGGTGCACGCGGCGGTCGACGCCCTGCACGCCTGGCAGACCGGCCCGTCACCGCTCCCTCCGGTCCGGCCCCCCGCCGCGCTGGCCGCCTTCCTGTCGGAGACGGCAGGCCGGGCGCCGCTCTACCGGACCTTGCTGCTCCCGGGCGGCGACGGCCCGCTCGGCAGGCGCCTCCACCGGGAACTGCGCGCCCGGGCGGTGGCGGAACGCGCGGCGGTGGGCGCCCCGCACCCCGAGCTGGTCGGGTCGGCGGTCGCCGCCGCGTTCACCGGCGTCCTCGCGGACTGGCTGCACGAGGACATCCGGGCGGATCCGGAGGCCTTGGCGGACCACCTGTGGCGGCTGCTGATGGCCCTCCATCGCGCGATCGGGCCCGGCGGTGGACCGAATCCGTCGCGGACGCGGTAGCGCGGCAGGCCGGGACGCGCGAAGCCCCGCCGGGCGGACCGGCGGGGCTTCGCGTCACGGGCTCGGCCCGTGAAGTGGGCTACCTGAGGGGAACCACCTTCTCGGCCTGCGGGCCCTTGGGCCCCTGGGAGACGGAGTACTCGACGCGCGCGTTCTCCTCCAGCGACTTGAACCCGGTGGTCTCGATCGCGGAGAAGTGCACGAACACGTCGGGGCCGCCGTCGTCCTGCTGGATGAAGCCGAACCCCTTCTCCGAGTTGAACCACTTCACGATGCCTGTTGCCATCTGGCTGATCCTTCACAACGTTCCACTGCGGGCCGCACACGCGGCCGTCTCGATCCTGCCCAACGGTCCCCCGGAGCACACGCTGAACGCGGCCGACCGGGTCAAGCCGTAGATTCGAACTTGTGGCCGCCTCGTCCGTGAAACGAGGGAGCGGATCACCCGGAAGCCCTTCGAGGAGCCCTTCAGGAGGCCTTCGGGGGCACTTCAGGAGTCACCTCGGGAGACCTCGGCGCCCACGTGTTCACGCACCGCCGTCCGTGGCGGGCAGGGACGCGGTGGTTCGAGACGGCAGGGCCGCCGCGCGGGCCCGCCGCGGGCCTTTGGCCCGGCAGCCGAGGCAGTCGGCATGCCCCGCGTGGGCGCCCGCGTCCCGGACGCGCCAGTCCCAGTCGGCCTCGGGCCGGGGTCCGCTCGGCTTGCCCCATCCGGCGAGATGCAGCACCCAGGTGACGATCCCGGCCACGACGACGACGCCGAGGCCGAGCCAGATCCCGGGGAACCAGGCCGCGCACACGGCGGCGCCCGCTCCCGCGAAGCCCAGCAGGGCCAGGGTGGTCCCGGTCCAGCCGGCCACCGTGTGGCCGAGGTCTACGTGGCCGTGCGCGCTCATGATTCTCCCTGGTCCGACCGTCAGCAGTACGCTCGCAAGAGCGGGAAGCTTATTTCGCGAGGTAAGCATCTCACTCACTAAGTAACTTAGATCCTAAGGAGTATTTGGGTGCAGGGCAAGACCCGCCCCCCGGCCACGGCCGGCGAGGCGATTGCGCGCATGGACCAGTACGTCGCCCTGGGCATCGTCGGCCAGCAGGAGGTGGCGCAGCTGCTCGGGCTCAACGTCACCGACCTGACCTGCCTGGGGCACATCCTCGGCGCCGGAGAGACCCCGCTCGCCGCCGGTGATCTCGCCGGACTCCTCGACCTGACCACGGGAGCCGTCACCGGGGTGCTCAACCGCCTCGAACGCGCCGGGTACGCGCGGCGCGTCCCGGACCCGGCCGACCGGCGCCGGGTCCGGGTGGTGGCCGACCCCACCGCAGCCGCGCGGGTCATCGCCGTGTACCAGCCGATGTACGACCGGCTGGCCACCCTCTTCGCCGACTACACGCCCGACGAGATCGCCGTGATCGCGGACTGGTTCGGCCGCGCCGCGGTCGAGATCCGAGCCCACTGCGCCCAGGTGCGGTCGGGGGAACTGACCGCCGGGGAGGTTTAGCCCCCGCTGGTACCATGGGCGGTTGACCATCTTCTTTTCTTCCCTCCCTCTTTCTGCTTCGAAAGGTCCTGCATGAGGAATCCGTCAGCTCATGGGCGCTTCGGTGTGAAGGGCGGTGCCAAGGCCGGTGCCCGAACCCCCGCCAAGGCCGCCCGGACCCTCGGCCCGCAGGGTGAGTTCACGATGCACGCGCCGAAGGAGCCCGCGCTCGCGCCGGTGAAGTCCTTCGCCGAGCTCGACCTGCCCGCCCAGCTGGTGGAGACCATGGCCTCGCTGGCCGTGACGGAGCCGTTCCCGATCCAGGCCGCGACGCTCCCGAACGCGCTGGCCGGCCGGGACGTCCTCGGCCGTGGCCGGACGGGCTCGGGCAAGACCCTCGCCTTCGGCCTGGCGCTGCTGGCCCGTACGGCGGGGCAGCAGGCGGACCCGAAGCGGCCGCTGGCGCTGGTCCTCGTACCGACGCGCGAGCTGGCGCAGCAGGTGACCGAGGCGCTGGAACCCTATGCCGCGGCTCTGAAGCTGCGGATGGCCACCGTGGTCGGCGGGCTGTCCATCGGCCGCCAGGTCAGCTCCCTGCGCACCGGCGCCGAGGTGGTGGTGGCCACCCCCGGGCGGCTCAGCGACCTGGTGGGGCGGCGGGACGTACACCTGGAGCGCGTGAAGATCACCGTGCTCGACGAGGCCGACCAGATGTGTGACATGGGCTTCATGCCGCAGGTCACCGAGATCCTGGACCAGGTGCACCACGCGGGACAGCGGATGCTGTTCTCGGCGACCCTGGACCGGAATGTGGACCAGCTCGTCCGGAAGTACCTGAAGGACCCGGTCTCGCACTCCGTCGACCCGCAGGCGGGCGCGGTGTCCACGATGGACCACCACGTCCTGCACATCCACGCGGCCGACAAGGTCTCGGCGGCGACCGAGATCGCGGCCCGGGACAACCGGGTGCTGATGTTCCTCGACACCAAGCACGGGGTCGACCAGTTCGTGAAGCACCTGCGAGCCATGGGCGTACGGGCGGAGGGCCTGCACAGCGGCAAGTCGCAGCCGCAGCGCACCCGGACCCTGGCGCAGTTCAAGACCGGGGCCGTCACCGTCCTGGTCGCCACGAACGTCGCGGCGCGCGGCATCCACATCGACGACCTCGACCTCGTGGTCAACGTGGACCCGCCCGCCGACCACAAGGACTATCTGCACCGGGGCGGCCGTACCGCCCGGGCCGGCGAGTCCGGCCGGGTCGTCACCCTCGTCACCCCGAACCAGCGTCGGGACATGGTCCGCCTGCTCGCCGACGCCCGGATCCGGCCGACGATCACGCAGGTACGGTCCGGTGAGGCCGCACTGACCCGCATCACCGGCGCCAAGGCCCCCTCCGGGGTACCGCTGGCGGGTTCCGCGCCGACCGACGCCAAGGGCAAGCCCTCGGGCTCGGACCTGGCCTTCCGCGGCATCGGCACCCGCCCGGGCCGGGGCAAGGAGTCCCGCAAGACGATCGAGGCTCGCCAGCAGGCCGAGGCCCGCCGTGCGGCCCGGGTGCGCCGAGGCATCTGACCCGGGTACGCCTGCCCCACGTACGCCAGGCCTGCGCGTTCCCCGGACCGGATCCGGTCCGGGGAACGCGCAGGCCTCCGGTGTCAGCCCCTGCGGCGGCGGTTGCGCGCCACGATCGCGCGGGTGACCACGGGCGGGAGCAGGTCCTTGGCCAGCTTGCGCCAGCGGGCACCGGGCCTGGGCGGGACGGGCCGCTGCGCGGCGGCGGGAGCGGGCGCCGGAGCCGGTTCCGCCGGCGGCGCAGGGTGCAGTGGCTGCGGGGGTGCCGGTGCGACCACGCCCTCGTCCCCGATGCGTACCAGGGGGCGTCCGTCGATCACGTCCACACCGTGCCAGAGGTCGCTGCGCCCCTCCAGCCACGCGAGCAGGGCGGTCTGGTGGGGCTCCGGGTCTCCCCAGGTCGCGTAGAGCTTCGAGCCCGAGACGCAGATGGGGTGCAGGTCGCCCGTGACCACGGCGCTCCAGACGGCGGCCGCGACGCCGGGGCAGTGCTCGGAACGGTAGTCGTCGAAGACCACCACCGCGTCCGGGGTCGCGACGAGACGCGAGGACGCGATGTCCGTGGCGACGTGCTCGTACAGGTGCGAGGCGTCGACGTGCACGAACCGGCAGCTCGTCGGCTTGACCCGGTCGGCGACGACCGAGGTGGGGGCTTGGATCAGCGTCGGCAGCGCCTCGTGGAAGGCCAGGTAGTTCGTCTCGAAGCCGCGGCGCGTGAGCGTGGGGTAGGAGCTGCGGTTCTCCGCGACGTTGAAGTCGTCCGTCGCGGGCGAGTCGAAGAGGTCACAGACGGTGAACTCCTCGCCGGGCCGGAGGTACCGGCCGAGGAAGATCGCGCTCTTGCCCATGAAGGCGCCGAGCTCCAGCAGGTCGCCCGGCTGCCCCTCGCTGCTGTTCTGTCGTGTCAGGAACCAGTCGAAGAGCACCTGGTCGTACGCCGAGAACCAGCCTTTGACCTCGTCGTACGTGGTGGGCACGGGCGGGGTCGGCTCACCGTCGGGGGTCGTGACGGAAGCTTGTGAAACGTGCGGCACGGAGAGTCGTCCTCCAGCGAAGTGGCGTCGATTTTCACGCTGATACCCGGCCGGGTAACGGCACCCTACGCCCTGGATCGACGTGTGACGAGATGTAAACGCGATCATCATGTGATTCCGGTTGCCCTGCCTGTCCTGTGCTGGGTCCTCGGTTCTCGGGCCGACGGCGCGACGCGCATGCGCCGGGTCCGGGCGGTGGTCGCGGGTCGGTGCGGCGTCGCGTACAGGTCCGGGAGGAAGCCGGGCCGCCGGCAACTGCGGTGCGCGGAGCGGGAGATGGGTGACCGCCACGCACTCGGTCCTCCCGCGGGTCCGATCGGTGGCCGGCGTCGCGGGACGGACCTGCTTCGGGCGGCCCGGTCTCAGCCGAGGGGACGGCCGTCGGACCGATCTTCTTCGTCCTCGCCGTCCTCGTCGGCGGCCCGGTAGTGGTAGGCGTCCCACCAGTCGTCGTCCTCGTCCGTGCGGTCGTCCTCGTCCTCGTCCTCGTCCGGGTCGTCGACCTCGTACACGGCACCGCGCCACCTGCCGTCGTCGGCGGCGCTCCGGCGGACGCGCACCCGCTGCCGTTCGTCCAGCGCCGCGAGCGCGGGATGGACCTGCTTCCGGGCGTGGTCCCCCAGCGGGTCCTCGCAGGCCGTGCGCGCGCGGACCGCCCGGTCGGCGCCTTCGGCGAAGCCGAGCGCCGCGAGGCTCGCGGCGGCCACCACGGAGGCGGCCCACTCCCGCAGGCCGTGCGGGTACGCGTGCAGCAGCAGCACGCCCGCCACGCACCAGAAACCGACCAGCAGGACGATCCCCACGCACCCGCAGCAGTCCAGCAGCCGCCCCCGCTCATGTGTCGGCGTCCGCGGGATCCGGGTGATCCGGGGCAGCCGGGCGTCCCGGTCCCGCGCGTACGCCCTGCGCCCGATCCGGTACTCCGTGTCGTACCGGTCGAGACAGCCGATCGACGCCGGCTCGGGGTCGTATCGGCGTACGGCGTCCAGCAGGGCGGCGGGCAACGGGTGCCCGGGCGGCGTCCGGCCCGGGTCGCGGCCCGCCCCGGTCAGCCGCGCCGCCCCTTCCCCGTCAATGTCGAGGTACCCGCCGAGGAGCAGCTCGGCCGCCGCCGCCTCGATCTCCTCGGACCTCAACTCGGCGGCGTGGTAAGCCTCCAGTTCCAGGCCGGCGACCAGCCCGAGGACGGCGCGCCGCAGCCGGGCCCGCCGCCACCACCGCAGGCCGATGACCGCGTACACGGCGGCGGCCACGGTGAACGCGGATACGGCGAGGAGGAGTTGGAGCACGCCCCGAGGCTACGTCCGCGACTGCGGGGCGAACACGCAATTTTCCCGCACCCGGCTCAGGTCAGACCTGGTCCTCGACCAGCCCGACGCGACGCGACCGACGCTCCGCTCCGGGGCCGGGCGAACGGCTGACCGGACCCCCGGTCCACCGTTCAGACCGCGGTGCCGCGCCGCAGGCGTTCGGCGGCCGCGTTGCGGACGCGGCGGGTGCGGGCGTCGGTGGCCAGCAGGGCCAAGGCCTCGTACGAGGTCAACAGGCGGGCCGCGGTGCGCTGGCACCAGTCGGAGGCGGCGGTGAGCTCCTCGGCGGACCAGGCCTCGCCGCAGGTGGCGGCCTTGAGCAGGTTCCACTCCCGCAGCCGGCGCTCGGGGAAGGCCCGGCCGGCGAGGGCGGCGGCCATGGCCCGGGCCCAGGCGGAGAACTCCTCCTCGGCCAGCAGTTGTACGGCCCGCCGGTCGAGATGGGTGACCACCGCGCTCTCGGCCATCACCCGGTCGGGATCGCGCAGCACGGCGGCCACGACCTCCGCCTCGGCCTGCGCGCCCGCGCCCGGGCCCGGCGCCGCGGCCAGGGACTCCAGGTGGCGGGCGTAGCGCCAGTGCTCGGGAGGCTCATCGGCGTCGGGGCCGTTCATCGGGGGCCGCGCCGGTATGCCGGTGGCGGGTCGCTGCCCGTCGTTTCCTCTCGCCATGGCCCCCATTCCACACGATCTCCGTCGGCGGCCGGCGGTCAGGGTGCCGTCAGGGGGCGTTCAGCGGTGCGGGCCCGCATCAGGCCCTCCGCACCGACCGGTCGGTAGCCCGCGCCCCCGGGAGGCCCGTACGCCGCGCGCGCGTGGCCGTCAGACCTGCTCGAAGTGGAAGGACTTGATGAAGCAGTCGCGGGGCTGACCGATCGCGAAGAAGATGCAGTCCACCAGCGACTGCGCCGTGAGCGGGTCCTTCGCCGTGCGCGGCGCGCCCTCCCAGGACTCCGAGAGCGGGTCGTGGTTGTCGAAGTCCGGCGGGTAGAGGGAGATGACGCGGACGCCTTGGTCGCGAAGCCTGCGGGAGAGGATCTCGGTGAAGCCGGCCTGTGCGCTCTTGGCGGCGTAGAAGGCGGCGTGGGCGTCGGACCGGTGGTGGCCGGTCTCCCCGCAGCCGGAGATCATGGTGACGATGTCCGGCCCGGCCGACTTGAGGAGCAGCGGGAGGAAGGCCTTGGTGGCCAGGACGGTGCCGGTGGCGCCGGAGGCGAGGGTGTCGGCCACGTCCTCGTCGGACGCGGACAGCAGGTCCGTGCCGTGCTGGTAGCGGGAGCCGTTGTTCACGAGCACGTCGATGTGGTCGGCCCGGGCGGCGACCGCGGTGGCGAACTCCCGTACGGAGGCGGGGTCGGTGAGGTCGCAGGCGTACGCGTGGACGCGGTCCGCGGCGTGGCCCTGGGCGCGGAGCTCCTCGCGGACGCGTTCGGCGGCTTCGAGGGTCCGCGCGGAGAGGTGAACCTCGGCGCCCCTGCTCGCGAATTGGAGGGCGAGGGTACGCCCGAAGTCGCGGCCGGCGGCGGTGATGACGACGCGCTGGTGTTCCAGTGGCATGTCTACGCTCACTCCCGCTCCTGATTCGTGGTCCGTACACATGATCTCAGGTGCGTGCGGAGGCGGAGGCGGCGGGGGCGGGCCGGGGAACCGCGGAGAGCCGGGCCGTTCGGGGCGACCGGGGGCGCGGACGCGTACCGGCTCTCCGCGTCACGCCTCAGGCCTCGCCCGTCTCCGGATCCCCCTCCTGGTCCGCCTCCGGCAGCGGAGCCCCGGTCTCCAGCAGGGTCTTGAGGCTGGACGCGAGCATCGGCCAGGCCCGGCCGCACATGCCGATCAGGGTGCCGCCGGGTTCGAAGTCCTCGTGCAGGATGGTCAGCCGGGCGAGGGTGTCGCCGACGGGCTCGATCTCGTACGTCACCTTCGTGCGGCGTTCCTTCGCCAGTTCGGCCCGCAGTTCCTCGCCGATCCCGACCGAGGCCGCCCACTGCGGGGTGAAGGTGTGCCAGGTGTAGGAGAGCAGGCGGTCCGGGACGCAGTCGAGGACCACCTGTTCGGGGTCGCTGGTCCGGGCCCCCCGCTCGACCCAGTCCATCGGCGAGCCCACCGCCCAGTCGGTCTCGAAGCTCAGGCCCCAGTACCGGCGGGTGAAGGCGGGCTCGGTGAGGGCCTGCCAGACCCTGGCGGGATCGGCCTGGATGTACAGGGTGTAGGTGATCGCGCTGTCGCTCATGGCCCCATGCTGCGGGACCGCGGACCGCGGACGCCGGATTTCCCGATCATGGCGGTGGTAGCGGGGCGGGGCCGTACGCCGCACGTACCCCGGTCGGTACGCCGCTCGTACGCCGGTCGAAGTCCCACCGGAGCCGCCCCTGCGCCCGCACCCGCCGGGCAGCGGGGCCGCGCGTTCGGGGCCGAGGGACTGTCTTGTCGATCAGGGCGGATAAGGGAGCGGTGGTCGGGGAGCGGGGCACGCCGCCACGCCGCCCGACGGTGGCGGGCCCGCGGGCAGGTGCGGTCGGCCTCGACGGCCGCCGTCGTCCGCGGCGCGAGGTCCGCGATGACGGAGTCCTCGTGGCAGCTGATCGACCAGGCGCTGGTGAATCCCATGCCCGCGACGGGTAGGCGGCGCCACCGACACCTCACGGCCGGGCGCCCTCCTCGGGGAGTTCGGTGGGTGGGGTGCGGCTGGGGGTGGGAAGGCCGAGGCGGGTGCGGGCGGCGTGCACCGCCGCGAGTTCGTCGTCGCCCGCCCGCCCCCAGTCGCTCAGTTCCCGGATCTGTTCCGGCGTGGCCAGCAGGCGCGCGTACTCCGGGTCCGCGCCCGGTGGGAGGCCGGTGAGGCGGGCCGCGGTGCGGGTGTGGACGCCCTGCTCGCCGTGCCGGTAGCCGAGCGGGACGGCGTCCCGGGTGGAGCCGGCCGTCGGTGGCGGGAGGTGTGCGGCGCCGGTGGCTCGGGAGATCAGCAGCAGAACCCGGCCGTCGGGGGCGAACAGCCAGGCCGACAGGTCGTGTACGGGCAGCCGCTCCGGGACCGGGCCGGGGTGCCAGGCGCCGAGCTGCGGGATCCGCCGGGTGCGCAGGACCCCGAGTCGGTCGAGGGCGGTCGGCGCGGTGGGGCGGCCGTCCTCCAGCAGGGCGGTGCCGGAGCCGTTGACGCGGGCGCGCAGGGCGGACAGTGCGCGGCGGGCGTCGCCGGGGTCCATCAGGTCGGGCAGGTCGGCCGGTTCGGCGAAGTGGATGCCGGTGATCTCCTGGGCCGGGAGACGGACGGCCTCGATCCGGTCGGGGGTCCAGGTGCCGCCGTCGTAGACGTGCAGGATCTCGCCGGGGAAGCGCATCTCGGGCGGGAAGCCGGGGGTGTCGGCCGGGATCCAGTCCACGGCGAGGCCGCGCGGGTAGCGGCCGTCGACACCGAGCTCCTCGCGCAGCTCACGCGCGGCCGCCGCGGACGGCGCCTCTCCGGCGTCCACGGCCCCGCCGGGGAGCAGCCGGTCGGCGCGGTAGTCCACGCTCTGGACGAGGATCCGGCCGCGGGTGTCGGTGACGAGGACGACGGCAGCGGTCCAGACGGCGGCCCGCGAGGCCCCGTACTCCGCCGGGGTCATCCAGGTCCCCGTCCGCTCCCGCTCGTCCTCGTCGATCGCGCCCTGGTCGGTCAGCTGCGGCATCGGACTCCGTTCACCGTGGGTGGACCCGCCGGACTGTGCAACAGCGGGCACGGCCCCCGGGTTACGGCGCCCGCCCCGCCCTCACCGACACCCCACGCCTTTACCGTCCCTATACCTCCTTATTACTTGGTTATGTGCGTCCTGGTACGTTCCGGATGCGGACTGGCGGCGTGAAAACCGTCGGTCCGACCAATGCGGACGGACCCGGGAGAGACCTCTACATGCGAGACCCGTTGCACCCCGCGCGACCACGTGACGTGCGGCGCGTGACGGGCCCCGCCGCGAGGGCGGCGGCCGCGGGGTCCGGCCGGCTCGCCGGAGTCGACGCCGTGCGCGGTCTGGCCGTCCTCGGCATGTTCGCCGTGCACGTCGGCCCCGGCCCGGAGCCGGAGGGCGCCGGATACCTCCTCGTCGCGGCGGACGGACGCGCCCCGGCCCTCTTCACCCTGCTCGCCGGCTTCTCCCTGGTCCTCGCCCAGCGCGGGCAGGACCCGGCGCGGCGCCCGGCGGGCTGGGCGCACCGCTGGCGTCCCCTGCTGATCCGCTGCGCGCTGCTGGCCGTACTCGGGCTGGCGCTCGCCTCGTTGTGGCCCGGGATCCTGGTCATCCTGGCCTTCTTCGCCGTGTACTTCCTGGTGGCCGAGCCCTTCACCCGGCTGTCCACCCCGGTGCTCACCGCCGTGGCGGCCGCGTCGGTGGTGGTGGGACCGCTGCTGTCGTTCCTGCTGGGCCCGGTGTTCGGCTACGAGGTGTCGGGACGCGGCCTGGTCCCCGAGGCCGCGGACCTGGCCAGTTGGTCCGGACTGGGCCGCGTACTGGTGGAACTGCTGCTCACCGGGGCGTATCCGCTGGCCACCTACTTCCCGTACGTGCTGGTCGGGATGGCCCTCGCCCGGCTGTGCGACGTGCGGCTGCGGTCGGTGGCCCGGCGGATGGCGGTGTGGGGGACGGCGGCCGCCGTCGCCGGGTACGGCTCGGCCTGGCTCGCGAGCCATGTGTTCGGCACCCGGCAGCGGCTGCTGGAGGCGATCGCCGTCCATCATCCGCAGGCCCTGTCCGCGGCCGATCCCGTACGGGAGGTCCTGGCCGGCCAGTACGGCGCCGTGCCCAGTACCTCCTGGTACTGGCTGCTGGTCGCCGACCCCTACAGCCAGACCCCGCCCGAGACCCTGGGCAACGCGGGCGTGGGCTGCGCCCTCATCGGCTTGTGCGCGCTCGCGGCGCGGCACGCGGTGGGTGTGCGCCTGCTGCGGCCGCTCACCCTGCTCGGGGCGATGGCGCTGAGCGCGTACGTCGTCCACGCGCTGGTGCTGGCCGGTCCGGCGCACGGCGCGGCGTCCTGGTCCGCCTGGCTGGCCTTCAGCGCCCTGGCCCTGGCCCTGACCTGGGCCTGGCAGCGGATCTGGGCCGACAGCCCGCTGCGCCGCGGCCCGGTGGAACACGTGCTGCGGCTGGCCACACGGGTGCGCGCCCCGGGCTGAATGTGCGTCATCACCCGTCCGTGTGACGGGGTTCGGCTCGCACGGCGCCGGTACGGCAGGGTGGGCGGATGCAGCTGCGCCGCGCCCTGCCCCTGACCTTTGCCCTTGCCCTTGCCGCGCTCGTGTTGACCACCGGGTGCGTGACGGTGCGTCCCGCCGCTCCCCCGGACGCGCCACGGGCGGCATCCGCGGCCGACCGTACGCAGGCCGGGCGATCGGCACCCCTCGCCCTGCCGTTGGGTCCCCTGCCGACAGCACCCGAATCCGCCTCACCTGCCTCGCCCGCATCATCCGCATCGCCCGCCTCGACCGTCCGGCCCGCGCCGCCCTCGATCCCGGAGGCCGGGCCGGCACCCGTTCGGGCCGCGGCCGAGCGGACGCATCGCCCGCGCCGTGCCGAGGCGAAGGCCCCACACCCCCGGCGACACGACCGGCGGGCGAAGCCGGCGGCGCCCTCGAAGCCCCGCAAGCGGCCGCCGACGGTGGCGAAGCCCCGGCCCGCGCCGCAGCGTTCGTACGACATGTCCGCCCTGTGCGAGGCGGCCGAGGGCACCGTGCACCCGTCCATCGTGGCCCTCTGCCGCTGAGGGCGTCTTGGTCCGTCGCACGGTTCGGGTCATGTCCTGGCAGGCCGCGGGGATACCCTCGGAGCCGCGGAACGGACGACACGGGGAGCCAGGAGCATGTACCACGCGGGGCCGTCGGCGGTGGACGCCGTACGGGCGCTGAAGGAGCTGGCGCGCGAGCGGCCGGACGAGCTGGAGCTCTTCGAGGGTTTCACGGACGCGGAGTTGGACGGTTGGGCCGTCCCGGTGCCCGAGGAGGTACGGGGCGTTCTGCGGGAGATCGGCGGCCTGGAGACCGAGGACCACGAGTACCGCTTCGGACCGCGCGGCCGTGAGGTGTTCACGGACGGCTGCTGGACCCTGGGCGAGACGGACTTCGGGGAGGGCTCGCTGATCGTGGGGGTCGGGGCCGCCGGCTGGGGGCCGGTCGTGGCCGTCAACCCGTGGGGGTCCGACCCGGATGTCACCGTCGAGGCACCGGACTTCACCACGTGGCTCGCCGGGTTCGCCGAACGACTCGCGGACGGGGTCGCGGACCGGCCGAGAGGCACGTTCTCCGTACCGGCCACCTCCACCGTCGCACTCGCCGAAGCAGATGAGCCAGGCCAGGCAGGCGAGGCGGGTCAGTCGGATGGGGCAGGCAGCGGGGTCGATCGTGAACTCGCCGCCCTCGTCGGCCGCGGCGACCCGCTCACCGATCTCGTCGACCTGCACGGCCTGCCGGGCTACCCGTGCTCCGTGGACTGGGAGCCGTACTTCTCCACCTTCCACAACACCGCCGACACCGGAAGCAGCGAGGTCCAGTTCGAGATCGTCGGTGAGGGGCGGGCCCTCCTGCTACGCAGCGTGGTCAGCGGGGACTTCCTCGGTCGGGCCGTACGCCGCCACCGCGTGCCGGCCGACGCCGCCCGGCGTGCGGTCGCCGAGCTGCGGGAACTGGCCGACAGCTGCCCCGGCCTCGTCGAGCTCGAAGCGGGCTGCGCCGACTCCGACATGGACGGCTGGTCGGTCCCGGTCCCCGAGGACGTCCGGACCGTGTTCCGGGAGATCGGCGGGGTGGCGATCGCGGGACTTCCGGCGCTGCGCCTGCTGCCGGGGGCGCCCGAGCACACCGTGGACCCCGAGCTGCACCGCATGCTGGGCGGCGACGGGTCGTACTGGCCGCTCGCCCGGATCGTGCACGGGCGCGGCCACGCGCTGGCGCAGGTCCGTATCGACCCGGCGACCGGCCGCTGGGGGTACGTCGTCTCCGTGCCCGGCGACGGTGAGAGCCTGCGGACGTACCCGGAGTTGGCGCTGCTCGCCGAGTCCCTGCCGGACCTGCTGCTGACCTTCGCGCGCCTGGCCCGGCGGGCGGCGGCGGGCCCGGACTTCGCCGCGCGGATGGCCCGGGACACCCGGTGGCTGTTCCCCAACACCGGGGAGCCGTGGCCTCGGCCCGCCCCGGTCGGCGAGTGGGCCGGTTCGGCGGACCCGCTGCTCGCGGCGGCCACCGAGCTGCCGGACGGGACGCACGCGGCGGACCTGCGGGCCGTGCCGATCCCGAGCGACCTGTGCTTCTACCGGGCGGCCGGCTGGCCGTACGCGGCCCGGCTGGAGCGGCTGCACTTCGCGGCGGCGGGACGGCTGGCCGCCGCGGTGCCGGTTCCCGTGCCGGTGCCGGTTCCCGCGTCCGTGAACGTGCCCGTCGTGGGCTGACGGCCGCGCGACCTCGGGACCGGTTCATCCCACCGGCCCCGGCCCGGCGGCCCGGGAGCGGCGGGCGGGTTCGCTTGGATGGGGCGGGCGGGGCCCGACCGGAGCCCCGTACAACCCTCCACCTCAGGGAGTCGCCATGATGAAGATCGCCCTCTTCGGCGCGAGCGGCACCGTCGGAACCCGGGTGCTGCGCGAAGCACTTCGGCGTGGCCACGAGGTCACGGCCGTCGTCCGCGATCCGGCGCGGCTCCCGGACTCGGGGAGCGGGACAGGGGCCGGGGCGCTCGTCGTGGTGCGCGGCGATGTCCTCGATCCGGGGTCGGTGGCCGCGGCGGTGGCCGGGCACGATGTGGCGGTCAGCGCCTTCGGACCCGGCCGCGGGGACCCGGCCGCCCTGGTGACCGCCGCGAAGTCGCTGATCGGCGGGGTGCGCTCGCTCGGTACCGATGCGCCCGCGCCGCGGGTGGTCGTCGTCGGCGGGGCGGGGTCGCTGCGGACCCCTGCAGGTCCGGCCGTCTGGGACGAGCCCGGTGTTCCGGCGCCCGTCCTGGCCTTGATGCACGCCCACGGGGACGCCCTGGACTTCCTGCGGACCGTGCCGGTCGAGCAGGTGCGCTGGACCTGTCTGAGCCCGGCCGCGCAGATCGAGCCGGGCGAGCGGACGGGCACCTACCGGTTGGGACTCGACGATCTGCTGGTCGACGAGGAGGGCCGGAGCCGGATCTCGATGGAGGATTTCGCCGTCGCCCTGGTCGACGAGATCGAGCGCGACGCGCACGCGGGCCGGCGGTTCACCGTCGCCCACTGAGCGGCAGGCAGAGCTTTGCGGGCAACTGCGGGGACCTGTGCGCGACGTGGGGGAAGGCTTATATGGGTGGAGGCGTCCGCTCAGGTTACCTACAGTGACCAGGCACCCGATGTCGAGCAGGAGCGGATCATGCGCATCCACTATCCCCGTACGCCGCACCTGCCCTGGTCCCCCGGGGCGACGGCGGACGACGTCCGGGCCGTCGGACCGGGAGCGCTGGCCGGGCGCGAGGTCGTCGTCACGGAGAAGCTCGACGGGGAGAACACCACCCTGTACCCGGACGGCCTGCACGCCCGCTCCCTCGACTCGGCGCACCACCCCTCGCGGGCGTGGGTCAAGGGCCTCCAGGGCCGGATCGGCCCCGGGATCCCGGCCGGGTGGCGGGTGTGCGGGGAGAACCTCTACGCCCGGCACTCGATCCCGTACGAGGACCTGGACAGCTGGTTCTACGGCTTCTCGGTGTGGGACGGGGAGCACTGCCTCGACTGGGATCGGACCGTACGGTTCCTGAGCGGCCTGGGCGTGCCCACCCCGCGCGTGCTGTGGCGGGGCGTCTTCGACGAGCGCGCGCTGCGCCGGCTGAAGCTCGACACGGCGCGCCAGGAGGGGTACGTCGTACGGACGGTGGCCGGTTTCGCGCTCGAGGACTTCGGGCGGTGCGTGGCCAAGTGGGTGCGGGTCGGCCATGTGCAGACGAGTACGCACTGGATGTTCGCGCAGGTCGTGCCGAACGGGCTCGGTCCGGCGGCCCCGTTGTGGGCCGTGCGCTCCGGGGCCGAGGCCGATGTCCCGGGCCTGTTCGCCGCGCTCGGGCCGAGCGGCACCGACACCACCGACGCCCCCGACACCACCGGTGCCGCCGGCGCGGAGGAGGTCGCCGAGGCCGTGGCCCGCATCGACGGGGCGGGGCGGACCGGGGAGGACCGGTTGGCCGGTGTCCTGGCCGCCGCGCTCCACCGCGAGCCGCGGGCCCGGATCGCGGCGCGGCTCGCGGCCGGCCCGGTCGGGATGGGACTCGCGCGGCGGGTCTGCGACCTGGTGGGGCTGTACCCGTACCTGCAGCAGCCGTTCCCGGACGAGGACCGGCGGGCCGGCCTGGTCCGGATGGCCGCCGCGGCCGATCTCGGCGTGCTGCACGCGCTCGCCGGGGCGCTGGCGGACGGGCCGGCGGCGCGGGAGTGCGTGGAGTGGTCCGCGCTGTGCGCCGAGGAGGCGGGGCTGCTCGGCCCCGATCCGCTGGAGGCGCTGCGCGGCGGGCTGAGGGAGGCGCTCGCCGGGCTGGACCCGGAGGCAGCGGACCGCTGCTGGGCGGAGGCCCGGCGGGCGTTCGGGCAGGGCAGGATCTCGGGATCCGCGGTGGAGGAAGCCGTGGCGGCGACCTGGAAGTGGCGCGAGGGAACGTTTCCCCGGCTGGTGCAGCTGTGCGGGCCCTCGGGCAGCGGGAAGAGCACCTTCGGCCGCGAACTGCCCGGCGTGGACACGTACATCGGTCTGGACGACCTGCGCACGGCCAGGGGGTCCCGGGCGGACCAGGGGGCCAACGCCGCGGTGTTGAGCGAGGGCCTGGACCGGCTCGACGCGGCGCTCGCCCGCGGCGGGACGGTGGTGTGGGACGCCACCTCGCTCACCGACCAGCAGCGTGGCCTGGCCGGTTCGGTCGCCCGGCGCCGTGACGCGCTGGTCACCCACGCCGTGGTGCTGGTGGAGGAGGCGGAGCTGGTGCGGCGCAACGGCGTGCGCCCGCATCCGGTACCGGCGCAGGTACTGACCGCGCAACTGCGCCGGTTCAGCCCGCCGTACGCCGGTCAGGCGCACCGTACGTGGTACATCGGTGCGGCCGGCGTCGTCGAGGACACCGCCGGTGGCCTCGCGGCCGGTCCCGCGGACACCGGACGGCAGCGGGGACAGGCACAGCGGCAGGAACAGGGGCGGGGGGCGTACTGATGCGTACCAGCGAGGAGCTCTACCACCAGGTCCGTTGGGACTCCCGGTTCGATCCGGCGCGGTTCGTGCTCGGGCTGCTCCAACGCGGGGCCGCGCCGAAGCGGGTCCCGCTGCCCTCCTTCGTGCCCGGCGGCGACATCCCCTGGCACCGGGTGCTGTTCGTCGAGGCGGACGGTGAACTGGTGTGGGACCGGGCCACGGGCGTGGACCGGATCGACGTCACCTCGGCAGGCCGGGTCCGTGATCCGCGCCTGCTGCGGGCCCCGTTCTTCACCGCGCGGACCCCGCACGCGTGGGACCCGGCGGGCGGCGGCGCCTGGCGGCCCGCCGAGCCGGTGCCCGGGGGCGGGGACGGGGCGGCGGCCGCCGTCTCCTCGGTACGGCTGCTGACCTGGAACACGCTCTGGGACCGGTACGACGCCCCGCACATCGCCACCGCCCGGCGCCGGCCGCTGCTGCTGGCCGATCTCGCGGCCGCCGATGCCGATGTCATCGCGCTGCAGGAGGTCGAACCCGAGCTGCTCGGGATGCTGCTGGCGGCGCCGTGGGTGCGGGCCTCCTACACCCTCGGTACGGATCCGGGCGGCCGGGACGTCGACGCGTGCGGGCTGCTGGTGCTCAGCCGGCTGCCGGTGCGGGAGGCGGGGACGCACCTGTTCCGCCCGCACAAGGCCGTCACCGCCGTCACGGTGGACACCGCGGCCGGCCCCCTGGTCGTCGCGAACACCCACCTGACCAGCGACCACACCGAGAACGGGCACCTGCGGCGGGAAGCCGAACTCGCCCGGCTCGCGGAAGGGCTCGGCGGCATCGAGGCCGGGGTGGCGCTGCTGGGCGACTTCAACGACGGCCGGCACGGCGCCGAGGGGCCCGCGGCCGCGCTGGGCATGCGGGACGCCTGGAGCGACGTACACGGGGCCGCGGACGACACCCCGACCTTCGACCCGACGGCCAATCCGCTGGCCGCCGTGGGCTCGCTGTCGGGCCGGGCGGCCCGGCTGGACCGGATCCTGCTGCGATCCACGGCCGCCCGGGTGGCGCGGGCGGCGCTGCGTGGCGACTCGCCCGCCCCGGAAGGGCTGTTCATCTCCGACCACTTCGGTGTGGAGGCGACGGTGGAGTTCGGGGAGCTGGGCGGCGCGCCCGCGTGCCTCGACGTGCCGGCGACCGCGCGGACGGCGGTGGCGTGGCTGCCGCCGGCCCTGCCGGAGGCGGTACGCGAGCTGCGCCGCACGCTCGACCCGCAGGCCGGGCGCTGGCCCGCGCACGTGAACCTGCTCTTCGGCTTCGTACCGGAGTCCTCCTTCGCCGAGGCGCTGCCGCTGCTGGCGGAGGTGGCCGCGGCGACCGGGCCGTTCCCCGCCCGGCTGGAGGGGGTGCACAGCTTCGGGCACCGTGAGGACGCCACCGTCTGGCTGGATCCGGCGGCGGCCGGTGAGGCGCCCTGGCAGGAGCTCCGGCGCGCGCTGGCGGAGCGGTTCCCGGGCTGCCGGGGGCGGACGGGCGAACAGGGCGGCTACACCCCGCATCTGACGCTGGGACGCAGCCAGGACCCGCAGCGGGCGGTCGCGGCCTTCGCGGCGCGGCTCGGCGGCCCGGTGGCCGCGCGGGTAGGTGAACTGGCCGTGCTCTCGCGGCGCGGGGACGGGCCGATGCGGGTCCGGGCGACGGTGGCACTGGGGACGGGCGAGGTGCGCTGGGAGCCGGAGACGGTCGAGCAGCCCGCTCGCGCACCCCGGGACGGGGCCGCCGAGTCGGTCACCGCGCGCGTGCGGGCCGCCCTCGGCGACGGGCGGGTGCACACGGCCGGGTCGCGCCGTATGGGCTGCGCGCTGCCGGAGGCCGATCTGGACCTGGTGGCGGCGCTGCCGGGCGGGCCGGCCGATGTGGCGCTCGTACGGGACCGGGTGGCGGCGGCGCTGCCCGAGGCGGGGCGGTTGCGCGAGGTGACGGGGGCGCGGGTGCCGGGGCTGCGGTTCCGCGTCGGCGGGCTGTCGGTGGATCTGGTCACGGTGGCCACCGGCGGGCTGGATCCGGCGGAGGCGGTGGCCCGGCGGGCGGAGCTGGGCGAGGCGGCGGCGCTCGCGCTGAGCGCGGTCGGTGACGCGGATGCGGTGAGGGAACGGGTGGGCGCGGAGCGGCATGCCGCGTTCGCCGGGCTGGCCCGGCGGGTGAAGGCATGGGCGTGGGCCCGGGGGCTGGACTCGGCTCCGTTCGGCGGGCTGCCCGGGCTGGCCTGGGCGGTTCTCGCGGCGCGCACGGTGGAGGAGGTCGGGGCGCTGCCGCCCGACGCCCTGCTGCGCGAATTCTTCGGCAGGTGGGCCGCCTGGGACTGGCGCGAGCCCGTGTCCTTGTCGGCGGCGGATCCGGGTGCGGCGGCAGGCGGGCCGGGTGCGGCACAGTACGGGCCGGGTGCGGTCACGGTCCTGACCCCCTCGGAGCCGGTCCGCAGTTGCACGGCCCAGGTCGGGCCCGGCCTGCGCGACCTGCTGGTCCAGGAGTTGTACGCGGCCTGGGAGCTGCTGGAGTCCGGTCCCGCGGACCGCGCGTGGGTGCCGGGGCCGCCGCCGCTGCACCGGCGGCACGCCGCCTGGGCGGTGGTGACCGTACGGGCGGCCACGGAGGGGGAGTTCGAGGCGACCCTGGGCCGGGTGCGCGGACGGCTGCGGTCCCTGCTCGGGGCGTTGGAGGAGGCCGGTGTCGCGGACGCGCACGCCTGGCCCCGCCCGTTCGAGTCGGGCCCGGCCCTGGCCCGCTACGCGATCGGCCTCGGCGCCGCTCCCCCGGACGCGACGCGCCTGGCCGCCCTGGCCGGCCCCTGGCGCGGCGGACTGCCGGGGGTGGAGGTCTCCTGGGCGGCCGGCGGTGAGGTGCCGGACCTGGCGTGACGGGTCGGGTCGCGAGCCACCGCGACGGCCGCGGGCACGGCCGCGGCCGCAGGCACCGGCACGGGCACCGGCGTCGGCGGCAGGACGGGTCAGATCTCGATGATGATCTTCCCGGCGGTGTGCCCGCCCTGGCTCAGCTCGAAGGCGGCCGCCAGCTCGCCCAGCGGGAAGGTCTTGGCGACCGGCACCTTCAGCTGACCGGCGTCGGCGAGCCGGCCCAGTTCGGCCAGATCGCTGCCGACCGGGCGGACCCACATCCACTCGCCACCCGCCCCGAGCACACTCGGGTCGGCGATGGAGGCGTGCCGTCCGTCGTCGTGGAGGACCTCCCGGGTGACGGCGCCGACGCCGCCGACGAAGTCCGCGACGACCGTGGGGCCGTCGGGCACCAGGGCCCGTACCCGCGCGGCGAGTCCGTCCCCGTACTCGATGGGCTCGGCGCCCAGTTCCCGTACCCGGTCGTGGTTGCGCGGGGAGGCCGTGCCGATGACCCGGGCGCCCAGCGCACGGGCGATCTGCACGCCGAAGGAGCCGACACCGCCCGCGGCGCCGTGGATGAGGACGGTGTCGTCCTTGCCGGTGCCGAGGCGGGTCAGCAGCTGGTAGGCGGTGAGCCCCGCGAGCGGGAGCCCCGCCGCCTCGGCCCAGTCGAGCGAGGCGGGCTTGTGCGCGAGGGCGCGTACGGGCACGGTGACGAACTCGGCGAAGGTCCCCCCGTGCACGTAGTCCTTGCGGGCGTACGCGATGACCTCGTCGCCCTCGGCGTATTCGGGGGTGTCGATACCGACCCGCTCGACGGTGCCGGACACGTCCCAGCCGGGCACCACCGGGAAGACGACGTCCATCAGGGGGTCCAGCCCGCCCGACATGATCTTCCAGTCGACGGGGTTGACGCCGGCGCACTTGACCCGGACGAGCACCTCACCCGGTCCGACCTTGGGCATCGGCAGCCGGGTCTCGGAGAGCACCTCCGTCCCGCCGTACGTCTCGTACGCCATTGCCCGCATGGTTTCCTGGCTGCTCCGGCCCGACTGGGACATGTACCCGACCTCTCCGTGTGCTGGTGGAACCCGCCCCCGGTTCATCCCACCATGCACGAAGCGCCCGCCCCACGAGGTGGAGCGGGCGCGGCGCGGCGCGGCGTCGCCGTGCGTGGCACGGCCGGCGCGGGAGGATCACTCGTACTCGGTGCCGCCCTTGCGCGTCAGGTACGCCGGGCTGACGGCCTTGGCGATGGCCCGGCCGCCGACGACCGGGCTGTAGCGCTCCGTCGACGGTCGGATGACGACGCCCTCGCGCAGGTGCACGGCCTTCCCGGAGACGGTCTCGCGGCCGCTGGCCAGCTCCAGCACCTTGTCGAGGTCGTACGGGCCCTCGTACAGCCGTGGCACCAGCGGAAGCTCCCCGTCCGTCAGGACGGCGACCGGGTCCAGCCAGCGCGTCTGCCCGTCGATCTCGGCGGAGACGTCGAAGACGGCGAGTCCGGGCGGCGCGTCGGCGGTGCGTACGTCGGTCCCGTACGAGAGGTCCTGGACGCCCTTGCCGTACACCTCGCCGAAGATCCCGACCCGGGTCGCGCCGAGGCGGTCGGCCAGGGCCGCGGCGACGGCCGGTACGTCGTGGCCTCGGACGGCCCGCCAGTAGAGGTTGCGCTCGTCCTCCTTGAGCGCGAGCCCCTTCGAGCCGAACCCCTTGGAGGAGACGTAGGACCGCTCGCCCTCGACCACGTACGTGAACAGGCAGGCGGTGCCGTGCAGTTTCTCGGTGAGGACGACCGGCTCGCCGGGCTCGAAGATGTGCGGATAGCGCTGGAGGTTCTCGATGTCGACCCACGGCATCAGGTCGGCGGCGGCCTCGACGTCGCCGTTCATGGTCGTGGGTATGGGCGGGGCCCATTTGGTGATGCCGAGCAGCTCCGCGAAGTCCGTCTCCTCCTTGGCCGCCAGGGCCAGGTCGACGTCGGCGAGCGCGCGTGGCCGGCACACCAGCCCTTGCGAGAGTTCGCCGCGGAGCCGGACCGCCTTGACCCGGTCGGCGGAACCGCCGGCGAGCCGTCCGGTGAGGCCGAGCTCCTCGATCAGATCCGCGGGCAGCACGGCCTGTTCGGGGATGTAGATCGCGAACTCGCCCGTGCGGTAGGCCCCCTTGGCGATCACGGCGCGGTAGAGGCCCACCTGGGCCAGTTCCAACGCGTCGGCGTTCGGGTGCTCATGGACGGTCAGCTCTTCGGCGGTCACGCGCAAGGTCGACATGGGACGGCTCCAACGGTGGTCAGGGACACGGACGACGCCCGGTGGTGCGGCGCGTCGGTGACGACCACTCTGCTGCTCGCCATTTCCGCTGGTCCAGCGATTATCACGGTGCTAGCCTGCCCGCCCCGCCCCGGCGCCCTTCGACCCACGACCTTCACCCGAAGCTCTACGTTCGGCGTTCCACGTTCCATGTCCCGCAGGAGGCTCCCATGTCAGCTCGTCCGGTCACCGTCGTCACCGGCGGCAGCAGAGGTATCGGTGCGGCGACCTGTCTGCGACTGGCCTCGGACGGGCATGATCTGGCGCTCGGTTACACCCGTGACGCGGCGGCGGCCGAGGCCGTGGCCGAGCGGGTCCGGGCCGTCGGCGCCCGTTGTGTGACGGTGCGCGGTGACGTGTCCCAGGAGTGCGCCGTCGAGCGGCTCTTCGACATCGCCGGCGCCGAACTCGGCAGGGTGACCGGGCTGGTGAACAACGCCGGGGTGACCGGCCCGCTGGGTCGGCTCGCCGACGCCCGCACCGAGGACCTGCGTCGGGTGGTGGAGGTGAACCTCCTCGGGTACCTGCTGTGCTGCCGCCGGGCGGCCCGGGACATGGCGGAGGCCGACGGCGGGGCGATCGTGAACGTCTCCTCCACGGCCGCCACCCTGGGCAGCCCCGGGGAGTACGTGCACTACGCGGCGACGAAGGCGGCCGTCGACGCGCTCACGGTGGGGCTCGCCAAGGAGCTCGGTCCGGACGGGGTCCGGGTCGATCCAACTCCCCTGGCTGAGAACCAGCATGAGCAGCAGCAGCGCGACGGCGGTGAGGCAGGAGCGTGTGAACGCCTTCGCCACACTTTGATCGTCCGGCGGGGGCGGCGGCGTGGGCACCGGTCGAGGGCCTGGGGGCAGCGGCGGGCCGGGTGGCGGGACCGGGACGGACAAGGCAACCCCCAAAAGGCACAGGTACGGATCGCGCGGGAGCGAGCCGCTCGACCGCGACCGCTCCCGCGTTCGCCTCCAGCCTGACAGAAGAATTGAACACGTTCAATCCTATGGGGACCGTCGGGCGTCACGGCCGGGGCTCAGCGCATCGCCGCCTGGGTGGCCGGGCCGTAGACACCCGGGGAGTCACCCTTGATGGAGCGGTCGCGCTGCAGCTGACCGACACCGCGCTTGGTCTGGCTGTCGTAGACGCCGTTGACGGAGACGTACGTGAACCCCTGCCGGTACAGCAGCTCCTGCAGGGCGCGCACCTCGGGGCCCGTGTCCCCCATCCGCAGCGTCCCGGAGGAACCCGACGGGCCCGAGGCCGAAGCGCTGGGCGAGGACGGCGGCTTCGCGTCCTGGCTCGCGGAGGCACTCGGCGCTCGGGAGGGCATGGGAGAGGCGGAGGCGGCGGAGGACGGCGCGGACGCGGTCGGCCCGGGTACGCCGACCTCGACGCCGGAGTTCGGGTTGTGCCCCCGAAGCATCGGTACGGACAGCTCGGCGGGCGCCCCGGCCCGGGGCGGCTGCGCGTCGGGGCCGCTCAGCAGGAGCACCACGGCGCCCACCGCGGCGAGCGACAGCAGGGTCAGGACGGCGAACGGAAGCCGGCTGCGTCGGCCCCGGACAGCAGTCGGGCGCGGAGCCGCGACGCCGGCGGCTGCCGGGACCTCGGAGGCCTGAGTGTGTGCGGGGCCGGGGAAGGCGAGGGGGCCGGCCTGCGGCCAGGCGGGCGCGGTCGACGGGGGCGGTGGGCCCGAGGGGGCGACGTACGGGCGTACGAGCAGGTGGTCGTCGGGGACGATCCCGCTCTCATCAGGGTCCTGGCGCATGGTGGTCTCCCGGCGGGGACGGGGGCCGGCGCGGCGGTGCGGTGCCGGCCCCCACCCGGTCGGTCAGGCTCCGTGCCGCCGGGCGGCGGGAGCCGGAACGGCACCTACGGCGGCGGGGGCGCCGGGCAGGCCGAGGGTGCCGTGGGCGCTGCGCGTACCGCGCATGCCGTGCGTACCGTGTGTGCCGCGTGCCGGAGAACCGCCGATTTCGGCCGGGTCGATCGACGGGCGAACGGATCTGGACATCTGACGTATCTCCGAAGTGCGGCTCACGCGGTGATTCTTGATCGGCGCACTCTTGCCCCCATGCGGGGGCCGGGTCAAGCCCGGTGTCCGATCCGCCCCTGTCCATCCGATCTGTCGGGGGTGCGGCGGATCGCCGTGAACCACACGGTGGTGGCGGCCGCGAGCATCAGGGCGGCACCGCCGAGGGGGGCGGCGGGCTCGGAGAGTCCGTCCACCGCGAGACCGCCGCACAGTGCGCCCGCCGCTATGGCGAAGTTGAACATGGCCACCATCAGCGAGGACGCGGCTTCGGGTGCCTCCGGGGCCGCCTTGATCATCCAACCCTGCACGCTCACCGAGACCCCTCCGTAGGCGAGTCCCCAGGCCAGCAGCAGCACGGTGCCGACGGCCGGTCCCGGCAGGACCGCGATCGATGCGAGGACGACGGTGAGGGCGGAGCTGACCACGAGCAGGGTGCGGTACGCGTCGCGCGGCCCGGCCAGGAAGTTCCCCGCGACCCCGGCGACGCCGTAGCCGAGCAGCAGGGTGCTGATGTACCGGGCGTCGACCCCGGAGACCTCCTGCAGGATCGGCCGCACGAAGGTGTAGGCGGCGAACTGCCCGGTCACCACGAGGAAGGTCACGATGACCCCGGCCCGCACGGCGCGGTTCTCCCGGAGCAGGGCGGGGAGTTCGGGGAAGGTGATGTGCCGGGTCGCCGGGAGCGGGGGCAGCAGCACGAGCAGGGCGGCCAGGGTGACGAGGCCGAGGCCGCCGACCGCCGCGAAGGCGGTGCGCCAGCCGCCGAGTTCACCGAGCAGGGTGCCGGCGGGGACGCCGAGCACGGAGGCGGTGGGGACCCCGCCGAAGACGAGCGCGGTGGCGCGGCCGACGTGACGTTCGGGGACGAGGCGTACGGCGAGTCCGCCGGCGATGGCCCAGAATCCGCCGACGCTGACGCCGACGAGCAGGCGGGCCGCCAGGACGACGGCGAAGTTCGGGGCCAGGGCGGCGGCGAGGTTGGCGGCGACCATCAGGGCGATGAGCACGCACAGTACGACGCGCCGGTCGAGCCGGCCGGCGCCGACGGTGACCAGCGGCGCGCAGAAACCGGCGACCAGCCCGGGTGCGGTGACCATCAGGCCCGCGGTCCCGTCGGAGACGCCGAGGGCGGCCCCGACAGGGGTGAGCAGCCCGACGGGCAGCAGTTCGGAGGTGATCAGGCAGAAGATCCCGAGGGAGACGGCGCAGACGGCCGCCCAGCCCCGCCACGGAGCCCCGTCGCTCCCCGGTGCGGGTCGGGCCACCGGCGGGGAGACGGACTCGGGACGGGGCTCGGGACCGGGCTCGGGATCCCGGGTCGGGCCGGACTCGGGGGGCGGCGCGGGATGGTTGCCGGGCGCGGCAGCTGAGGTCATGGATCGGTACTCCGTACGGACGATCGGCGGGCAGGACACGGCACGGGGAGCCGGGGGTCGCGCCTCCCCCTTCACCCGTACTGCCGTTCCAATTTCCCACACGCCCCGACCATTCCCACCGGGCCGGTGTCACCCGCACGCGTGAGAGGGGAACCGGGTCGGCCCGGCGGTACGGCAAGGTGGTCGGATGCAGTTACGCCGGGCCGTGCCCCTCTCCCTCGTCGTGCTCCTCGCGAGCACCGGCTGTGTCTCCGTCGGGCCGCAGGATGCGGCGCCGGCTCCCGTACGGGGCTCCGTGCCGCCGGCCGAAGCACCCGAGGTGCCGGCCCCCCTGGCCCTGCCGTTGGGGGCGCTGCCCGAGGTCGCCGCACCGGCCCCCGCCCCGGGCCCGGACGGGGCCCGCGGGCCGGCGCCGAAGGCGGGCCCGGAGCCCGAGCCCCCGCGTGAGCGGGCGCCCGCGAAGGCGGCTCCGCCGCGGCGCAAGCGGGTACCGGGAGCGGCGACGAGCCATCCGCGGCGGCGACCGGCCCCGCCGCCACGTCTGGACCAGCTGTGCGCGGCCGCGGACGGCACGGTGCCGCCGTCCATCGTCGACCTGTGTCTGCGGCAGTACGGCCGCTGACCATCGCGTCTTCCCCCGGTGCGACGCTTGACCCTCCCCCTGTGTCAGACCTTGTAGTGGAGAGCGTCATGTTCACCATCGGAGACTTCGCCAAGCACGGCCGGGTGTCGGTCCGCATGCTGCGTCACTACGACGCCCTCGGACTGCTGCGCCCGGCACGTGTCGACCCCTTCACCGGCTACCGCTCCTACGAGGCCGGGCAGCTCGCCCGCCTCAACCGGGTCATCGCGCTCAAGGAACTCGGCTTCTCCCTGGACCAGGTGGGATCGATCCTCGCCGAGCGGGTGGGCGCGGAGGAGCTGCGCGGGATGCTGCGACTGCGGCAGGCCGAGCTGGAGAGCGCCATGGCCGCCGCGGCGGCCCGGCTGGTCCAGGTCGAGGCGAGGCTCCGGACCATCGAGAAAGAGGGATCCATGCCCGCCGACGACATCGTCGTGAAAAGCCTTCCGCCCGTCCGGCTCGCCGAGCTGACCGGCACGGCCGGGAGTTACGAACCGCAGGACATCGGCCCGGTCATCGGGCCGCTCTACGACGAGCTGTGCCGCCGGATCGAGGCGGCCGGGGTCGTCCCGACCGGCCCGGGGACCGCCTACTACGAGGACGTGCCCGGCACCGGATCCGCGGCGTCGACCGTCCTCGTCCACGCCGGACTGCCGGTGGCGGCGTCGGTCCGCGCCGAGGACCTCGGCGGCGAGGTCCGGATCGTCACGCTGCCGGCGGTGGAGCGGGCCGCGACGGTGGTGCACCGCGGGTCGATGGACGGGGTCCTGCCGACGTCGCAGGCCTTGGCCCGGTGGATCGACGCGCACGGGCACCGCTCGGCCGGGTACGCCCGCGAGCTGACCCTGGCCTGCCCGGAGGATCCCGACCAGTGGGTCACCGAACTCCAGGAGCCGCTGGCCGCCACCTCCTGACCCCGGCCGCTCAGGGGCGACGGCCGCAGGCGCGGGCACACCGCAGGGCCGTGTCGCGCCGGGCCGTGCGCAGCCTGCGCACGGTGGTGTGGCCGCGTCGCTTCCACTCGCCCCGGGGCAGCGCGGCCCGCTGTCCGCCGCCCGCGATCAGGGCGTTGACCGGGGTCATCGGGTCGGCGGCCATCGCCTTGGCGAACAGGACGCCGACCACGAGCGGGACCAGGGCCACGGCCAGGGCCGAGCCGGCGGTGGTCACGTGCTGCATGCGCGGGCGGGCGGTCGTCGCGCCGCTCGGGTCCTGTGAAGTCATGTCCCCATTCCAGCAGCGGAGCCGCGCCCGGGAATCGGGGTGGATACTCAGGCCGTTGGGTGTGAGGTACTCAGACGGGCGGGGCGGGGGTGGGTGATGGCGGTACCCGGGCAGGGTTTCGAGCCCGCGACCGGCGACGGTCCGGCGGCCGCTCCGGACGGGCGTCAGGTCGAGCTGCGCACCGCGTACGAGGGGCTGCTGCAGATCCGCCGGCTGGTGAACGGCCCGGCGGGCGCGGCGGTTCCCGCGCCGTGGGAGGTGCGGCAGCTGCCGCGCGCGGTGGCCCTCGCCCTGGAGGCGGCGGGCATCGCGGCGTCGGCGGTGGACGAGGAGGGGCGGCGTACGCGGACGGGCTACCGCGTGGCGGCCGGAGCGGAGCCCGGGCGGGCGGAGGTGACCTGGGTGGGCCCGGCGGGCGGTGGAGCGGCCGGTGAGGAGCAGGAGCGGCTGACGGCGTGCGCCGCCGTGCTGGAGGGGCTGGGCTGGGTGTGCCTGCTGTACCGGGGCCCGCGGCGACGCCGCTTCCTGGAGGTGGAGCCCCCGGACGGACCGGGCGGACCGAGGGGACCGGGCGGACCCTGAGTATCCCGAGCCGACCCGGCGGACGGCCGCCGGGGCGGCGCTCAGGGTGAGGCACGCGGGGACGGCACGGGCACCTCGTCGGGGGCGTAGCGTCCGGCCAGCGCGGTCACCGTCTCGGCGAGGGCGCGGCGCAGTTCGGGCGGGCCGAGCACCTCCGCCTCCGTGCCCAGGCGCAGCAGGTCGCCGACGGCGACGGCCGGGGACTCCACGGCGATGCGCAGCCGGACCCAGCCGTCCGCGTCGGCCGGTTCGGCTTCGGCGAGTGCCCGGGTGCCCGCCGCCCCGAACTGCATGGGCAGCAGCAGCTGCCCGCGCGGGGACAGGCGGAGTTCGGCGGTCTGTTGCCGGAGCGCGGCATCCAGGCGGCTGGTGGACTCCTGCCAGTACGTGGCCAGTTCGAATCCGGTGGGCCGTTCGAAGCGTTCCGGCGCGGTGTCCACGGTCAGGAACCGGGAGACGCGGTAGGTGCGTACGGCGTCGTCGACATCGGCGACGAGGTACCAGATGCCCCCTTTGAGGACGAGGCCGAGCGGACGCAGTGCGCGCCGTACCTCACCGCGCCACCGGCGGTAGTGGGTGCGCAGGACGTGCTGGTCCCAGACGGCCTGGGCGATCTGCGCGAGGTGCGGGACGGGGTCGGCCTCCCGGAACCAGGCGGGCGCGTCGAGGTGGAACCGGTCCTGGATCCGGCGGGCCCGTTCGGCGAGCGCGGCCGGGAGCGCCGCCTGGAGTTTGAGCTGGGCGGCGGCCAGATCGGCGCCGAGGCCGAGCTCCCGCGCGGGTCCGGGGGCGCCGGCCAGGAAGAGGGAGCCGGCCTGGGCGTCGGTGAGGCCGGTGAGGCGTGTGCGGTAGCCGTCGGCCAGCCGGTAGCCCCCGGCCGGGCCGCGGTCGGCGAGGACGGGGACGCCCGAGGCGCCGAGGGCGTCGATGTCGCGGTGGATGGTGCGCACCGACACCTCCAGCTCGGCGGCGAGTTCGGGCGCGGTCATGCGGCCGCGGTTCTGCAGCAGCAGGAGCAGGGAGAGGAGCCGGTCGGCGCGCATGGCGTCATTGTCTCCCGTACCTGACAGAAGGTGTCAGGTACGGCTGCCAGCCTGGGGCACACCGGGCGGAGAGGCCGTCCGGCAGGCCGAGAGGACCGTCGCCCATCATGCCCACGCCCGTAGAGACCGGTGGCCGCTTCACCTTCGCCAACTGGCAGGAGAGCCCGGTCGGCACCGCGGACGCCGTCCCGCGGCTCGCCCACGCCCATGTCAACAACGCCTTCACGGGCGGGATCGCGGCGGCCGAGACCGCCTGCGACTACACGATCGCCTACACCGGGGAGAACCTCGGTTCCTACAGCGGGATGGAGTTGGTCTCCGGCGGCCTCGACGGCCGCGAGGGCAGCTTCGTCCTGGAGGAGCGCGGCACCTTCGACGCCGGCGGCACGGTCTGCCGTTTCGAGGTGGTGCCCGGATCCGGCACCGGGGACCTCGTGGGCCTGACGGGTTCCGGCGGTTTCACCTACCGCCACGGTGACACCTCCGTCGCGTACACCTTCGTCTACGACCTGGGCGAGGCCCCGTCCCGTTGAGGGGCGAGGACGAGCCGTCGACCGAGCGGCCGATCCGGCGGGTCACGGGACCCGCCGGAGGCCATTACCGGAACCAACTGGTCCGAAGAAATTGTTGAATTCGGTCCCACTGTCCGGAAATACTCGGCCAATTTGGCGATCTGTGGACTGATGTTTCATCATCATGACTGCACGTCAGCTTTCGACGTGCGTCAGAGGGAGGCGGGGGCGCCGGGGGGTCCCCCGTTCACACCGGATCGATGCCGCGGGCGAGTCACAGCTCTCGCCGCGGCCGCCGTGGCTCCCGTCCCCGTTCCCGTCATCCAGGCAAAGGCTCATGTCCGCCCAGCAGCTCACGGACCTCATACGTTTCGCCCGCCACAACTCGCCCTACTACCGGGACCTCTACGCGTCCCTGCCACCGCACGTCGACCGCCTCACCGACCTTCCGGTGGTCGATCAGCAGGACTTCTGGGCGGCCAACACCCTGCACGACAGCCGTGTGCTGACCGGCCCGCTCAGCGAGGCCACGGTCTACAAGACCGGCGGCACCACCGGGTCCCCCAAGTTCTCCGTCTACACCCGCGACGAGTGGCGCACCTTCGTCACCGCCTTCGGCCAGGGGCTCGTGGACACCGGTCTGCGCCCGGGGCACCGCGTCGCCGACCTCTTCTACGCCGGGGAGCTGTACGCCAGCTTCCTCTTCGTCCTCGACTCGCTCGCCCACGCGCCCGTGGACAACGTCCGCCTGCCCATCGGCGGCGGCGCGCCGCTGGAGTCGACGATCCCCACGCTGCGCGATCTCGCCGCCCAGGTGCTGACGGGCACACCCACCACCCTGTGCCGGCTCGCCGAACAGGTCGTCTCCTCCGATGTCCGGCTCGACGCCGTGGAGTTGCTCCTCTTCGGCGGTGAGGCCCTCTTCGACGACCAGCGGCGCCTGCTGGCCGCCGCGTTCCCCGGTGCCGAGGTCCGTTCCGTCGGCTACGCCAGCGTCGACGCGGGCCTGCTCGGCCGCCCGGTGTCCGGCCCCGACGCCCGGGTGCACCGGGCCTTCTCCCCGTACGGGGTCGTCGAGATCCTCGACGACTCCACCGACGAGCCCATCACGGAACCCGGGCGGCCCGGCCGCGTCGTCGTCACCAGCCTCTTCCGTCGGCTGATGCCGATCATCCGCTACCCCGCCGGCGACCGGGCCGAGTGGACCGGCACCGGGCCCGGCCACTTCAGGATCCTCGGGCGCGCCGAGGAGGGCGTGCGGGTGGGTCCCGTCTCCCTCTACACGCAGGACGCCCAGGACGCCGTCGCCGCGGCGGACACCGCGGGCCACGTGGTCGGCATGCAACTCGTCGTCCGCCGCTGGGACGGCCGTGACGGGCTCGTCCTGCGACTGGCGACGACCCCCGGTGACGAGGCCCGCGGCCCGGTCGCGGGCGACCGTGCGGCACTGGCCGAGGCCGTCGTCACGGAGCTGGAGACCGTACGGCCGCTCTATCCGGACAGCGTCCGTGCCGGGTTCGTGCACCCGCTGTCCGTGGAGTGGGCGCGCCACCGCGACCTCGCCGTCAACCCGCGCACGGGCAAGCTCGTCCGTGTCCTCGACGAGAGGCCGACCGCATGACCTCCGCACCCCTGACCGACACGGCCGACACGGAGAAGCAGCCGGAGAGCCGGACCGGGGCCGAGCGCCGGCGTGCTCCGCTGGTGCTGCGCAACCGTGCCTTCGGCGCCGTATGGCTCGGCCAGGTCCTCACCCAGGCCGCCGTGCGCATGTTCCAGGTCGGCGTGTCCTGGTGGATCGTCGCCTACGCCGTGCCCGAGGCCCGCGGTCTGGCCTCGGGGCTGTTCATGGCCGTCTGCACGCTGCCCGCCGTGGCGCTGGCGCCCGTCGTGGCCGGGGTCGTCGCCCGGTGCGCGCACCGCTCGGTGCTGCGGACCGCCGCCGCCCTGGCCGGGGTCGCCTCGGCCGCCCTCGCGCTGTGGGCGTACGGCGGCGGCCTGCCACTGACCACGGTCTACGCCGCCGGTCTCGCCCTGGCCACCTGCCAGGCGTTCTTCGACCCGTGTCTGACCACCTCGGTCCCCGAACTCGTCGACGACGCCGACATCGAGACGGCCACCGGCTTCGAGCTGTCCACCCAGTCCTTGGCGGGCCTCGTGGGAGCGCTGCTCGGCGCCCTGACCGTCGACCGGGCGGGCGTGGCCGGACTGTCCGCCGGCTGCGCGGCCGCCTACCTCGGCGCCGCCGTGCTCGTCGCGAGCGCCCGGTTCCGTACCGTCGCGGTGGACTCGGTGGACAGCCATGACGGTACGGCGGCCGCGCCCCCGCGGCGCCCGCTCCGCCGCATCCTGGCCGAACTGCCCTCCGTACGACGGATCCTGATCTGCTTCACCGCGGCGAACCTGTTCACCGCCGCCGTGTTCGTCGTGATCCCCCTCTACACCCGGTCGGTGCTGCTCGGCGGAGGCGGCACCGTGGCCCTGCTGGAGGCCTCCCTGGGCACCGGCGCGCTCGTCGGCGCGTTCACCGGCACCCGCGTGCCGGGCCGGCCCACCGTCGCCGGCGCCTGGTGCCTGGGCCTGATGGCCCTCGCCCTGGCGATGCCCGGACTGTTCACGCAGCGCCCGGTCGTCGCGGGCGCTCTGGCCGTGGCCGGCTGGTGTGCCGGGGCCGTCAGCGTCCGCTTCGTCGCCCTGTTCCAGCGGATGGTGCCGACGGCGGACAAGCCGGGCTTCTTCGCCGTGATGCAGGCCGTCCTGGGCGCCTCCCTTCCGGTGGCGTCCCTGGTGTTCGGCTCCGCCGGCGATCACCTCTCCCCGCAGACGCTCTGCCTCGCGCAGGGCATCGGACTGCTCCCCGCGGCCTGCGCGTTGGCCCTGCTCGGGTTCCGTACGCCCGAGGCGGCCGCCGCGGAATCCGCGGGAGGCGAGCGATGAGCCCCGTGATCGCCCCGGCCGTCCGCGCGGACATCGCCGAACTGCGCCAGCTCTACTACGCCGTCTACGGACCGCACTACCCGGTGGCGCTGGGCACCGACCCGGCCGAGATGGCCCGGCTCATCGCGGATCCGCACTCCCTGTGGCTCGTCACCCGCTGCGCCGACACCGGGGCCCTGACCGCGTCCGCCGCCATCCGCGGCGAGGCCGGCAGCCGCACCGGCCGGTTGGAGGGCATCGCCGTGCACCCCGAGCACCGCTCGGCGGGCCTGGCCGCCGCCCTGACCGAGGCCCTGTGCGCCGGCATGCTGGACACGGGCCGCCTGGACTCGGTGTACGCAACCGTGCGCACCGTCAGCGCCGGTCCGCAGCGCGTCGTCGCCCGCAACGGCTTCCGCCCCCTGGGCATCCTGCCCAACGCGGTCGATCTCAGCACCCGCGAAACCCTCGCGCTCTACGCGCGTCACGCCGACGGAGTGCTCGACCGCCGGATCCCCGTCGCCGAAGTACCGGCCCCGCTCATGCCGTTGCTGCGCACCTCCGAGTCCGCGCTCGGCATCGAGTACCCCGGGGTCACGGCCACCGCCCGCCCGCTCCCGGCGGCCGCGCCGCACACGGCCGTCGAACGGCTGGAGGTGATCGAGGCGCCGGCCTTCGTCCGCCGCCGCTTCCGCGAGCGGTTCCCGCACGCCGAGGGCTGGTTCTACCCGCTGCACACCGCGAACGTGCTGCTCACCCCCGAGGACGGCCGGTTCGAGGTCTACGCCTACCTCAACCGCGCCGGCGGCTACGGCTCCCTGCTGACCGCCCATCCCGACCCGGCCGCCGCCGCGGCCCACCTCGAACCCGTCACCCGGGCCCTGGCCCGCGCGGGCGCCGGCTACGTCGAAGCCCTGGTACCGCTGGCGCACCACGAGGCCCTCTCGGCCTTCCTCGCCCAGGGGTTCGTCGCCGGAGCCCTCTACCCGGCCATGCGCGCGGACGGCGACGGCTTCCACGACTACGTCGTCCTGTCCCGTTCCGGCGAGCGCATCGACTTCCGCGGCGTCGCCGTCGAACCGCCCCTCCAGCCGTACCTGGACTGCTACGTGTCGGCCTGGGCGTCGACACACCTGCCCACATCATCCGAGGTTGCCTCATGAACCCCCATCTCGCGCCGGTCGCCGTACCCGACCCGGCCCTGCTGCCGCACGTACAAGAACTGTGCGACCTGACCGACCCGTACGCCTTCGGCCCCGAGCAGGACGCGCTGTTCGCCGCGGCCATGGCGGAGACCAACGCCTGGCACACCGAGCGCTCCGCGTTCTTCCGTTCCCTGTACGAGGCCACTCCCCCGGCCGAGCCGTACCGTACGCCGCTCGTCCACGCGAACTTCTTCAAGCGGCACGAGGTGCTCTCCATCCCCCGCGAGGACGTGGACCTGCACCTGACCTCCTCCGGCACCACCGGCCAGAAGTCGCAGATGTTCTTCGACCGGTGGACCATCCGCTCCGCCCAGCGGATGGTCGCCCGGATCTTCGACCGCAACGGGTGGATCACCCCCGACCAGGAGGTCAACTACCTCCTCTACAGCTACGAGCCGGCCCCCTCGCTGAACCTCGGGACCGCCTTCACCGACAACTACCTGTGCGATTTCGCCCCCGCGCGCAGCGTCGCGTACGCGCTGCGCAACACCGGCGGCGAGCACGAGTTCGACCCCTTCGGCTGCATCGCCGCGCTGCGCCGCTTCGAGCGGGAGGACGTCCCGGTCCGCATCCTCGGCTTCCCGGCCTTCCTCTTCTTCACGCTGGAGCGGATGCGGGCCATGGGGCTGCCTCCGCTGCGCCTGCCCGAGGGTTCCCTCGTCGTCCTCGGCGGCGGCTGGAAGGGCCACTCCGACCGGCGCATCGGCAAGGAGGAGCTGTACTCCCGGGTCACCGAGCAGCTCGGCATTCCCGGTGAGCGGATCCGGGACACCTTCGGGTCGGTCGAGCACTGCATCCCGTACATCGAGTGCGACCACCACCGGCTGCACGCGCCCGTCTGGTCGCGGGTGACGATCCGCTCCACCCGCACGCTCGAACCCCTGCCGTACGGGGAGCGGGGCTACCTGCACCTCGTGTCGCCCTACATCACCTCGGTGCCGGCGCAGAGCGTGGTCATGGGCGACCTCGCCTCCCTCCAGCCGGGCGACGCCTGCGGGTGCGAGCTCCCGACCCCCTGGTTCACCGTCCACGGCCGTGCCGGGGTGAGCCGCAACCGCAGCTGCGCGGTGGCCGCAGCGGAACTGATGAAGGGAATGGCGTGACCGTGAACGTGCACCACCACTACTGGCAGGGCTCCTTCATCGACGACGAGGAGGCCGCCCGCCGCCTCGCCGAGCTGCCCGCGGCCGTCGAGACCGCACTCGCCGAGGGGCTGGAGACCGAGACCGTCCTGGCCGCGTGCGACGCGCTCGGCGCCGCCCTGGCCGACCCCGACCACCCGGTGCGGGCCCGGCTCGCCGCACACCTGCCCGAGGGCGAGGACCCGGCCGTCCTGGCCGAGTTGGGCACTCTCCTCGGCCGGCGGGAGCTGACGCGCAAGCTGCGCCGGGAACTGGGGAGCGCGACGCCCGGCCGGCTGAACCGGGCGGATCCGCGCGAGACGGTCTACGAGGCGTGGGCGCCCGTCGGGATGGTCGCCCACATCGCGCCGGGCAACGCCGCGACGGTCGCGCCCCTCAGCATCGTCGAGGGCCTGCTCGCCGGCAACGTCAACGTGCTCAAGACCAGCGGCGACGACACCCTGCTGACCCAGCACCTGATGGCCGAGCTCGCGGCCCTGGACCCCAGCGGCGCACTCGCCGCGCGGATCGTGGTCCTGCGCTTCCCCTCGTCCCGGCAGGAGTGGCTGCGTCTGATGTGCGCGCCGGCGGACGCCGTCGCCGTCTGGGGCGGGGAGGCCGCCGTCGAAGGGGTGGCCGCCCATGTGCCGGCCGGGGCTCGGCTGGTGGAGTGGGGGCACCGGATCTCCTTCGCCTACCTGACGGCCGACGCGTGGTCGGACGCCGGAACGCTCGACGCCCTGGCGGACGACGTCTGCCTGTACGAGCAGGAGGCGTGCTCCAGCCCTCAGGTGGTCTACCTCGACACCGAGGACGAGTACGAGGTGTTCGGTTTCGCCGAGCGGTTCGCCGCGGTCCTCGCCACCCGGCCGCCGGCCGCGACCGGTGCTCCGGCGCAGGAGCCGGACCCGGCGGAGGCGGCCGAGCTGACCACCACCGAGCTGATGGCCCGGCTGGAGGAGCACCTGGGTCTGACCCGGGTGTTCGCCGCCCCCGACGGCTCGTGGCGGGTCATGGCCGACACCCGGTCCCCGCTGACCGCCTCGCCGCTGCACCGCAGCGTGTGGGTCAAGCCGCTGCCCCGCAAGCGGCTGATCGCCACCCTGCGGCCGATGCGCCGCTACCTGCAGACGGCGGGCATCGCCGGCAGCGCCACCGACATCGCCGAGCTGTCCCGCACCGTCCTCGCCGCGGGCGTCACCCGGGTCACGCCGGTCGGCGCCATGCTGCGGAGCTACGCGGGTGAGCCGCACGACGGTGTCTACGCCCTGCAGCGCTACAGCCGCCGCGTCGCGGTCCAGGCCGACCCGGCCGACTTCGCCACGACCGCCTGCCTGGACGACCTGGTCCGGCCCGTGCTGCTGCCGCCTCCCGCGGGCCCGCTGCTGGGCAAGGAGGACGTGCAGGAGCCGGCCCGCCGGCTGACGCGGGCCGATGCCGAGCTGTACTTCCGCAGCGGCGGCAGCACCGGCGCGCCGGCGCTGTCGGTCTTCAGCTACGACGACTACGACACGCAGATGCACGCCGCGGCCCGGGGCCTGGTGGCCGCCGGCTACGACCCGGCCGTGGACCGGACCGCCAACCTGTTCTACTGCGGCTCCATGTACGGCAGCTTCATCAGCTTCTTCTCCGTGCTGGAACGGCTCGGCGGGGTGCAGTTGCCGCTGTCGGCGGGACCCGACCACCGGGCCACGGCGCAGGCGCTGATCGACCACGGGGCCGACACCCTCTTCGGCATGCCCTCCTACCTGTGGCAGCTGCTGCACGCCGAGGAGGAGGCGCTGCGCGCGTACGGCGGCCTGCGCAAGGTGTTCTACGGCGGCGAGCACTTCACCGAGGAGCAGCGGCGCACCTTGAAGGACACCTTCGGCATCGAGGTGGTCCACTCGATCACCTACGGCAGCACCGACCTCGGCCCGCTGGGCTACCAGTGCACCGAGAGCTCCGGCGGCGTCCACCACCTGCACGCCGACCTGCACACGATGGAGATCCTGGACCTGGCCGACGACCGCCCGGTGGCCCCGGGCGAGACGGGCCGGCTGGTCTTCACCACGCATGCCCGGCGCGGCCAGCGGCTGGGCCGGTACGTGATCGGTGACCTGGGCCGGGAGGTCCCGGGCCGCTGCCCGTGCGGACGGCACGCGCCGCGCTTCGAGCTGCGGGGCCGCACCGGCGACGTGATGCGGGTGGCGACGTACTTCCTGAACCTCCGGCGCTTCCTGGACCTGGCCGAGGAACAGGGCGGCCACCGGGGTGAACTGCAGGTCCGGCTCGACTCCGCCGACGCGCGCGAGCGACTGACCGTACGGGTGGAACGGACCGCGGCGAGCGACCCGGAGCGGCTGCGGGAGGTCTTCCTGGCCGGCTACCCGGAGCTGCGCTCGGCGGTCGAGGAGCGGCTGCTGGAGCTGGTGGTCGAGGCGGTGGACGGCGCGTCGCTGGACCGCAGTGCGACCAGTGGCAAGCTCCTCGCCGTGGTGGACGCGCGCCGTTAGACGGGCGGGGGCGCGGGCCGGCCCTCAGGCCGACCCGCGCCCCTTCCTGTCCCCTGGGGGTGTCAGGTCACGGTGCGCCGAAGGTGAGCGTCAGCTGGGGCGTCCCTTCGTTCGCCTGCGCCTCGGAGGACCACAGCCACAGGGCGTCGGTGCCGGTGCTGGTGAGCGCGAGGCCGTAGCTGCCGCCGAGGGCCGTCGCGACGCTCGCGGTGGTCAGCCCGGTGGTGTGCACCGCCGAACCGTCGGCGATCCCGGCGAAGGTGCCGAGCGCCGGACCACCCAGCGCGGGCCGGTTGTTGTACGTGGTCCCGCCCTCGCTCCACGAGCCGGTGACCGGGACCACCGAGACGGTGTCCGTGGTGCCGGCGCCGCTCTGCGTGCTCGTCTTCACGCTGAGCGCGGCCGCCTTCAGTACCGTGCCCGCGGGTGCGGCGGGCAGGTCGAAGCGCAGGTAGCTCGCGTAGAACGAGGTGCCCCGCACGGCGAGCGATCCCGAGGTGCCGTAGTTGGTGGCGGGTGCCCCCGCGTTGGCGTAGGTGTCCTCCGCCACCGGGACCTGGACCACCGAGTCGGCCGGGGCGGTGGCGAGGGCGTAGTGGTTCTGCACCTGTGCCGCGCTGAGGACCGTCGGGTAGACGGCGGTCTCGTCGAGCCGGCCCGCCCAGTAGTCGCTGGTCGGACGGTTCGGCCAGGCATTGAGGTTGTCGCCGCCGGTGCGCCAGTAGCCGGCGTAGTTCTCGTGCGTGGTCACGTTCAGCGTGCCCTTCGGCGCGCCGTCCACGTAGAGGGTCATCCCGCCCGGACCCTGGGTGGCGACGACATGGTGCCACTGGTTGTCGTTGTAGGCGGCCGGGGTGGTGATCGTGCGGGTGGCTCCGGTGTAGACGCCGAAGACCAGCCGTCCGTCGTTGGTCATGTAGACGTGCTTGTCGTACTGGTTGCCGGCGCCGGTCTGGCGGCTCCCGAAGCCGACGAGCTTGCCGCCTCGGGTGGTGTCGGTCCGGAACCAGGTCTCGACGCTGTAGGTGCTGCCGATCGACTGCCGCTTGTCCCCGTACACGTGGGTGTTGGAGCCGTTGAAGCCGATCGCCGTGCTCGCGCCGGAGACCGCGCCGGGCGTCTGCCGCAGGGCGGGGGCGTTGTTGTGGACGCCGCTCTGGTTGCCCGCCGAGGAGTCGGCGACGAAGGGCAGGGCCGATTCGTCGTAGCGCCAGTACAGTTCGGCGCCGTCGGTGCGGACCTTGTTCGGGTAGCTCTCCGCCGTGGTCGGGACGGTCACGCTCGCCGTCGCGGACAGGGCGCTGGTGTTGCCGGCCCCGTCGGTGGCCGTCACGCGGTAGGTGTACGACTGGCCGGCCGCCACGGTGGTGTCGGTCCAGGAGGCCTGCGGTCGCCGGAAGAACAGCGAGTCGGCGGTGACCGTGGCGATCGGCGTGGCCGCGCCGTTCCGGTAGATCCGGTAGGTCAGCGCGCTGTCGTCGAGGTCGAGGCTGGTACGCCAGCGCACCTGGGCCTCGTCCGACTTGAAACTGACCGCGCTCGCCACGGGCACGGTGGGCGCGCCGGTGTCCCCGGTGGAGGCGAAGCGCGTCAGGCTCTGCTGCGCGGCTCCGTTGACGGTGGTGAACTCCCCGCCGACCCACAGGTACTGGACGCCGGCCTTGGATCCGACCGTCATCACGCGCGGTCCGATGCCCTCGCCGATGCCGTCGTTGGTGTCGGGGGCCCAGCCGAGCTTGCCGGTGCCGGTGGTGGGCTGGGCGAGCAGGTGGTGGCGCTGTCCGTCGGGGAACTCGCCGACGCTGGAGCAGTCGTGCGCGTGCGAGGCGCTGTAGAGGACGTTCTGGTGGGGCAGCACGGCCTGGGTGGCGCCGAGGCAGGTGTCGCGCCAGCGCTGGCCGAAGTCGCTGAGGTTCAGGGCGATCCGGCCGTCGAAGACTCCGCCGCCGGTGCCCTCGTTGCCGGTGTAGAAGCCGGTGGCGTCGGTCGCGATGTCCTTGACGACGGAGTTGGTCTCGATGAAGCCGGCGTACGACTTGGTGAGCGCGCCGCTCGTCGCGTCGACGACGGCCAGGGCGTGTGTGTTCGTGCCGTTGACGGTGAAGAAGTCGCCGCCGAGGATCACGTTCTCGCCGTCCGGGGTGACCTCGACGGCGCGCCCGGGTTCGTCGGCGTCGGCGGTGAAGGGCTTCAGTGCGCCGTCGGTCGCGCCGACGGCGGCGAAGCGCCCGCGCGGCTGGCCGGCGACGGTGAGGAAGTCGCCGCCCGCGTAGACGGTGTCGCCGGTGACGGCGAGGGCGCGCACGGTGGCCGCGAAGGCCGGGCGGAAGCCCTGCTTCACGGTGCAGCTCGCCACGTCGACGGCGGCGAGGCTGGAGACGGGGGTGCCGTTGACGGCGCCGAAGTAGCCGCCGACGTACAGGGTCTCCTTGTCCGGGGACAGGGCGAGCGCGCGGACCGTGGCGGTGCCGGAGCCCACGGTGAAGGACAGCTCGCAGGAGGTCGGGGCGCCGGTCGCGGCGTCGAGGGCCACGAAGTTGACGGCCGACCGCTCGCTTCCGGAGCCTCCGGCCGGCGGGCGCACCGTGGAGAAGGTGCCGCCGACGAAGACCTGGCCGCCCGCCTCGGCGAGGGCCCAGACGACGCCGTCGGGCTGCCAGGTGGACAGCGCGTCGGCGGTGAACGCGACGGGCGGGGTGAGCGCCGCCGCCTGCGGGACCAGGCCGAGGCCCACCCCCGCTCCGGTTCCGGCCAGGGACAGGGCGAGAGCGGCCACCAGCCCTCGGGATCTACGCATGAATCCCCCAGTTCGATGTGCGGTACGGCCGTGGGTGCGACCGTGTAGGAGATGGCCGAAAATCGCCGAACAGCAGTCCACGACCATGCCCACGGGCGCACCCTAGAGCGATTCGAGGCCTGATTCATCCCACTTGACACATCGGATGCAAAATCGCGCCGGCCTCGGGCTCACGCGCGGGGCTTCGCCCGGACGTGCATGCGCTCGCCCTGCCGCCCGAACAGGCTGAGGATCTCCACCGGTCGGCCGTCCGCGCTGGTGAACCAGTGGGGCAGCCGGGTGTCGAACTCGGCCGCCTCGCCGGGGCCGAGGACCAGGTCGTGCTCGGCCAGGACCAGGCGCAGCCGGCCCTCCAGCACGTACAGCCACTCGTAGCCCTCGTGCGTCCGCGGCTCCGGCTCGCCGCCCCGGTCGGGGATGAGCATCTTGTACGCCTGGAGGGGGCCCGGGCCGCGGGTCAGCGGCACGGCCGTGCCGCCGTTCGGCAGGGTGCGGGGGGTCAGCCGTACCCGGGGGTCCCCCACTTCGGGAGCGCCCACCAGATCGTCCAGGGGTACCTGGTACGCGGCCGCCAGCGGCAGCAGCAGTTCCAGGCTGGGGCGGCGCTGCCCGGACTCCAGCCGGGACAGGGTGCTCTTCGAGATGCCGGTCGTCTCGGAGAGCGCGGCCAGGGTGAGTCCGCGTCGGGCGCGCAGCCGTCTGAGCCGGGGGGCGACCTCGTCGAGGACCGCCTGGTGGGGGGATGGCTTGTCGTCCATACGGCCATTGCACCCGGCCGTCCCGGAAACGGCAACAAGGTTTGCCGCCGGCGGCCCGGCGATCGCACCCTCCCGGCATGAGCCCACACAGTGATTCCGCGACCGGACACCGACAGGACCGCACCGGCGGCGAGGACGGGACGGCGTCCACGGGCGCGCACCGGCCCGCGGTCCGGTGGGCGCTCGCCGGTCTGTCCCTCTCCGTTCTGCTCTCCTCGCTGGGCACCGGCATCGCCCACGTCGGCCTGCCGACCCTGGCGCAGGTGTTCTCCGCCTCCTTCCCGGAGGTCCAGTGGGTCGTCCTCGCGTATCTCCTGGCCGTCACCGCTCTGGTCGTGGGAGCCGGACGTCTCGGTGACCTGGTCGGCCGCCGACGGCTGCTCCTGGCGGGGATCTCCTTGTTCACCGCGGCCTCGGTGCTGTGCGCCGCCGCGCCCACGCTCTGGCTGCTGGTCGGCGCCCGGGCGGCCCAGGGGGTGGGCGCGGCCGTGATGATGGCCCTCACCATGGCGTTCGTCGGTGAGACGGTCCCGAAGGAACGGACGGGCAGCGCCATGGGGCTGCTGGGCACGATGTCCGCGGTGGGCACGGCTCTCGGGCCGTCGCTGGGCGGGGCCCTGCTCGCCGGGTTCGGCTGGCGGGCGCTCTTCCTGGTCAACGTGCCTCTGGGGATCGTGGCGTTCCTGCTCTCGCACCGCCATCTGCCCGCCGATCGGCGCGAACCGGGTGGCGACCGGGCCCGCTTCGACCACCTGGGCACGCTGCTGCTCGCGCTGACCCTGGCGGCGTACGCGCTCGCGATGACCCTCGGTGGCGGCCGTTTCGGGGCGCTCGACACGGCGCTGCTCGTGGCCGCCGCGTGCGGGGTCGCCCTCTTCGTGCGCGTCGAATCGAGGGCCGCCTCCCCCTTGGTCCGCGGGGCGCTCGTCCGTGATCCGGTGATCGGTCCGGGCCTCGCCTCGAGTGCGCTCGTGTCGACGGTGATGATGGCGACGCTGGTGGTCGGGCCGTTCTACCTCTCCCGGACGCTCGGGCTCGGCGCGGCCCCGGTCGGATTCGTCCTGTCCGTCGGTCCGCTGGTCGCCGCGGTGACCGGGGTGCCCGCCGGCCGTCTCGCGGACCGGTTCGGAGCGCGGCGCACGACCCTGCTCGGGCTGCTGACGATGACGGCCGGCGCCACCGCCCTGTCCCTGATACCGGCGTCGCTCGGTGTCCTCGGGTACGTGGCCCCGCTCGCGGTCGTGACCGCCGGCTACGCGGTGTTCCAGACGGCGAACAACACCGCCGTCATGGCGGACGTCGGCCCGGAGCGGCGGGGCGTCGTCTCCGGCATGCTGGGGCTCTCGCGCAACCTCGGCCTGGTCACCGGCGCCTCCGTCATGGGCGCCGTGTTCACGCACGCCTCGGCGTCGGCCGACATCGCCTCGGCGCCCGCCGGGGCCGTGGCCACCGGGATGCGGTTCACCTTCCTGGTCGCCTCGGCCCTGATCCTCGTCGCGCTCGCCGCCGTCGCCGTGGTGGGCCGAGCGGTGCCCCCGTCCGACGCCTGATCATGCGGCGGGCAGGGGGCGGCACAGCAGGGCGGCCGGGGACGGGCGGGTGGCGAGGCGGGTGGTGAAGGCGATACCCGCCGCGTACTCGGTGGGCAGGCACTGGCCCTTGTGGTTCCCGTAGGCGAAGTCTCCGCCGGGGCCACCGGACGGACGGTTGTCCCCCCGGTCGAACCACACCGTCCGGCCGGCTCCGGGAAGCGCCGTACGGGCCGGGGCGCACAGCGCGGCCGAGACCCGCTCGCCGCGCAGGCTGTAGCCGATCAGGAACTGGCCTGCCGGGCACTGGAACTTGGTGTACCCGGTGGCCCAGTCGCCGCCCGGCGGGACGTACGTCTCGTCGCGGACCACGGTGTGCCCGCCCGTCGGGGTGCGCAGGTCGGAGCTGGTGCACAGGCCGCGGCCGCCGGTGTGGGCGAGCCCGGCAAGGCGGGCGCCGTCGGGGCAGACCGCCTTGCGGGCCCCGCTGTCCCAGTCCCCGGCGGCCCGGGTGCGCAGCGAGGCGTTGTGGTCGCGGTGGTCGGTGGTCAGCTGGTACCAGGAGGTGGTGGCGGGCACCGGTCCGGTACGGCCGGGGGTGGTGGCGAGCGGGGACCAGCGGGCGGTGCGCCAGTCGCCCGCGTCCAGGACGCCGGAGCGGTGGCCGGTCGCGTCGTAGCGCAACAGGGCCCAGCTGTCGCCGCCGGGGTTGCCCTGGGCGTCGGTGCTCCAGCCGACGAGGGGCCAGTACGCGAAGTCGGCGTCGACGCGCGTCAGATGGGCGGTGATGCGGTCGAACCAGGTGCGCGGGGCGGCGCCGTTCTCGTCGGCCCCGATGCCGAACTCGCTGATCCAGACGGGGGCGGTGAAGTGCGTACCGGTCTCCGCGGACACGAAGAAGGCCTGGTCGTAGAGGGTCTGTTCGAGCTCGGCGGCGGTCATGTCCTGGTAGCGGAGGTCATGGGTCTCGCCCATGCCGGTCGCGCCGCTGTGCCGGGGGCCGGTGTACCCGTAGAAGTGGGCCGAGTAGACCAACTTGTTCGAGGTGACCAGGGTGTGGGACAGGGTGCGTACGGGGGTGAGGGTGGGGCGGCCGTGCGGGAAGCCGTCCACGGGCAGGCCGAACCAGTTGATGCCCTCGACGACGATCAGCAGGTTCGGGTTGGCCTCGGTGAGGATGCGGTCGGCGGCCTCCTGGGCGGCCGCGTGCCAGTCATGGTTGTCGCCGAGGCCCCAGTTGGGGTCGTCGAAGAAGTCGCGGCGGACCTCGTTGTAGAGATCGGCTCCGACCACCCGCGGGTTGTCGCGGTAGCGGCGCGCGAGGAAGACCCAGTCGTCGGCCCACTGCGCGGTGGAACGACCGCTGTTCCAGCGTTCGTTGCCGTCCAGGCCGCAGCACCAACGGGTGGTGACGGTGTGGTTGTTCAGGATGACGGCGAAGCCGGCGTCGGTGAGGGCGGCGACCACGGCGTCGTAGACCTGGAGGGGCGTACGGCCGCGCAGGGTCCGATTGGCGGCGACGGCGGAGTCCGGGACGGGAGTGGTGTCGCGCAGCATCTCGTTGGAGAAGGGCAGCCGGATGCTGTTGAGCCCCAGGGACCGGAAGTCGGCGAGCAGGGCGGGCAGGGGCGCCCGGTCCAGGCCGATCGGGATGCCGTGGGCGTTCTGGCCGCTGTGGTGCGTGGCGGGATCCTCACGGTCGCCCGAGCCGTTCCAGGAGCCTTGGGCTCCGTCCCAGTTTCCGGAGCGCAGGCGGAAGCGGTCGCCCCGCGCGTCGACGATGTACCGGCCGCGGGTGGACAGCGGCGGTGTCCATGCCTCGGCGGTGCCGGGGGCGGCCGCGGGTGACGGGGCGGCGGCGCGGGCGGGCTGCGCGGAGGGCGCCGCGAGGGCGCCGGCCACCAGCAGGAGGGCGCACAGGGCCGCGCGTAAGAGGCTCTTCATCTCGCTCCTGCCGGAAAAGGCCGTCCCGGCGGGCGGCTGCCGCGGGCAGGTTACCGGCGGGTCGCTTCCGGCGGAAGTCGAACGCGGGAACGGTTTCGGCCACGGTCGGCACCCGCCGGATCCGGCCGGTCGAGGTCCGATCACGCACCGTCACCCTGGAGAAACGGCCCCGCGCGGGGCCGCGCCCCTCTACCGTGCCCTGAGGTGAACGGCACGGCACCGGAGGGCGGGGCGGATGGACGACGAGGAAGACATGCGGCTGGCGGGTATGACGCCGGAGATCTCCCGCCGCACCCTCACCCTGCTACGGGGTCTGGCGGGCCTCGAACCGCCCGAGCAGGTCCCCGAGGAGGCCATGGTCGTCGCCGACGCGGTGCTGGCCGAGCACGGCACCGACGGGCTCAGGGTGCTGGTGATGACCCTGGCGGCCTGGGCGACGGCCCAGATCGAGAACGTCGCCGAGCTGAGCGGGCGCAGCCACGAGGCCGTCCTCGACGCGATGGAGCTGGCCTGCCTGGAGGCGAACGCCGAGGACACCCCTTAGGCCGTGCCCTGTCGATCGGACCGGGCTCGAACGACAGGACCCCTTGAAGGATCCCAAGGCGCACAAGGCCTCAGGGGCCCCGTTCCCGCATCGGGCGTGGAAGAAACCGGGTCCCGTCCGGCCGCGATATGGCGGCTGTCGGCGACACTGGGAGAGCAGGAGCGTCGTGGGGGGTCGTGATCGGAGGCCGTCGTGAGCACACCTTCCCCCATCCGGATCGCCGCCGTCCTGTCCACCGAGCACCGTGGACGGCTGATGTCCCAGGCCCGTGAGGTCAATTTCCCGGAGAACGCGCGCATCTTCGACGAGGGCACCCGGGCGGATTCCTTCTGGATCGTGCGGTCCGGCACCGTGACCCTGGAGATCCCCGTCGCCGGCCGCCGGCCCGCGCCCGTGGAGAGCCTCGGCCCCGGTGAGCTGGTGGGCTGGTCCTGGTTGTTCCCGCCGTACGTGTGGCAGCTGGGCGCGGAGGCGATGACGCCGGTACGGGCGTACGAGTTCGACGCGGCGACCGTCCGGATGCTGATGGACGCCGACCCCACCTTCGGTTCCGCGATCGGGCACTGGGTCGGACGCGTCCTCGCGATGCGCCTCCAGCAGACGCGCACCCGCCTGCTGGAGATGTACGCGCCCCGCCTCAGCAGCACCGCCTAACCACGCACTCCCGCCCGCTCGGCCGCCCCGCGCCGCAGGCACAGCGCGGCCGGGACGACCGCGGCGGCCACCGCCACGGCCGCGCAGGCTCCGTACGTCGCCGCGAGGGCGTTCCACGGGATCACCAGGCCGCCGCGGGCGTGCAGGACGCCCAGCGCCGCCCGGATCCCGGCCAGGTTCAGGGCGGCGACCAGGGTCCCGGCGATCGCGCCGACGAGGACGACCAGCAGGGACTCCCCCGCCACCATGCGCAGGACCTGCCCGCGGCCGGCGCCTGCCAGCCGCAGCACCGTGAGGTCGCGGGCCCGGTCGGAGGTGGCCATGACCAGCGTGTTGGCGAGCCCGATGCCCGTGTAGAGCAGGGCGATGCCGAGGACCAGCAGCAGGCCCGCCCGGGTGGTGCGGCCGGTCCCGGGCCGGTTCTCGGACATCCACCGGTCCGCGGTGAGGACGCGGCCTCCGGCCGGCCGGGCGGCCTCGGCCAGCGCGGCGCCGACCGTCCGGGGGTCCGCGCCGGTGGCGAGGCGTACGTCGATCCGGTCCACCGTCGCGCCGGGGGCGTTGGCGGGGGTGACGTAGGCCCCGTTGCCGCCGGTGCCGATGCTCATCACGGCGGCGATCCGCAAGGCCTTGCGGGTGCCGTCGCCGAGCCATACCTCGACGGTGGATCCGACGGTGTGCCGCTCCCATTCCTCGGTGACGATGACGGAGTCGTCGTCGAGATCGGTGATCGTGCCGGCCGTGAGAGGCAGTCGGGCGGTCCGGGCCAGTGCGGCGGGGTCCACGGCGCGGGCGTCGGAGCGGATCAGCGCCGTCCCCTCCTCCCGTACGTGGACGGCGGTCGCGGCGGTGGCGGAGATCTCCGTTCCGGGTACGGCCCGGATCCGTTCGATCGTGGCCGGATCGAACCCGCCCGCGCCGGCCGTGATCACGTGGTCGGCGGTCGTCCGCCACCGGATCTCGGCGGCCTTGGCCTCGTTCAGCGTGGCGGTGGTGCCCAGCAGCGATCCGGCCAGGGCCACGGTGACCAGGACGGGGGCCACGACGGCCGCGGTACGGCGGGTGCCGGCCGACGCGTTCTCCCGGATCAACATCCCGCCGGCGCCCGGCAGCCGGGCGGGAAGCCAGGCGATCGACCGGACCAGCGGCCGCACGAGCACCGGCGACAGCAGGGCGAAGGCGACGATGAGGAGCATCGGACGGCTGATGTAGGTCTTGCGGTGGAGCAGGTCGGACGGGTCGGTGAGCAGGGCGTGGGCGAGGGTGCCGAGGCCCGCCGCGAGCAGTCCGGCGCCGACGATCCAGCGCCCCGGGGTCATGGTCCGCGTCTCGAACGCGGCTTCGCGCAGCGCCTCGGCGGGGGCGACCCTGCCCGCCCGCCAGGAGGCGGCGACGGCCCCCGCGAGGGCGACGAGCAGGCCGGCCCAGAAGGCGGCGTGGAAGGGCCAGGTGGCGTCGCCGAGGGTGAACCAGCGGGGCGCGAGGCCCGCGTCCACCAGGTACGAGACGAACACGGGCGCGCCGTACGCCCCGAGCAGGCAGCCCACCGCGGAGGCGGCCACGCCGAGCAGCAGCGCCTCGGCGATCACCGTGCGGCGGATCTGGCCCGGGGTGGCGCCGACCGTACGCAACAGGGCGAATTCCTCGCGGCGTCGGGCGACGGCGAAGGCGAAGGTCGAGGCGACGACGAACACCGAGACGAAGCCGGTGACGCCGCCCGCGGTGCCGAGTGCGGCGTTCACGGCGAGCAGGGCTTCGCTGTCGCGCTCGGGATCGGGATCGGCGTACCGGCGGTCCCGGCCGGTCAGGACCCGGACCTCCGCGTCCCGGCCCGGGAGCGCCCGTACGGCGTTTTGTACGGCCACCTCCACGGCGGTCGGGTCGGCGGCCACGACGAGCTGGTCGATGGCGGGCGAGAGGCGGGCGGCGCGGGCGTCGGACCAGAAGACGGCGTCCTCGAAGCCGCGGTCGGTGACGGTGCCGACGACGGTGAGGGGGCCGTGGTCGGTGTCGATCCGGGCGCCGGGCCGGGCCCAACCGGTCGTGACGACCTCGTCGTCGGCGTGCGGGGCGCGGCCCGCGTCGAGGGTGTACGGGGCGAAGGCGGCGACCGACCAGGGGTGGCCGACCAGGTGCTTCGGTCCGCCTTCGGCGCGGACGGGGAAGGACCGGTCCTCGGTGGTCGGGCCGAGGGCGGCCAGCAGCCGGGCGAGTTCGGGGGTGACGGGCCCGGGGTGGGCGAGCCGGGCGGTGCGTTCCCCGCCGGCGACGGGGACGCGCAGCACGTCGTCGCCCTTGACGACGACGGGGGCCTGGGCGAACCGCTCCGGGAGACGGCGCGGGGCGTCCAGGGTGGCGGCGAGCCCGAGCCCCATGGTGGTGAGGAGGCCGACGCCGAGGGCCAGGGCCACGAAGCTTCCGACGAAGGTGACCCAGCGGGTGCGGGCGGTGCGCAGGGCGAGGGTCAGCACGGCGCCGCCTCCAGCGCGGTCATGCGGGCGGCGATGTCCTGGGCGGGCGCGCCGCGGAGTTCACCGTTGTGCCGGCCGTCGGCGAGGAAGACCACGCGGTCCGCGTAGGAGGCGGCCACGGGGTCGTGGGTGACCATGACGACGGTCTGCTGTCCGGTGTCGACCATGGAGCGGAGCAGGGTGAGCACCTCGCGGCCGGTCCGCGAGTCCAGGGCGCCGGTGGGTTCGTCGCCGAAGAGCACCTCGGGGCGGGTGATGAGGGCGCGGGCCAGGGCCACGCGCTGCTGCTGCCCGCCGGACAGGTGCGCGGGGCGGTGCCGGGCCCGGTCGCCGAGTCCCACCCGGGCGAGGGCCTCGCGGACCTCGGCCTTGGCGGGGCGGCGGCCGGCCAACCGCAGCGGGAGGGCGACGTTCTGTTCGGCGGTCAGGGCGGGCAGCAGGTTGAAGGCCTGGAAGACGAAGCCGATGCGGTCGCGGCGCAGCAGGGTCAGCCGGGTCTCGCCGAGGCCGCCGAGTTCGGTGCCGCCGACGCGCACGCTGCCGGAGGTGGGCCGGTCCAGTCCGGCCGCGCACTGGAGCAGGGTGGACTTGCCGGAGCCGGAGGGGCCCATGACCGCCGTGAAGGTGCCCCGGGGCAAGCCGAGAGAAACCCGGTCGAGGGCGGTGACGGCCCGGTCGCCGGAGCCGAAGACCCGGGTGACGTCCTTGAGTTGGATCGCGTCGTTCTTCATGCCCCCAGCCAACCGTCGCCGATCGCGCGGCACAGCGGGCCCAGGCCGTGTCCCGGGGGTGGGGCCGGCCCTACCCCTGGAGGGGGTCAGGACCCCGTCCGGGCAGATCACAGCCGTGCCGCGGCAGGTTTCGGGGAGGTGTCCCGGTCGGTGTTCGGCCGATTCGGCGGCTCGCTGCCCCACAGGTCAGCCCGCTCACATGGCTGCGGTCTGCAGTCATTCGTACACGATCGGTGACGAAAAATGGGGGTGGGAGCGGGCGTTCACCGCTCACGTCGGCAAGACTGCGTCCGCTATCCGAAACGCCAACCCAAGGGAGTGTTCGAAATGCGGTCCATCGCAAAGGGTCTCGGGCTCGGTTCCGCCGCCATGGCGCTCACCGCGCTCACCGCACTGGCCTGGCCGGGTACGGCCGGGGCCGCACCGACCGGTACGGAGAGCCTGTACGCCCCGTCCGCGCTGGTGCTCAGTGTGACGACCGGACCCGATGCCGAAGCGGGCACGGTCAGGCGCGCCGTGACCCTCGTCTGTTCACCGACGCCCGGCGGTACGCACCCCCACCCGGTCGCCGCGTGCGCCGAGTTACGCGCGAACGGCTCGCAGCTCGACCCGCTCGCCGCGCCGGCCGCCGACGCCGTCTGTACCAGGGAGTGGAACCCGATGACGGTGTCGGCCGTCGGGGTGTGGCAGGGCCGCCGGCTCGACTACACCTACACCTTCGCCAACCCGTGCGGCCTGCGGAACACCTCCGGCATACTGTTCGGCTTCTGACCCCCCGTAGATCGCCTGGCCGGGCGGCGCCGTGCGACCGCCGTCCGGCCCGGCCCGCGGCGGCCTGCCGCCAGGACGACCGAATCCTCAGCCCAGTTCGAGGCTGGTCACCCCGAACAGTTCCGTCAGCGCGAGGTCAGGTGTCGGGCCGGTGTACATGCGGGCGGTCTCGAAGGCCGGTGCCAGGCCGAGGCGTTCGAAGAGCGCGCCGGCCTTCGGGTTCGCGTCCGGTACGTCCACGGACACCTCCCCGTCCGGGGCGTGCCGGGCCAGCCGCCGCACCAGGGCCGCCGCCACCGCCGGGGTGGCCGCGTAGAGGGGGCCGATCCGGTGGGCGGCGCTGGAGGGGCGGATCACGCCGAGGCCCTCGATCCGGCCGTCCCGGACGGCGGCCAGGGCCGTGCGGCCGGGCAGCCCGGTCCAGGCGGACAGGAAGGCGTCCCGCGCCGCGGGGAAGAACCGCCGGTCGTAGGCGGCGAGCCGGCCGAAGGGCAGGGTGGCCGCGTCCACGATCTCGACGGCGCGGTCGTCCTCCCCTTGCGGCACGCCTTCGTAACGGAAGTTGTTCCAAGCCGAACGAAACCCGGATTTACGGTAGTTGTCCTGCTGGTCGACGACTCCGTCCAGGCCCACGAGCCGTCCGTCGAGCCGTTCCATCCCGGCGTGCCACAGCCGGATGCCGTACCCCTGGCCGCGGACGGCGGGCCGGGCGATGTAGAAGCCGATGAAGCCGAAGCCTCCTCCGTACCGGACGGCGGAGATGCAGGCCACCGGCTCGCCGTCCAGCCGCCCCACGAGGAACCCTTCCGGGTCGGCGACCGCGAAGGCGAACCGGTCCGAGTCCCCCGGATTCCATCCCTCTTCGTCGGCCCAGTCGCGGATCAGCTTCATGTCGGCGGCGCTCGCGCCGGCGATCTCGAATCCCGTCATGCCGGTGTTGTACCAGATGGGGCCGGTGTGCGCAGGGGTGCCTGATCAGCCGTCAGGAGAGTTGCGAAAACGGCTTGATCGGCCTCTCGGTGGAGATCGCTGACCTGCCCGTCCCCTACTTCGACGACCCGCCACACCCCGTCCGCGCGCAGCGCGAGGTCGGTGGTCACGAAGGGGCAGCCCAGCGCCTCGACGGCTGCCCGGACGGGTTCGAGGGCCGGATCGAGGACCGGATCGAGAGTCGGATCGAACGGGTGCGGGACCTCGGTGACCGGACTGTCGGGGTGGGCCGTGACCAGCCGGGGCACCCCGTCCCGCCACCACACCCGTACCTCTGCGGCCGCCCCCTCCGGCGTGACGAAGTGCTCGAAGGCCCTCAGCACCACCCCGCCCGTCAGGAACTCGCCCTGCAGTGCGACGAAGCGGGCGACGACGCGACGCAGCGCGGCCGGGTCGGCGAGGTCGGGCACGTAGCAGGCCTCGTCCCACTCGTGCTTGCGGGACTTCACATAGTCCTTGACGACGGCGGCTCCCGGCGGCAGGCCGGCCGCGAGGGCCGCCAGCCCCTCCGGGTCCGGGACCGCGCCCGGCCCCGCCGGCAACCAGCCGCTGACCGGGGTCAGTCCGGCGAAGGTCTCGTACCAGCCGGGGAGTTCGTGCGCGCGCCGGTACGCCTCCGGGGTGACGACGAGCTCGCCACCCCGAAGGCGCAGGGCCGCGTCCAGTGCGGCGTACGGACCCGCGGGGATCATCCAGCCCCGGTACCAGAGGGCTCCTGCCCCCTCCGGAACACGCGCGACGGCCCGCTCCGCGTCCCCGGCGAGCAGCGCGTCGTGGTCGATGAGCAGGGAGGCGCCCCCGACGGCACGCAACTGCCGGGCCTCAGCCGCGAAGTGGGCGTCGGCCCGGCGCTCGTTCAACGGGTCGTGGCAGTAGAGGACGGTGGTGGTCGCGGTTGTCGTAGCCATGCGCCCACCCTATGAACGGCTCCGTCGATCACCGTACGGATTTCAGCCCGCGCAGATCACGTCGTCGAGCCGGATGGGGTCGGAGTCGAGACGCACGTAGGCGGTGAAGGTGTCCGTGGCGCCCGAGGCCCAGTGGGTGGTCACGGTGGCCCAACCCACCGAGGCGGCCTTGGCGACGGTGACCGGGCCGATGGTGATCTCCTGCGGCTCCTCGTGGGAGCAGAGCAGGACGTCGACCTCCTCGCTGACCTGCTGTCTCTCCTTGAGGATCTGCGAGATCCGGTTCTCCCGGTCCTGCGCGGAGGGACCGTGGTCCCCGTAGAAGCCGCTGAGGAAGTCGCTGATCTGGGCAGCGGTGTGTCCCTTCCCCGCGACGGCGGCGGGCGCGGCGAGGGCGGGAACGGACGGCATGACCGGCAGCACGAGCAGGGTCAGCAGCAGGGCACCGAGACGGTACGGCTTGAGCATCATGTCCGGTCTTGTACCCGCCGGGCCGGTGGATCGGGAGGGCCGGGCCCGGATCTCACTCCTGCGGGGGTCGGGATTCACCGCAGAAACGACCCTCCGGCCGGTGCGCGGAAATCGGCTCGCGGACGGCCCGCACCCGTACATAGGGTCGATGCATGGGGAAGCCACTTGTCGCAGTGTTCAGCGGGGCCGGAATGTCCACCGAATCCGGAATTCCGGATTACCGGGGGCCCCAGGGCCTGTGGCGGCGGGAACCCGACGCCGAGAAGCTCGTGACCTACGAGTACTACATGGCCGATCCGGAGATCCGGCGCCGCTCCTGGCTGATGCGCGCCGAGCTCGGCGCGCTCGGAGCACGCCCGAACGCCGCGCACCTGGCCGTGGCGGAGCTGGAGCGCGGCGGCACCCCGGTACGGGTGATCACCCAGAACGTGGACGGGCTGCACCAGCTCGCCGGCATGCCCGACCGCAAGGTGTTCGAGCTGCACGGCAGCGCCCGGTCGGTGGTGTGCACGGGCTGCCACGCCCGGTCGGGGATGGACGAGGCGCTGGCCAGGGTGGCCGCCGGGGAGCCGGATCCCGCCTGCCTGGTGTGCGGCGGGATCCTCAAGTCGGCGACCGTGATGTTCGGCCAGCGGCTCGACCCCGAGGTGCTGGGGCAGGCGATCGCCGTGGCCAAGGGCTGCCAGGTCTTCATCGCCGTCGGGTCGACCCTGCAAGTGCAGCCCGCCGCGTCGCTCGCCGGGATGGCCGCGGAGGCCGGGGCCCGGCTGATCATCGTGAACGCGGAGGAGACCCCGTACGACCCGCTCGCCGACGAGATCGTCCGCGAGCCGATCGGCACGGCCCTGCCGGCTCTGCTGGCCCGGTTCGCCCCGTCCTGACCCACGCCCCGACGCGCCCGGCCACGCCCAGGCCCGATACCTGGCCCGATACCTGGCCCGGCGCCGGCCCGGCCGGCTAGCCCGCGTCCGCCGCCCGGCGCATCTCCCCCACGTCCAGCTTCTTCATCCGCATCATGGCGGCGGTGGCCCGGGCGGCGCGCCCGGGGTCCGGGTCGGCGATCAGGTCGATGGCGCCCGGCGGGATGACCTGCCAGGACACGCCGAACCTGTCCTTGACCCAGCCGCAGACTCCCTCTTCGCCGCCGCCACCGGTCAGCGCGTCCCAGTAGTAGTCCGCCTCCGCCTCGTCGGCGCAGCGGATCTGGAAGGAGATCGCCTCGGTGAAGGGGAACTGGGGGCCGCCGTTGAGGCCGATGAACCGCTGGCCGTTGATCTCGAACTCGACGACCATCACCGAGTCGGCCTCGCCGGGGCCCGCCTCCGTGTACCGGCCGATCCGGCCGATCTTGCCGTCCTTGAAGACGGACAGGTAGTAGTCGGCGGCCGCTTCCGCGTTGCCGTCGAACCACAGACACGTGGTGAATCCGTTGCCGCTCATCTCTGCCTCCGGGCCGGTGACGGGACGGTGGACACCGTCCCTCACCTACAGACCGGCCCCGGACCCGAAATTCATCGGTGGATCCGGGGCCGGTCCGCACGCAGCCGGTATTTCGCCCGTTCGGCCTACTTGGCGGGCTCCGCGCCCTGCGCGAGCATCCGCTCGACGACGCGCTCGGCGGCGTCGCCCTTGTCCAGGTCGCAGAACTCGGCGCGGAACGCCGCCCGCGCCTCGGCGTACTCCGCCCCGACCGTGTCCGCGTTGCGCACGGCCTCGATCAGGCTCGCCGAGTCCGCCAGCAGCGGTCCCGGCGCCTTCGCCTCCAGGTCGAAGTTGAAGCCGCGCAGCGTGTCGCGGTAGTGCGCCAGGTCGTACGTGAAGAGCAGGATCGGCCGGTCGGTGTGCGCGAAGTCGAACATCACGGAGGAGTAGTCCGAGATCAGCACGTCGGCGACCAGCAGCAGGTCGGTCGCGTCGGGCCAGCGCGACACGTCGACGACGAACCCGTCGCGGACGCCGTCACGGACCTGCTCCGTCACGTGGTGGTGGCCACGGATCAGCAGGACGTGGTCCTCGCCCAGCTCGCGACGGGCCTGCTCCAGATCGATCCGCAGGTCGAGCTTGTAGCCGCCCGTGAAGGACTCGTTGTTCTCCCGCCACGTGGGCATGTAGAGGACGACCTTCTTGCCCTCGGGCAGGCCGAGACGGCGACGGACCTCGGCGATCCGCTGCGCGTCGGGCCGTACCAGGGCGTCCGTACGCGGGCCGCCGGCCTCGATGACCTCGCCGTCGTAGCCGAGGGCGCGCTTGAGGAGGGGCGTGGCGTAGGAGCTCGGGGAGGCGAGCAGGGTCCACTGGGCGCTGTCGTGCGCCAGCCCCTCCAGGATCTCCGGGCTCGTGTAGTAGTCGTGCACGAAGTCGTGGCCGATCTGCTTGATCGGCGTACCGTGCCAGGTCTGGACGACGACCTGGCCCGCGCGGCGCTGGAAGCGGTGCGGCACGTTGTCGTTGGTCACGAAGTAGCGGGCGCGGGCGAGCACCTCCCACGACTCCACGCTGCCGTACTGCACGGCGCGGGCGGTCGCGGGGATCTCCGCCTGGCCGTCGCGGACCAGCCAGACGTGGTCGAGCTTCTCGCCGCGGCGCACCAGTTCCTCGTGGATGGCGCGGGGGGAGTCGCCGGCCCGCTGCCCGTGGAAGGTTTCGTAGACGACCATGTCCTTGACCGGCAGGGCGCGCTGCGCCGGGTAGGTCTCGAAGCGGGCGACGCGCTGCGCGTAGTTGGAGCGGTCGTGCGGGCTGAGCAGCGGGTCGACGACCAGCGCCATGCGGTCGTAGAAGCGGGTCTCGACCCGCATCCGGCGGCCCTGCACGGTGATCGGGTGCGGCCCGGCGAACAGCAGGCCGGGGCTCATCTGGACGGGGGCGCCGCGGTCGACACCGAGCAGTCCGGCGGTGGTTCCGCCCTGCGCGGCCGGGCGCAGCGTCGGCCACCAACGACCCTCGGGGATCGTGGTCCGGCCGGCGTACGCCTCGGGGAGCACGGGCTCGAAGACGGCCTCGAAGGCGGCGCCGTCGCGGGTGACGGGGTAGCTGAACTCCACGCCCTGCGCGTTGTGCAGGACGAGCTCGTAGGCCTCGTCGGTCGGCGCGACGAAGCGGCCCCGCAGGGTGAGGGTGCCGTCCTCGGCGGTGACCTCGTCGAGCAGCGGCGGGGAGGGCTGTACCGAGAGGGTCAGGTGGCCGGTGTTGCCGCGCTTGGCGAAGAGGGCGCGGTCCGTCTCCTCGCCGGGCAGGGGCAGGATCAGGCCTTCGAAGCCGCCGCGCTCGTCGTGGACCATGCGGTGCTTGGTGCCGTCGGGGCCGATGACCGACAGGCTCCAGGGCTCGGGGGTCCACTCGCCGGGCTCGCACGCGGCGTCCGGTACGGCGGCCAGGTCGGCCAGCGGTACGCGGGCGGTGAAGGTGGCCCGATCGGCGCCGGACGCGGCGGTCTCCAGCGGGTAGGACAGGACCGTGCCGGTGGTGACGTGGACGGCCTGCAGCGCGGTGGATCCGATGGCCTCGGCGGTGAGTTCGCCGGTGATCTCGACGGCGTCGTCACCCACGGCGTGGACGTCCAGGGCGCGGGCACGGGCGATCTCGACCTGGATGGTGAGGGCGCCGGAGACGGCCGGGACGATCCGGACGTCGGGGGCCACCCAGTGCGGGGGCGGGTTCTGGCCGGTGTCGTGCTCGCCGCCCCGCAGGCGGGCGCGGTGCAGCCCGCCGGCTCCGGTGACGGCGATCGACGTGGTCCATATGCCCTGGTTCCACTTGCCGCCCGACTGGAACATCGAGGGGTCGACGACGGCCGTGAAGCCGGCCCAGTCGGCGTGCCGCAGGGCGAGGTGCGGGGACATCACCGTGGCCATCGGGGAGGCGACGGTCCGGGCGCTGACGACGGAGCGGCGGCGCTTGCCCCCCTCGCGGAAGACCAGCATCTTGCGGGTACCGAGGCGGCTCTCCGCACCGAGGTGGCCGGGGAGGGCGTAGCCGCGCAGCAGCAGCTTGCCGTCGACCCAGGCCGCCTGCTCCAGGCGGCTGACGACGCGGCGCTCGCGCGGGCCGAGGGTGAGGATCTTGGCCGGGACCGGCGGACGGCCGCGCAGGAAGGGGTAGTCCGCCTGCGGGCGGGCGAGACCCTTGACCGGCACGCTGTAGTGGTAGTCGCGCTGGTGGTGCTGGAGCGCGATGAAGTCCTCGACGCGGCCTTCGCCGGCCAGGTACGCCTTGAGTCGGTCGGCGACGGTCAGGTCGGACCAGGGACCGGTGCCGATCTCGCGGACGAGACCGCCGACCTCCTTGACGAAGGCGGCGCGGAAGTCGGGGCCACCCTCGTCGACGTACTTGTAGATGAGCGGGAGTTCCTCGCTCAGCACGTTGTAGTCGTAGTCCCGCAGGTAACGGACGTACTTGGCGCCCTGCTTGGCCTTGAGGGACTCGCGCACCAGGCGCACGGACTTCACGCGGTCGATGAGGGAGATCGGGTCGGTGGAGCGCTGGGTGATGGAGCGCTCGCCGGTCTCGCGCACGCGCCAGTGGTAGACGCAGTCGCTGATGATGTCGACGCTGGAGGCGAAGTAGTGCGCGGGGATGCTGACCGGGGCGTCCTCGTAGAGGATGCCCTCGGGGTACTGGAAGCCGTGCCGGTCCCAGAAGCTGCGCCGGTACACCTTGTTCCACGCGGTGCGGTCGGTGACCAGCGCCGGGAACTTCGAGATGTGGGTCTTCAGCTGGGTGCGGGCGAAAGCGGCCCGGTGCCCCCAGGACTGCTGCATGCCGACGGAGCGGAAACGCTTCACGTTGCCGCCCGCGAAGTCCGAACCCGTCTCGTCGAGCGCGTCGATGAGGCGCTGGTAGGCGTAGTCGGGCATCGTGTCGTCACTGTCGACGAAGGCCAGGTACTCACTGTCCTTGTCGGCGTGACGGGCGCCCACGTTACGGGCCGCACCGAGGCCTGCGTTGTCCTGCATCACGACGCGGAAGCGCTTGTCCTTGGCAGCGAAGGCCTTGGCTATGACGGCGCTGGTGTCCGTGGACCCGTCGTCCACGAGGATGGCCTCGAAGTCTTCGAAGGTCTGGGATGCGATGGATTCCAGGCACTCGTCGAGATAAAGCTCGACGTTGTAGACGGGGACGACGATACTCAGGCGCGGCGGCATGGGTGGCGGTTTCTCCAGCGTTTTATGCTTTGTCGATGATCAGCTGCTCACAGCATCCTACTCTGTAACAGAGTCATAAACTCCACCCATATGGGGCATATGAAGCCAACCGCCAGGGCGGACGGCAAAGAATTCAGCCGTCCGCCACTTCGGCGATGCGGGGGGAGACGGCCCGACCGGCCCGGATCGGGTCGGTCAGACCTCCAGGTCGGCCTCGATCTTCTTCAGTTGATGGCGGGCCATCGCGAGGTTCGCCCGCTTCTTGTCGAGGGCCAGATAGAGGAAGAAGCCCGTGGAGCCACGGCTCTTCATCAGTCGGATCAGGTGGTACTGGCCGCCGAGCGTGATCAGGATGTCCTCGATCTCGTCCTTGAGGCCGAGCATCTCCATCGTGCGGACCTTGGCGCGCACCACGTCCGTGTTGCCCGCCGCCGCGACCGCCAGGTCGAGGTCCTTGCCGCCCCCGATGGTGCCGAGGGCCATGCCACTGCCGTAGTCGACGAGCGCGGCACCGATCGCGCCTTCGATGGTGGTGGTGGCTTCCTTGAGCGCGGTCTCCACATTGACCATGAGAGTGTCCTCTTTCTTGTTTCACTGTTACTGGGATGTGAGGGGAACGTGACTGGCTGTAGTGGGGGGTGGCTACGGCGGAACGCGCCGGGCATCTCGGGCTCGGCCGCCGGTCGGAACGCGGATCAACCGGGCGGGGCTCCGGGGCCCCGTCGCCCGAGGGTGTGGTCGATCAGTTCGGCGATCCGGAGACTGGAGCGCCGGGCCTCCAGGTGGAGGCGCCCGACGTTGACGCGCGGCTCGGCGGTCAGGGTGAGGACCGCCGCCAGGCCGGCCGCGTAGGTGGCGACGTATCCGTCCTCACCGCGTACCAGCAGTTCGCGGAAGGCACCCTGGCCGGTGCAGTCGCTGAGCCGCTGGGCCACCCCGAGGGCGGCCGCGGTCAGCGCGGCGACGGACTCGGCCTCGGTGGCCGCGCTGTCCTGGGCGAGCACGAAACCGTCGGCGCTCGCGGCGAGGGCGCCGGTGAGCTGAGGTACCCGGGCCCGCAGCCTGCGAAGCTCGGCGAGTATCTCGGCCTCCGTCTCGGGGGGCACGGTACTCATGTCGGCCTTACTCCTTTCGGGCTGCCTACGCTCGGAGCGGTCGGCGCGCAGGGCCGGTCGCAGCGGGAGCCTCACAGACTTGCCTCCAGTGCGTCGCGTAACCGGCGGAGCAGCGCCACGTCCGGGGATTGGGCCTCGGTCATCCAGTCGGGCAGGGGCGCCACGGCCGGTGGCGGGGCCGGGGTGTGTGGGGTCTCGACCAGTCCGGCCGCCGCGAGGCGCCGTACGTCGAGCAGGGTGTGGAAGGCGGGCCGGCCCAGGACCCACGCGAGGTCGGCCGGGGTGCGCAGGCCGTCGGCCTGGCCGAGCAGGGCCCGTTGTCGGGCGGTGATCGTCTGGCCGGGCGCGGCCGCCCGGGGGACGACCGGGGAGGTGTCCAGCAGGGGGTACGGCCAGACCGCGTCGAGCAGGTCCCGGCGGCGCCGGGTCTCCCGTTCGACGGCGGCCGCGGGAACGGAACGGACGGAGCCGATCCAGTGGGTGGCCCCGCGGCGGAAGCGGGAGGGCCCGCTGCCCGGGGAGAGTGCGAAGAAGGCGGCGTCGAATATGGCGGCGAGGTGGCATATCTCCAGCTCTCCGCCGGCGAGCCCGCCGCTGTCCACGAGGAAGCGCGCGACCTGGCGGCGGGCACCGGCCCGGTCCACGGCCTCGCGCCAGCGTTCGGGGGCGAGGCCGCCACCGGTGGTGAGCAGTACGTCGAGACCGGGGGTGGCCGGGCTCTCCGCGTGCACGATGCGGCCGTCCTCCAGGAAGAGGGTGCCGCGGTCGCGGAGCAGGGCGCCGGTGGCGCGCTCCGCGGCGAGTCGGGTGAGAAGGGGGGAGACAGCGGCGAAGGTATTCGGGGCCGTGGCGGTGGCCGGGGAGGTCATCTCAGTACCAGCCCCTCGGCCAGGGCACGGAGCCTGTGGCGCGCGAGGGCGAGATTGCCGTCCGCGCGGTCGAGCCACAGGTGCAGGAATACGCTGCTGTCGAAGCTTGTCTCGACGAAGCGCAGGACGTGGTATCCAGTGCGGGTGGTGACGATCAGATCCTCGACGGGCGGGCCGGCCGGTAAGCCGGCGGACGAACCGGCGGAGGGAACGGCTCCGCCACCGTGTGCCGGGTCGGTCCCCACCGGGGCGAAGGACTCGTACTCGGCGGCCGCCCGAGCCAGTTCGGCGGTCTCGGCGGCGGTGGTCTCGTGGTCACCCACGGGCGACTCCCCCGCGGTGCCGAGGGCCAGTCCGCTGCTCCAGTCGACCAGCGCGGCCCCCCGCGCACCAGGCAGGGCCATGGCTTCGAGCAGGCATTCGTCGATCCCGGGCACGCGGGCTCCCCTCCCGGCCGGACGTGCGGGATGCACGGTTCGTACGGCGCGACAGGAGGGAACTTACTCAAGTTCCACTGTACGAAAGGGCGTTCTGGCATTTTCCGCTGGAACATGCCAGGAAGGGTGCGAGAGCTTGGCCGGAACGCGTCGGAATTTGATCACGAAGCGAGCGGAAGATCGTCCGCGAGGCGAAAGGACCCTCCCTCGCGCTGCACATAACCCTCGTGGCTGAGGGTGCGCAGCAGGTGGTAAACCGTGGGCAAAGGGATCCCGGTGAGCCGGGCGAGCCGTTTCGCCGTCACCCCGCCTTCCGCGGACATCGCCTCCAGGAGGCGCAGCGCGCGCTGCACGGAGCCGATCAGGGTGGGTGTGCTGTCCTTCTGACTGTGGTCGGTGCCCATGACTAGTCCCCCTGCTCCGGTACGAGGCCTGGCAAACCCATCAAAGTGGCTCACCGGGCGCAAAACCAGCGGACTCGCGTAAACCTGAGCATAAGATCACCGCATCCCGGCCCTGGGCGGACCGCTAACGCGTGCAGGTCACGTACGCCGGGAGCGGGGTGTCGGCGATCAGGTGGCGCGGCAGGGACAGGCCGAAGCGACGTTCCACGACGGCGAGGGTACGGCGGTCACGCTCCGCGTCGGCTTCGCCCGCCGGGCGGGCGCACGCGCCGTCCGGGGTGAGGATCCCTGCCGCGATCAGCTCCGGGAGCAGGAAGTCCGGCCGGTGGCCGCCGCGCCAGCATTCCTCGCCGAGGCCGAAGCAACAGACCAGTTCGCCGTCCCGGGCGTACGCGAACTGCTTGGGCGGACGGTCGGGCTGGGGGTCGAGGTGGACGGCCTCGACGCCGCCCCGGGAGACCTCGGCGAGCCGTTCGGCTCCGGCCGGCTGACCGTGTTCGACGGCGAAGGACCAGCCGCCCCACCGGCCGACCCGGGCCACGCCGTCACCGTCCACGGTCTCGGCGACCATGCTCCAGGCGTCGTGCGCGCCGAGCGGCCCCGGCCGCACGCCCGGCAGCGCGCCGAGCCGTGCGGCGAGTTCGTCGGGGCCTATACCCCGGGCGAAGGTCAGACCGGCGAACCACTGGTCCCAGTCGGCCAGCCCGCTGATTCCGTCCGCCACGTCCTCTGCGATGTCCACCATGTCCGCGCTCCCCACGGTTTGCCCACCCCGCCGGTGCTTGTTCCCCGGCACGATAGTCAGTCCGCGGGCTTCTCCGGGAGGAGGCGCTCGACCATCGTCCGAATGAGCCCCTGCGCCGGGTGCGCCTCCAGCATCGCGGGCGCGGTCAGGTCGTCCACGATCAGGCCGAGCATCGCCATGTACATCAGGACCACACCCTGCCGGTCCCCGGGCAGGCCCGCGTCCAGGTGCCACCTGATGTTGGCCTCCAGCTCCAGGCCCTGGAAGGACGCGAGCTCCGCCTGGAGCTCGGGGCGCCGGGTGCCCTCCAGCCGCAGCTCCAGCATGGCGATGTGCACACTGCGCTCGCGCCGCATCCGCTCCAGGAGCCGGTTGAGCAGGACCTCGGTGTCCAGCGGGCCGACCAGGTCCGCCGGGTCCGGGACCAGCCGCTCCCGGGTGCGGTGCAAGATCTGCACGAGCAGCTGGGAACGGTTGGCGAAGTAGTTCGAGGCGGTGCCCGTGGGCACACCCGCCTCGGCGTCCACCGCGCGCAGGGTCAGGCCGCGCGAGCCCTCGCGCGCCAGGACTTCGATGGCGGCGTCGAGCAGTGCGGCGCGGCGCTGCGGGTTCTGGCGCATGGGCGGATCCCTGGGGGTGGGTGGGGCGCATCGGGGCACATCGGGTGAGCACTGCAGGTGCAGTGATTCGCACACGGTAGCGGACGTGCCCGGTCCGGGCCCTCCCCAGCGCCCCCTCACCCGTGTCAGGCTGCCCGTCATGGAGCGGATCATCGAGGAGATACGCGAGGACCTGTCCCGCCGGATCGCCGTCGCGGCGGACCGGCTCGCCGATCGGACGCTGGCCGAGGACCCCGCCTACGCCGCCCTGCTGGGCCGGGCCGAGCTGCGCGAGCGGATCCACGACACCCTCCGTCAGGCCGTCGAGGGGTTGCTCCGCAGTTGCCGGGGGCTGCCGGTGGAGCTCGCCGACGCCCGGGCCGTCGGCGCGCTGCGGGCCGAGCAGGGCCTGCCGCTCGCCTCCCTGCTGCGCACCCACCGCCGCGGCGGCCGGCTGCTCTGGCAGAGCCTCACCGAGGCCGTGACCGCGCACGACCGGGCGGCGCTGCCCCGGCTGCTACCGGCCGCGTCCGTGCTGTGGGACGTGGTGGACCGGACGGCGGACGCCATGACCGAGTCGTACCGCCGGGCGGAGGCCGCGCACGGCGACCGGGACCGGGAGCGCCGGGCGGCTCTGCTGGACGTGCTGCTCGACGGCGCGGACGGACCGTCGGCGGCGGCCGAGGCGGCCGCCGCGCAACTCGGGCTGCCGGAGCGGGGCCGCTTCACGGTGGTCGTGCTGGCCGCCGAGGTGTCCGCCGGCCCGTCACGGACCCCGTCCGGCGACCCGTCACGGACCCCGCCCGGCATCCCGTCCGCGGCGCCGACCGCGGCCGTCCCGCCCGCCCCGGCAGGGGGGTCCGGGGCCGCCTCCGCCCCGCGGGTGCTGTGGCGCTTCCGTGCCGACGGGGAGGTCGGCCTGGTGGAGCTGGGCCACCATCCGCTGGAGTCCGTACGGGACCTGCTCGCGCCGCTCGGGGTGCGCGCCGGGGTCGGCCCGGTCGTCGGGGCGCCGGCCGAACTGGCTCGCGCGCACCGGCTGGCGGCCTTGGCGCTGCGCACCGCCCCCGAGTCGGAGGGCCCGCGTATCGCGCTGCTGGACGAACGGCTGCCGGCGGCACTGGTCGCGGCCGAGGCCGAGCTCGCCGGCCGGCTGCGTCAGGTGGTGCTGGGTCCGGTGCTCGCGCTGCCCGTGGAGGACCGGCGGACGCTGCTGACCACCCTGGGCACCTGGCTGGCCTGTCAGGGCTCGACCACGGACGCCGCGCAGCGGCTGTACTGCCACCGCAACACGGTCTCCAACCGGCTGCGGCGCGTGGAGCAGCTCACCGGCCGCTCCCTGTCCGACCCCCGGCACGTGGTGGAGCTGGCGCTGGCGCACTCGGCGGTGCTGCAGCGCGTCGAGGCGGAACCGGTCACCCGTCCCGCCGCGCCGGGTCCGCGGACCGCGCGGTCCTCGCGGACTCCAGGAGGTACGGCACGTCGATCACCGCGACGCCCGGCGTGAAGAGGAGCCGCGCCTTCAGCCGCAGGGCGTTCTGGTTGTGCAGGGGCTGCTCCCACCAGTGGCCGACCACGTATTCCGGGATCACCACCGACAGCATGTCCGTCCCGGGCGCGGCGGCCAGTTCCTCGACGTGGGCCAGGATCGGGCCCACCACCTCCCGGTACGGCGAGTGCAGGATCCTCAGCGGCAGGCCGGTGTCGTGCCCGTCCCAGACCTCGCGCAGACGGGTCGCCTCCTGCTCGTCGGCGGCGACGGTGACCGCGGTCAGGGTGTCGGGGCGCAGCCCCTGCGCGTAGCCGATGGCCTTGAGCGTCGGGGCCTGCACGGCGGCGACCAGGACCAGGACGTGGTGGCGGGCGGGCTTGCGCGGGGTGGCGTCGGGGGCGACGGCGACCTGCCGGGCGACCTGGTCGTAGTGGCGGCGGACGCTCTTCATGCCGAGGAAGAGCAGGGGCATGGCGATGACGACCAGCCAGGCTCCGTGGGTGAACTTGGTGAGCAGGACGATGACCAGGACCAGAGCGGTCAGAGCGGCGCCGACCGCGTTGATGGCGCGCCTGCGGTGGATGTGGATCCGCTCCTCGCGCGGGGTGGCGGGCGAGGCGAGCACCTTCCTCCAGTGCCGGACCATGCCCGACTGGGAGAGGGTGAAGGAGACGAAGACGCCGATGATGTACAGCTGGATGAGGCGGGTCAGTTCGGCGTCGAAGGCCACGATGAGGGCGATGGCGGCGAGCGCGAGCAGGACGACGCCGTTGGAGTAGACGAGCCGGTCGCCGCGGTTGAAGAGCTGGCGGGGCGCGTACCGGTCCTTGGCCAGGATCGAGGCGAGCATCGGGAAGCCGTTGAAGGCGGTGTTGGCGGCGAGGATCAGGACGCCCGCGGTGACGGCCTGGAGCAGGTAGAAGAGGAAGTGCCAGCTGCCGAAGGTGGCGCGACCGATCTGGGCGAGGGCGGTGGACATCGGGGTGCCCGGGGGCAGGCCCAGTTCGGTGGGGTCGGCCGCGACGTGCACCTGGTAGGACATGGCCAGGGCGGTGATGCCGACGAACATCGTCACGGAGAGCACGCCCATCGCGGCGAGCGTGGTCGCGGCGTTCTTCGCCTTGGGCTTGCGGAAGGCGGGTACGCCGTTGCTGATGGCCTCGACGCCCGTGAGGGCGGTGCACCCGGAGGCGAAGGCGCGCATGGTGAGGAACACCAGGGCGAGTCCGGTGTAGGTGTCGACCGGGGTGATCGGGAGGGCGGCGGACTCGGCGCGGATGGTGTCGCCGGTCCCGAGCCGCACGGCGGCGACGGCGAACATGAGGTAGATGACGAGGACGAAGCCGTAGGTGGGGATGGCGAAGACCCGGCCCGACTCCCGCACACCGCGCAGGTTCATGAGGGTCAGCAGCACCACGAAGGCGACGGACAGGACCACTTCGTGGTCGCTGAGCGCGGGGACGGCCGAGGTGATGGCGGAGACGCCGGAGACGACGGAGACGGCGACGGTCATCACGTAGTCGACGAGCAGGGCACTGGCGGCGGTGAGCGCGGCGGTCTGCCCGAGGTTCTCCGAGCTGACGACGTAGGCACCGCCTCCGCCCGGGTAGGCGTGGCAGGTCTGCCGGTACGAGGCGACGACCACGATGAGCAGGAAGACGATGGCGGCGGCCGCGTACCAGGTGAGGTGCAGCAGTGCGACGCCGCCGAGGGCGAGGATCAGCAGGATCTCCTCGGTGGCGTAGGCCACGGAGGAGAGCGGGTCACTGCAGAAGATCGGGAGGGCGAGTCTTTTGGGCAGCAGGGTCTCGCCCAGGCGGGCGGTGTCGAGGGGTTCGCCGACCAGCATGCGTTTCGCATTGATACGCCTCATTCGGGCATGATCGTCGATTCTTTTCGCCGATCACCCCTTTTGCGGCTTGTGTCACCCTGCGAGCTCCTCCGCCCGGTGAGCCAGCCACAGGTCGTGCCGGGCGCTCGGGGACTGAAGCAGGGAGCGCTCCAGCAGCACCTCGATACGGCTCAGCCGCTTGCGGGCGCCCGGGACGGAGACGCCCAGCGCCGCGGCCGCCGGCGCGAGTTGGGCATCGTGCGCCAGCCAGGCGCGGACCGTGGCCCGGGCGCCCGACGGGGCGTCCGGGCCGCTCAGCGCGCTCAGCCGGGCGCGGGCCCAGGCGGTCACGCACGGATCGCGCAGCACCGCGTCGAGACCGGGGGCGGCCGCCGCGGCCACCCCCGCACCCCGCGCCGTCCCCGGGGTCAGTCGCAGCGCCAGCGAGAGCGCCGCCTGGTCCCCCAGGCGCGCGAGGTCCAGCCCGAGCAGCCCCTCGACCAGCCGGAGCCTGGCGGCGAGGGTGTTGCGGTGGATCCTCAGCAGCCGTGTGGCGTGCGAGGCGAAGTTCAGCCAGGCGTGGGCGGTGGCGCGCAGTTCCTGTCCCCCGGGGTCCTGGGGACGCCGGGGCTCGTACGCGTGCAGGGGCGCGAGCAGGGTCTCGGCCCAGCCGGCCCCCGCCTCCTGCGCGGCGAGCACCAGCTCGGGGCCGGGCCCGAACCGGGCGTGCCGCTCATCCCGCTCCCGGGCGACCGCCAGGGCGTGGAAGGCCTGGGTATAGGCGGCCGGGGCCTCGCGCAGGCGCAGCTCCCCGCTGGCCCCGACCGTGCAGTCCGGGGCGACCGCGACCAGCGCGTCCGCGAGCGAGTCGGGGCCGGCGGACGCCGCCGGGCCGGCCGGAACGAGCACGATGAGGTGGCGTACGTAGACCGGGCAGCGCACGATCCAGGCCCGACCGTGCGTCAGCTCCGCGCACAGCCGGGCCACTTCGGAGAGCCGGCCGGTGCGGCATTCGACGACGTACAGCCGCATCGGCTCGGGCAGCGAGGGCCCCAGCGCCTCCGCGATCTGGTGGGCGCTGGAGAGCCGGCCGTCCATCAGCAGGCGGAGCACCGCCTCGCGGGCCCGCGATTCGGCGAGCGCGGCCCGCTCCTCCCGCCGGGCGGCCTCCTCGGCGCGCAGGACGAGGGCCAGCGGTGCGGCGGCGTCCGCGAGCAGGACGGCGGCGTCGGGGTGGTGCGGCTGTTCCAGTACGGCGGCCAGTACGCGCCCGCCGTCCAGCGCGAACAGCAGAGTGGCGGAGCCGGGGGCGTGCAGCACGGCCGACCGTACGCCGCGGGCGGCCAGTTCGGCGGCGCCCCGCACGGCGGTCTCCGGGCCCCGGCCGTGTTCGGCGTCCACCACCCCGGCCCATCCGCCGAGGCGGGCGGAGAGCCAGTCCAGGAGGGCGGCCGACCCGCCGGAATGGGCGAGCCGGTGCAGCTTGAGGACGTCGTCGGACCGGGACACCGGTGCATTCAACCATCCGACGCTCACTGTGCGCCGTGATACCCCTCCGGGCCGGTCACTGTGCACGGCGAACCCTGCCGACAGCCCCCGGGCCGCATAGGTTTGACCACGAGCGGCCGGATCCCGGCATCCACGGGGGAACACCGGGGTCCGCCGCCGCTCACATCTTGCGCGCCGCGCTGCGGATGGCCTCGCGGATGCGGAAGTAGGTGCCGCAACGGCAGATGTTGGCGATGGCGTCGATGTCCTCGTCCGTGGGGTCGCCGGTGCGCTTCAGCAGGGCGACGGCGGCCATGATCTGACCGGGCTGGCAGAAACCGCACTGGGATACGTCCTGTTCGAGCCAGGCCTCCTGCACGGGGTGCAGGTCCTCCCCGTCCGCCAGGCCCTCGATGGTGGTCACCGTTCTACCGGCGCACGCGGAGACGGGCACCACGCAGGGGCGGATGTCGGCGCCGTCCAGGTGGCTGGTGCAGGCCTTGCAGACGTCCACCCCGCAGCCGTACTTGGGGCCGTGGATCCCCAGCATGTCGCGGAGCACCCACAGCAGGGGCAGGTCGTCGGGCGCGTCCACGGTGACGCTCCGCCCGTTGACGGTGAAGGTGTGCGAGGGCACTGCGTACTCCTGGATCCGGGGCTATCGGGGGTAGGGGGTGAAGTCGACGTCGAAGTCGAGGGGGAAGCGGCGCGGCTTGGAACCGGTGGCCCTGGCCCAGGCGTTGGCGATCGCGCCGACGGCGGCGGGCACGCCGAGCTCGCCCGCCCCACCCGGCTCCTCCCCGGTGGCCGGCAGCACGAAGACCCGTACGTCCCGCGGGGTGTCGCGCTGCCGGGCCCAGTGGAACTGGCTGTAACTGCCCTCCAGCGGGAGCCCCTTGTCGAGGTGCAGGCCGGCACGCAGGGTGGTGGAGATCGCGTCGGTGAGGCCGCCGATCATCTGCGCCTCCAGCCCGCGCGGGTTGACCGGCAGGCCCACGTCCACGGCGATGACGGCCTTGGTGACGCGGACGTGGTCGGGGTCACGGGTGTCGATCTCGACGAGGCACGCGGTGCGGGACTTGTACTCCTCGTGGAAGGCGATGCCCTGCGCGCACCCGGCCTCCATCGGCCGTCCCCAGTTCCCTTCCTTCGCGACCTTGTCGAGTACGGCGCGCTGGGCGTCGGTCTTCAGGAAGGTGCGCCGGAAGGCGTACGGGTCCCGGCCCGTCCGGGCGGCGAGTTCGTCGACCACGATCTCCTCGGCTCCGCGGGTGTTGGCGGAGTAGACCGAGCGCCAGGAGGCGGTGGGGATGCCGGTGGGCACCTCGGTGAGGGCCTGGGTGGTGAGTCCGAAGTGGTACGGGGACTTCACCGTGGTCAGGAAGAGGGTCTGGGCGAGGGTGGCGTTGCCGATGCCGAGCGGCAGACTGGCCGCCGTGGCGGTGATGATCTCGCCGAGGCCGTGCCGGAAGTCGGTCTCGGCGGCGGCCACGCGGTGTTCGAAGCTGAGGACCTCGCCCAGCAGGTGGGTGGCACGGATCTTGTGATGGGTCGCGGGGCGCATCCGGCCGTGCCGGGTGTCGTCCACGCGCGTCCACATGAGCCGGACCGGGCGGCGACAGGCCTTGGAGATACGGGCGGCCTCCAGGGCCGCGTCGAAGAAGAGCCGCCGGCCGAAGGATCCGCCGGCCTGGACCACGTGCACCGTGACCTTGGACAGCGGTAGACCCAGTTCGGCCGCGATGGTCTCGCGGGCCACGATCGGGGACTTGAGACCGGACCAGATCTCGGCCCGGTCGTCGCGCACGTCGGCGACGGCGGAGTTGGTCTCCATCGGAGCGTGGCTGACGAAGGCGAAGTCGAACTCGGCGTCGACGTACGGGGTCAGCAGGGGCGGGACGAGCAACGGCGGGGTGGCGGCGCGCAGCTTGGCGCGGATCCCGTCGTCGGACAGCTGGTCGGCGGGGCCGGGACCCCAGGTGACCTGGAGGGCGGACTTGGCGTCGATGGCCTGGCCGAAGGTCTCGGCGACGACGGCGACCCCGGTCGGGACGGTCACCACGTGCAGGACACCGGGCATGGCCCGGACGGCGGCGAGGTTGGTGACGCCGCGGACCGTGCCGCCGAGGGTGGGCGGGCGGCGCACGACGCAGGGCTTGGCACCGGGCACGTCGAGGTCGAGGGTGTACCGCAGGGCGCCGGTGACCATGGCGCGGGCGTCGACGCGGCCGGTCGGCCGGCCCACGAGGGTGTGCCCGGCCCGCTTCTTGGGGGTGGCGCCGAGGACGATCAGGCCGGGGTCGGCGGCGGCCGCGGCGAGGTCGCCGTAGTCGGCGCTGCGGCCGTCGGGGGCGCGGACGGTGCCACCGGACGTGGTCAGCGAGGCCGGGGCCAGGCTCCAGCGGCGGGCCGCGGCCGCCACGAGGCGGGCCCGGGCGGTGGCGGCGCACTGACGGACGGGCCCGTAGAGGGAACGGACGGAGTTGGAGGATCCGGTGAGCTGGTTGAAGAGCAGTTCGGGTCGGGCGTCGTCCAGCTCCACGCGGACGTCGGCCAACGGGGCGTCGAGCTCCTCGGCCACCAGCATGGCCACGGCGGTGGTGAGGCCTTGGCCGACCTCTTCGCGCGGCAGCCGGAAGCGGATGGTGCCGTCCGCCTCCACGGCGAGCGCCAGCAGGGCGGAGGTGGGGGCGCCGGCCAGGATGAACAGGTCGCCGAGGTCGATCACGTCGGCGATGGCCGGCAGGGAGGGCACCACGGCGTGAGCGGGCTGCGGGGCGAGCGCGTCGGCTCCGGCCCGGGTGACCAGGGCCAGGGTGGGCGCGGCCACGAGGTGGGTGAGGAAGGAACGGCGGCTCGGCCCCGTGGTGTGGTTCGGCCCGGTCATGTCGTTGTGTGTCCCCACGCTGCGCGGGTCCGCCCGCGCAGACCTCCCCCGGCTCATTACCGGCACGTAGGGTAGCGACCCGGCAGGGCGTTGGGAAGCCCTGATCACGCCGCGTCACCTACGCCGACATCACTCTTTCGGGGGTATCCCGAGGGCCCGCCTTGATCCGTTCCTTACGCGATTCCGGTGGCGGGCAGGGCTCGTACAGCTCGGCCGTACGATCGAGCGGTGGCCACCGGATGGCCTGATTCCGGCCGCTGTTCCCAGGGCGGATCCACCCGGACCGGCCGATGCCCGGGCGTCGCCCGGGAGTTCACCTGACCGGATTCGTTCGCACGCTCCGAGCGGGCCCGAAGGCCTACGGCATATACCAGAAGCAAGAACGTAGCGGATGTTGCCAAACGCCTTACACACCGTCGCGCCCTGTGCAACAGTCGTTACCGGTCCTTCCTTCAGACTTGGCCGTGCCGCGCCTGTATCGGAGTTCTCATGCCGTCCCACCTGTTCGCGGACCGTCCCGCGCAGCCGCCCGAGCCCGGGTCGGTGGACGCGCTGATCTCGCAGACCCGGCGGCTGCGGGGGGAAGTGGACGCGGTCCGCCGCGACACCGTCGTCGACGACGACGACGCCCAGGGCCGCTGGCAGCGCGCGCTGTGCGATCTCGCCGTCCACCACCTCGACGACCTCCGCGAGCACCTCGGTCAGCTCAAGGAGGGCCTGCCGCCGGCGCCCGAGATCGTCGAACAGCCGCAGGTGGCGCCCGAGGCCGTGCCCGAGGCCCAGACCCGCGTCGGCAGCGCCGAGTGGAACCTGCTGACCGACGAGGTCAGTTGGTCCGACGAGCTGTTCCAGATCTTCGGCCGCTCGCCCGAGTCCGGCGCGCTCCCCCTCGACGAACTGGGCTCGACCCTCTTCTCCGAGGACCAGCCGCTGCTCACCGCCTGGGTCACCGCCTGCCTGGTGGACGGCAAGCCGATCGACGGCGAGTTCCGCATCGTCCGGGCCGACGGCCGGGTCCGGACCTTGCACATGAGGGGCGAGCCGGTACTCGATTCCGACGGCTGTACGGCCTCGATGTGGGCCGTCCTGCGGGACGTGAGTGAACTGCGCCGGAGCCAGCGCGCGGTGCGCGAGTCGCGTGACTCGCTGCAGCGCCAGCGGGAGATCGCGCAGACCGAGCGCCGGCTGGCGGTCGAGCTGCAGGAAGCCGTGCTCCCCCCGTGGCGCGGCTCCCTGCGGTTCCCGTACGGCAGCGCGGGCACGCTGGACGTGGCCGCGCACTACCTGCCCTCCGCGACCAGCGCGCTGATCGGCGGCGACTGGTACGACGCTCTCGAACTCCCCGACGGCAGCTCGATGTTGACGGTCGGTGACCTGACCGGGCACGGGGTGACCGCCACCTCCGGGATGGCGATGATGCTGGGTGCCCTGCGCGGCATGGCCATGGCGGGCATCGAGCCCGGCCCCCTGATGGGGTGGCTCAACCAGCTCCTGGAGACCTCCGTACAGCCCGCGCTCGGCTCGGCCGTGTGCTGCCGCTACGATCCCGCGCGCCAAGTCCTGTCCTGGGCGCAGGCCGGCCACCCGGCGCCCCTGCTCTTCCGTCGCGGGTCGGGCCGTTCCCTGCTGCCGCCGGAGGGCGTCCTGCTGGGCGCGACCTCGGGAGCCTCGTACGGGCAGGTGGAGGAACACCTGGAGGTCGGCGACCTGTTGGTCCTGCACACGGACGGACTGACGCCGCGCAGCATCGAGTTCAGCCGGGCGGACGGCACCGAGCGGCTGCTGGCGCTGGCGCCGCGGTTCTCGGCGGCGCGGTCGGCGCAGGAATGCGTACGGATCGTGATCGAGGAGTTCGGTGAGAGCGAGCGCGAGGACGACGCCTGCATGCTCGTCGCCCGGGTCGGCGGGTAACCAGCCCCGCACGGTCCCACGGAGGGACCACGGAGGAGCTTCAGGGCCGCGCCGTCAGGCGCGGCCTTTCTCGTCTCCGTACAAAAGCCTCGCGCAAGGACCTGACCGCCCTACGCCCCCGTGGTGCGCGGCGCCGGGGTGTCCGGGAGGGCCAGCTTGATCTCCTGACGCAGGTCCTCGATGCGCGCGTATCCGGAGTACTGGGCGGTGAGCCGGTACATCTCGCGCAGCCGGTCCCAGGTCCGGTGCGAGGAGGTCTCGTTCATCGAGACCAGGGCGAGGCGCGCGTACCGGTCCGCCTGCTCCGGCTCGTCGGCGATGAAGCAGGCCGAGGCCATGGAGATGTAGTCGAAGATCTGCGAGCGCTGGTAGCCCTCGCCGCGCAGCCGCAGGGCCTCCTTGGCATGGCGGGCGGCGATCGGCGCCGCGGCGGCGTCATGGTCCGCGAGGGTCCGGTAGGCGAGAGCCTGCATGCCGTGCAGGTCGGCCTCGTCGAAGTGCTGCATCCAACTCGGCGGGGGCACATCGCCCTTGTCGGAGACGAACAGCTCCTCCGCCTCGCCGAGGGTGCGGCGCATGGCCTGGCCCTTGCCCATGGCGGCCTGCGCCCAGGCCTCGATGGTGTGCAGCATGGCGCGCGTGCGCGGGAGGGTCTGCTCGCCCGAGCCGGACTGGGCGAGCTTCATCAGGTCCAGGGCCTCGTTCGGCTTGCCCAGGTGGACCATCTGGCGGGCGGCGCGGGACAGCGCCTCGCCCGCGCGCGGCCGGTCGCCACCCTCGCGGGCCGCGTGCGCGGCGATGACGAAGTACTTCTGCGCGGTGGGTTCGAGGCCCACGTCGTGGGACATCCAGCCGGCGAGGACCGCCAGGTTGGCCGCCACCCCCCACAGGCGCCGCTGCAGGTGGTCGGGGTGGTGGTAGGCGAGCATGCCACCCACCTCGTTGAGCTGGCCGACGACGGCCTTGCGCTGCAGTCCGCCACCCCTGGAGGCGTCCCAGGCACGGAACACATCCACGGAGCGCTCCAGCGCCTCGATCTCCTGGGAGCCGATGGGCGCTGCCTCGTAGCGGTCGTAGCCCGCTGGGTCGGCCTGGAAGGAATCCCCGAAGTTCCGGGCCTCCTTGGCCAGGGCGGGGTCGGTGTGCAGCCAGTCGTACATGGCGTTGCTGAGGGCGGAGCCGGCGGTGAGCACCGCTCCCGCGCCCATCAGACCGCGACGGTTGAGCATGAGGTCCATTCCCGTGAATTCGGTGAGGACCGCGGCTGTGCGTTCGGGCGCCCATGGCATCCCGTCGGGGTTCTCACGAGCCCCGTCCGGCTGCCGTCTGGAGGTGCGCCGCTGCCGTACGAACCCGAGGTCCTCGATGGTCACGACACGACCGAGCCGCTCGGTGAACAGTGCTGCCAGTACCGTGGGCACCGGTTCGCGGGGGGCCTCCCCCATGTCGATCCAGCGCCGCACCCGCGAGGTGTCGGTGGCCAGCTGGGGGTGGCCCATGGCCGCCGCCTGCCTGTTCACCATCCTCGCCAGTTCGCCCTTCGACCAGCCGGCCAGGCCGAACAGGTCGTTCAAGCGGGTGTTTGGACCTTTGCTCACGTCAAGCCCCCAGGTTCTCGGCTGAGTTGACAGTAGCCCGCCGTCAGATGCCCAGCGACTATTCGCCAGGCTTCGCCAGGGCACGCCCGATGGTTCGCCACCTTGCGCCGGGTGTCAGGTAGGAATGCGCCTCCCCGACCCGGTTCACCGGCGGAACTCCCCAGGGTGAAGTACGGGATCCGGCGGGGCGGCGTACGCAACTCGTCGGCGCACGAAGGGATCCGTATCACCATGTACGCAGCAACGTCCTCCGTGTCCGCACCGGTCCGGTCGCACCGCACGCTCCCGGCGGGCGGCGGCGGCCCCTACCTCGAACCCGGCCGTCCGTCGGCTCCGGCACAGGGCGCCGTCCGGGCGCGGCGGATGCCCGGTACCGGATCCCTGCCCGTCAGCGGAAGAATCGACCTCTCGGGCCCGCAGGGGGCGCAGCTGCGCACCGCGCTCGCCTCGGTGCAGCGGATCTGTCCGGAGTTCGCCCCGGTGCAGGTGCTACGGCGCAGCGGCCGCTCGGTCCTCCTGGTGGGCACCACCGGACGGATGACCGCCGTGGCGAAGGTTTTACTGGATCACTCGCCCGAGTGGCGTGAGCGCTACCGGCACGAAATAGCGGCATACCGGGCCTTCGTCCGGCACCGCCCGCCGGTCCGGGTGCCGCGGCTGATCGCCGCCGACCCCGAGAACTGCACGCTGGTGGTGGAGCGGATGGCGGGCCGGGTCGCGGCACTGCAGCGGCACCCGGTGGAGCCGCCGCCGCGGGTGGACCTCCGGGCGGCCCTGGGCGCGGTGTGCCGGGTCAACCAGTGGCGGCCGCCGGCGGAGTTGTTCGGCACTCCGATGAACTACGCGCGGCGGATCGCCCGCGACTACGAGTTGGGCCTGCTGACCGACCGGGACCTCGGTGACCTGCAGAAGCTGCTGCACGGCGTGAAGCTGTCGGGTACGGCGCTGCAGTTCAACCACGGTGACGCCCTGCTGTCGAACCTGCTGCTGTCGCCGGCAGGGCCGGTCCTGCTCGACTGGGAGCACGCGGGCTGGTACCTGCCGGGCTACGACCTGGCGACGCTGTGGACGGTACTGGGCGACGCCCCGGCCGCCCGCGCCCAGATCAGCCGGCTCGCCCAGTCGGCCGGTCCGGCCGCGCGGGACGCCTTCCTGGTGAATCTGATGCTGGTCCTGACCCGGGAGATCCGGATGTCCGAGACGGCGGTGCAGCGCTCGATGCTGGCGACCGCCCCGACCCAGCCGTTGCCGGTGGGCGCCCTGTCCTCCGGCGAGGAACAGCGGCTGCTGCTGCGCCGCCTGCACGACGATGCGGGCATGGCGCGCCGAGCGGTCCGCGCGGCGGTCGGCACGCGCTGACCGTCCCCCGATACGCGAAGCCCCGTGGCCCCCACCGCCACGGGGCTTCGCCGGTTCACGGGTGCGGACCCAGGGGTGCGGCCCCTCATCCGAGAGGCGGACCGGGCTCCCCCACACGGTGGAGGCGGATCCGTCCGGCGGGCGATCCGCGTACGCCGGCGCGGCTGCGATCTTCGAGAGGGAGCGGGCAAGGGCTGCCCGCGGCTCCGGAGGAGACCATGTCCGTACCCGTCGACGACCGCCCGTCGGGCGGTCGCGTCCGCGCCGCCTGGAAGGCCGCGCACACCCCGGTGGCGGGGGTTCCGCGGTGGGCTCGGATCTGCGCGTTCGCCATCCCGTTCACCGTCCTGCCGTCCGGCCTGTGGCGGCTGGGCCTGCTCTTCGTCGACCATTCCTCGGCGGACAGCGGGCAGCTGCCGCACTGGCTGCCGCTGGAGGTGTACGTCGTCATCCTCTCGGTGGTCTCCGAGCTGCTGGCCTTCACCGCGGTCGGGCTGGTGGCCGCGTGGGGCGAGGTGCTCCCCCGCTGGATCCCGGTTCTGGGTGGTCGGCGGATCCCGGTGGCGGCCGCCGTCGTCCCGGCCGCGCTCGGTGCCGTCGCGCTGACCGGACTCTGGACCGTTCTCGCACTGGTGACCCAGGTGGCCGGGACCACCCTCCAGGGCGATCCGGTGCCCACCGACTTCCCCAGCGAGGTGGGCGGCTGGAGCGCCCTGTGGTTCTACGTCTGCTACGCCCCGCTGGTCCTGTGGGGCCCACTGCTGGGTGTGGTGACCGTGGCGTACTGGAGGCGGCGGCGCCGGATGCCGTGACATCACCCCTGGTCCACCGACGGATACTTCCCGGATGGATGGATCAAGGAATTCTTGGGTCAACACCACGCACGACTGGGCCGGCACGGTGGACGAGGACCATCTCGACGGGATCCGCCGCAGATCCGCGGAGTTCGCGCCGGGCGGGCCGGAACACCTCGTTCTCGAGGTCGTCGCCTACGCCGCCGACGAGGCCGCGGGCCGGGGCCGCGGACGGTGCGTGGTGACGCTGCACGCCGACGGCTCGGTGTCGGTGAAGGACGACGGGCGGGGCACCGACACGCGGGTGGACGAGCACGGCCTGGCGGTGAAGAAGCCGGTCATGGCCACGAAGGACCTCCGGTTCTTCGACTTCCCGGAGGCGGAGCGGCTTCCGGACGGGCATCCGCGTCGTGGCATGTCCGTGGTCGCGGCGCTCAGCGAGTGGCTGATCCACACCAATCGCCGCGTCAACGGGTCCTGGAGCCGGCGCTACGAGCGCGGCGTGCCGGTGACCGATCTGCTGCCCGTCGAGGCCGACGGCACCACCGGGACCTGTGTCCGCTTCCTGCCGGACGAAGCCCTGCGTGCGCGGTGGTCCTTGACCGCGGATGATCTGGCGCTGTGGTCCGCGCACTGGCCCGGCCTGACCGCCCGCCTCGACGACCGGCGCCTCGGCGAGGGCCGGCCGGGTTCGTGACCACGGGGCGGCGCGACCGGAGTGGCGTGCGCGGCGTGGGCGCCCTCCCCCGTGCGCACGCGCCCGGCGCCGGATGTCTTGACATCACATGATCCCCCGAACACCTTTTCTGACTCAGCATCAGAAATGCTGGAGGCACTTCCCCTCCTCCCCACACCGCTGGAGCCTGCCCATGTCCGCAAGCGCTTCACGCACCACCGCCCCCGCCACCCTCCCGTCCAGACGTACGGTCCTCGCCGGTACGGGGGCCGGGGTGCTCGCCGCCACCGTGCTGCCGTCCGCCACCGCCCGGGCCGCCGGCGCCCAGGACGGGCCGCCGCTCGGCGAGTACGACGTCGTCGTGGTCGGCTCCGGGGCGGCCGGGATGACCGCCGCGCTCACCGCCGCCAAGCGGGGGCTGAGCGTCCTGGTGGTCGAGAAGGCCCCGACATTCGGCGGATCGGCCGCCCGGTCGGGCGCCGGTATCTGGCTGCCCAACAACTCGGTGATCCTGGGCGCGGGGGTACCGGACACTCCGCAGAAGGCGGCGACGTACCTGGCCGCGGTCGTCGGGCCCGAGGTGCCGGCAGACCGGCAGGCCGCGTTCCTCACCAACGGGCCGCGGATGCTGGACTTCGTGATGGCCAACAGCCCGCTGAAATTCCGCTTCATGGAGGGCTACAGCGACTACTACCCGAATCTGCCGGGGGGTCTGCCGAACGGTCGCTCCATCGAACCGGACCAGATCGACGGGAACATCCTGGGCGCCGAACTGGCGCACCTGAACCCGGCGTACATGCCGGTCCCGGCCGGGATGGTGGTCTTCAGCCAGGACTACAAGTGGCTGAACCTGGCGGCGGTGAGCGCCAAGGGTCTCGCCGTGTCCACCGAGTGCCTGGCGCGCGGCACGAAGGCCGCGCTGCGCGGCGAGAAGCCGCTGACGATGGGGCAGGCCCTGGCGGCCGGGCTGCGCGCCGGGCTCCAGCGGGCCGGAGTTCCGGTGTGGTTGAACAGCCCGCTGGTGGACCTGGTCCAGGAGGGCGGTGCGGTCACCGGCGTGGTGGTGGAGCAGGGGGGCGTGCGGGGAACCGTACGGGCCCGGCGCGGGGTGGTCATCGGCTCGGGCGGGTTCGAGCACAACGCGGCGATGCGGGCGCAGTACCAGCAGCAACCGATCGGCACCCAGTGGTCGGTGGGGGCGAAGGAGAACACCGGCGACGGGATCCGCGCGGGTCAGCGCGCCGGCGCCTCGCTGGCGCTGATGGAGGACGCGTGGTGGGGGCCGTCGATCCCGCTGCCCGGAGAGCCGTACTTCTGCCTCGCCGAACGGACCCTGCCGGGTGGGCTGATCGTGAACGCGAACGGTGCGCGGTTCGTCAACGAGGCGGCGCCGTACAGCGATGTGGTGCACGTGATGTACGAGAAGGACCGGGGCGCGGTCGGCTCGCACATTCCGGCGTGGCTGATCGTGGATCAGCACTACCGCAACAAGTACCTGTTCAAGGACATCCTGCCGACGCTGCCCTTCCCGGACGCGTGGTACCAGGCGGGTGCCGCGAAGAAGGCGTGGACCTGGGACGCGCTGGCCGGCCAGATCGGGGTCCCGGCGGGTGCGCTGCGGGCGACGCTGGGCCGGTTCAACGCGCAGGCGTGGAGCGGCGACGACGCCGACTTCCACCGGGGCGACACGGCGTACGACCACTACTACACGGACCCGAACGTGCACCCGAACTCGTGCCTGGCACCCGTCTGGGTCCCGCCGTTCTACGCGTTCAAGATCGTGCCGGGGGATCTCGGTACGAAGGGCGGCATCGTCACGGACGCCCGGGCCCGGGCGCTGCGCCCGGACGGTTCGGTGATCCCGGGCCTGTACGCGGCCGGCAACGCGAGCGCGGCGGTGATGGGCCACAGCTACGCGGGCGCCGGGTCGACGATCGGCCCCGCGATGACGTTCGGCTACGTGGCGGCGAACGCCATCGCGGACGCGTGATGCCCGCGCCCCGGGCTACGGAGGACGGTCAGCCCTGCTGGAAGAGCTCGGCGGGGAGCGGCTTCAGGAGGGCGTAGAGGTCATCGGTGATCGGGCGGTCCCAGCTGGCGATGGTGACCAGCACGTTGTCGCTGCGGTCGAACTGGACGCAGGAGATGCGGGACTCCGACAGCTTGACCTTGCGGACGATGAGGAGGTTGTCGCCCTGCATGACGGGGCAGTCCTCGACGCCGGTGACCTCGACGTCCTCGTCGTTCTCCAGTGCGTCGAGGAGCTGGGCCACCTCGAAGGGGATCTGGCCGTCGGTGAGGTCCCGGGCCGGAGAGCCCTCCGGGAGGTTCCCGATGATCATCGCGGGGCCGCGTCCGCCGAACAGGTCGTAGCGGAGGAAGACACCCTGGCAGCTGCCGTCGGGCGCGGGCAGCAGCCCGGCCCCGAGATTGCCCGGCCAGTCCCCCGGGTCCATGGCCAGGACATCGAAGTCCGGGCCGGCGGGTGTGGCGGCGCGGTGGCGGCGGAGGAAGGACATGCCGCCATGGTACGTGGCCGCGCGAGTTTTCCGGTCCGGGGGCCCGCATCCGGGGACCTGCCCGGGTCGGGCCCGCCGGCCCGGCCGGTCGGACCGGTGGGACGAGCGTGAACCGGTGCGGGAGCAGGGCGGCGTCGCCCTCGGCGCGCAGGGCGGTGGGCGGGAGGCGGGAGGCGGCGGAACAGGGCGAGGTCGCAGGCGCTCCCCGCGGCCTCGACGTCCGCCGGGGCGGTGGAGCCGGTCTCCAGCAGGATCTGGTCACCCGAGAAGCGGACCGTCCAGGATTCCGGTCCGCCGGTACGCCGGAAGCGGTACCTCTCCCCCGCCCCCGGCGGTGCCTGCGGCCGGCCGGCTCCCGGGCGCCCTGTACGAACCGGTCGGTCAGCGGGTCCGGGCCGCCCGGGGGCTCGGGGGGGTGAGGCCGGCGGGGTCGGGCGGGACCGTGAGCCGCTCGCGCAGGACGTGCGCGAGGTAGCGGTGCACCCCACCCAGGTGTCGCACGAGGTCGGTGACCGACCAGCCCGGGCAGGAGGGCACCGCGGGCACCGGCTCGCCGAGGTCGAAGGCCCGGCGCACCGCCTTCTCGAACGCCGCCGTCTCGGTCCGGAGGACGACGAGTCTCTCGACGTGATCCATACGGTCGGCCCTGCCCGGCGGGGGCTGGATCCGATCACGTCGAGCTACGGGCGAACGCCTCCAGTGCCTCCCTGAGACCGGGCCGGTCGGTGCCCAGCTTGCGGCACGCCGCCGACAGTGCCCAGTCCGGCGAGGGCAGCACCACCGTCTCCGGCACGGGCTCCTTCTCGGCGCGCACCGCGAGGTCGGCCGCCTGCCGCTCCTCCTCCGTGAGCCCGTCCTCCCAGGCCAGCCCGCACGGCAGGGTGCCGCCCAGTCCCAGCAGGGTGTGGGTGGTCTCCGCGGCGAGCCCGTCCGCGCCGCATTCCCGCGCCGTCACCACGGCCTGCATCAGCAGGTCCGCGTCCCGCAGCTCGGTGCCGAGCGCGGCCAGGGCACAGGCCAGTTCGTAGCCCGCCGGTGACGCCGAGAGCAGGGTGACCGCCTCCTGGAGCAGCCCGGCCCGGTCCTCGGGGGCGGCGACCTGGGCCGCCACCCGCAGGGCCTGGCCGATGCCCGAGGCCGCGCCGAAGGCGCGGGCCCGGCGAAGGGCGTCGTCGGCCAGGGCGCGGGCCCGCGGCGGATCGTCCGCGGCCACCGCCCGGGCCAGGTGCAGCTGCCAGGGACACCAGGTCGGATTCTGGATGCCGCGCGGTGTCAACCGCCGGTCGACCGACTCCAGTTCGATGATCGCGGCCTGCGTCTCGCCCCGGGACAGGAGCAGTTCGGCGTACACGGTCTGGGAGTCGGGGAAGACGACGGCTGCCGGGAAGGGGCTGCCGTACTCGTGCTCCTGGGCCAGCTCCCAGGCCTCCTCGGGCCGGCCGCGCGCGAGCAGGGTGGTGAGGAGGATGGCTATGGCGTACCAGTGCACGGGGGTACGCCGGCCCACCCGTTCGGCGAGCCGCAGCCCGGCCCGGGCCAGTTCCTCGGCCTCCACGAGCCGCCCGCGCCGGTAGCGGACGTAGGCCCGCAGGCTGTAGGCGAAGGAGAGGTGCGCGCCGCGCCAGCCGTGCCGCTCGAACTCGGCGGTGCCCGCCTCGAACAGCTCCTCGGCCCGTCCGGGCCGGTCGGCGTACATGTGGACCATGGCGGCCAGCACCGGTACCTCGAAGCCGCGGTCCTCGTAGGCCCAGCTGAAGGGCCGCTCCAGCACCCGTCCGGCGTGGTGCAGCACCACGTCGACCGGCTCGCCCCGCAGGCAGGCGTCCCAGGCGCGCAGCCCGATGATGTACCGCTCGGTGAGGTCGCGGCCGGTGAGCCGGTCGGCGAGGCGGGCGAGCCGCCGGGAGCGGGCCGGGGAGTCGGTCTCGGCGGCGTTGAAGGCGTCCCACATGAACTGCTCGGACTGCAGGCGCAGCCGGGCGCGTACGTCCTGGGTGTAGGGGATCTCCCGCGCGAGCGATTCCGAGGCCTCGGCGAGGCGGTCGCTGTGGGCGAGGACCTGGGCGAGCCGGATGACGATGCCCTGGCGCAGGGTGGGGTCGTCGGAGGGCTCGGCGAGGGCGGCCCGCAGGTGGTTGACGGTGTTGGCGGGCTCGGTGAGCAGGGAGGCGCAGCCCAGTTCGTAGAGGACGGCGGCGCGTTCGTCGAAATCGGGGGGTTCGAGCAGGGCGCGGGCGAGCTGGCGGCGGGCGGCCTCGGGGGCGCCGGCCCGGAGGTTCTCGCCGGCGGCCTCGCGCAGGGTGCGGACCACCCAGGGGTCGTTCTCGGGGTGGGTCTCCAGGAGGTGGCGGGCGGCCGCGGAGGAGCCGAGTCCGGCGTCGACGACGGCTGCCGCGGCCTTGCCGTGCAGGGCGACGCGGAGCGCGTCGGGGATGGCGCGGTAGATGGCGGTGGCGATCAGCGGGTGGACGAACTCCAGCCCGGCGTCGGGTTCCTCGGCGGTGGCCGCCGAGAGGATGCGGGAATCGCGCAGCCGCCTGGTGGCGTCGACGGCCTCCTCGGCGCCGAGGGCGGCGACCCGGGCGGCGAGGTCCTGTGGGATGGCGGTGCCGAGGACGGCGCAGGCCCAGGCGAAGCGGACGGTGGAGGGGCCGAGGCGTTCCAGGCGGGCGACGAGGCCGCTGCCGCGCTGGGCGGCGGCGAGGTCGCGCAGTTGCGGGGCGTTCGCCTCGACGGGGGTCAGGCCCTTGCCGCGGACCTTGGCGGTGAGTTCGACGGCCTCGAAGGGGTTGCCGGTGGTGACGGCCCACGCCTCCTGGCAGAAGGCGTCGTCGGCGTGGGCGCCGACGGCCTCGCGGACCAGGGTGGCGACGGCGGCGGGGGTGAGCGGGGCCAGGGGCAGCGGGCGCTGTCCCGCCCGGCCGGGCAGCGTACGGAAGGCGTCGGCGTGCTCGGGCAGTTCGTCGGGGCGGTAGGCGACGACGAGGAGCAGCGGGAGGTGTTCGGCGCGCGGCGCGAAGGCGGCGAGCCAGCCGAGGGACTCGGGGTCGGCCCAGTGGGCGTCGTCGAGGACGAGGGCGACGGGGGCGCGCTTGACGACGAGGTGGGTGAGGACCCAGTCGAGTCCGTCGCGCAGGCCCTGGGGGTCGGGCGGGGCGCCCTGTTCGGGGGCGCAGAGTCCGAGGGCCGGGCCGACGATGGAGTACCAGCCCCCGAGGGCGGCGCGCAGTTCCTGCTCGGAGGTGCCGGCGAGCTGGGGCTGGATGAGCTGGCGGGCGACGTGGAAGGGCTGGCTCTGCTCCTGCTCACCGCCGCGGGCGGCGAGGACGGTGCAGTTGCGGACGTGGGCGCGACGGCGTAGTTCGGCGAGCAGGGTGGTCTTGCCGAGGCCGGCGGGGCCGGAGAAGGCGAGCAGCGCGCCACCCGCGTCCGGCCCGGGACCGGTGAGTTGGTCCAGGGCTTCGTCGACGATCGCGAGTTCGGCATCGCGTTCGACCATGGTGCGCCGTGTGCGGGTCCGGCGGTCCGTCATGGCTGGTACCCCCCAGGCCTGTTCGGGGGTTCAGCGTACGCCCGGCGCACAGCGCGAGGGATGCCAGTGCGGAAAAGAATCCGATCTTCTTTTCCGGGGCGGATCAGTGGTGTACGGACCGGGCCGCGAGCCCTTCCAGGACGGCCACGGCCTCCTCGGCCCGGTCGGCGGCCACGAAGAGGTGGTCGTGGTGGTAGCCGGCGATGACGTTGCAGCTCAGACCGTGTGCGCCGAGTTCGGTGGCGAAGGCGGCGGTGAGTCCGACGGCGTCGAGGGCGGAGTGGATCCGCAGGGTGATCCAGCCGGCGGTGTAGTCGTAGGCGAGTCCGGCCGCGTCGGCGTCCTCCTGGCGCAGGACCAGGGTGAGCCCCTCGGGTTCCAGGACGGTGGCGACGGGGGTGGTCCCGGCGGGGACGGTGGTGCCGTCGACGGTGCAGAAGACGTACCGCCCCTCGTTCAGCTCGGGTCGCATCCCGCTCAGAAGTTTCCGCAGATCCTGCTCTCCACTCATCCGACCACCCTACCGATCGCCCCGGCGGGTACCCGGTTCATCGGGAGGTGGGCGACGTAGCGGTCCTCGTACAGCCGCGGGCGCGGGCCGGGACGCCGTAGGAAGACGCGGTAGCGGCGCGGGAGGTCGCCGAGCGGGTGGAGGCGGGCGCCGGCCGTCCGGTGGACCTCCGCGCTCGCGGCGGGTGAGAGTCGGTCCGAGAGGGGCAGTTCACGCGCCCGGGCGGATGCCCGCCGGTGGGCGTGGGTTCCTCGTGCGGCGCGCAGCGCGCCGGGCCGGCTACGCGGCATCGGCCTTTCGGCGGGTGAAGGTCATGCGCCCCGTCCTGCCCGGTGCCCCGACCCGACGCCGAGGGGATTTCGGCGGCCACCGGGCCGGCGGCTCCGCGCCCGGTGGTGCGCCGCGTACGTACGGTGCCCGGTCAGGTCAGGTCGAACTCACCGCCCCGGGCGTTCAGCACGAACTTGTGCCACTCGTCCGGCGAGAAGATCAGCGAAGGGCTCTCGGGGCGCTCGCTGTTGCGCATCGCGATGAAGCCCTCGACGAAGGCGATCTGGACGTCGCCCACTCCCCGGCTGCTCGACTGCCAGTCCGCCTCGGTGAGATCGAGGTCCGGCTTCCCCCAGCCTGCGAGGGGTTGTGAAGTCATGCTCTCGGCCACGTGCGTGCTCCTCCCGGTACGTCGTCCGGGGGCCAGGTTAACCACCGCGGCGGGTGCCGGACAGGCCACGGTGCGTCACCGTGGCCGGTCCGGCTCCCCGGCCGGCCCCTCCGTCGTCGGCCGGGCCTGTGTTCAGGAGGTCGGCTCCTGTGCCCCCACCAGCCACATCGCGAAGAACTGCGCGCCGCCGCCGTAGGCGTGCCCGAGCGCCCGGCGAGCGTCCGGAACCTGGTGTTCCCCGGCCTGGCCGCGGACCTGGAGGGCCGCCTCCGCGAAGCGGATCATGCCGGAGGCGCCGATCGGGTTGGTGGACAGCACGCCGCCCGAGGGGTTGACGGGCAGGTCGCCGTCGAGTTCGGTGACCCCGGCCTCGGTGAGCTTCCAGCCCTCGCCCTCCGCCGCGAAGCCGAGGTTCTCCAGCCACATCGGCTCGTACCAGGAGAACGGCACGTACATCTCGACCGCGTCGATCTCCCGGCGCGGATCGGTGATGCCGGCCTGGCGGTAGACGTCGGCCGCGCAGTCCTTGCCGGCCTGCGGCGACACGAAGTCCTTGCCGGCGAAGAGGGTGGGCTCGCTGCGCATCGCGCCGCCGTGCACCCAGGCGGCCGGTTTCGGCGAACGGGCCGCGCCCGCCCGGTCGGTGAGGATCATCGCGCACGCGCCGTCGGAGGAGGGGCAGGTCTCCGAGTACCGGATCGGGTCCCACAGCATCGGCGAGGCCTGGACCTTCTCCAGGGTGATGTCGTGCTCGTGCAGGTGCGCGTACGGGTTCTTCAGCGCGTTGCGCCGGTCCTTGTACGCCACGAGCGAGCCCACGGTGTCCGGCGCGCCGGTGCGCCGCATGTAGGCGCGCACGTGCGGGGCGAAGAAACCGCCGGCTCCGGCGAGCAGCGGCTGCTGGAAGGGGACGGGGAGCGAGAGGCCCCACATGGCGTTGGATTCGGACTGCTTCTCGAAGGCGAGGGTGAGGACCGTGCGGTGGACGCGGGCCGCCACCAGGTTCGAGGCGACCAGGGCGGTGGACCCGCCGACCGAACCGGCCGTGTGCACGCGCAGCATCGGCTTGCCTACGGCGCCCAGGGCGTCCGCCAGGTACAGCTCGGGCATCATCACCCCCTCGAAGAAGTCGGGGGCCTTGCCGATGACGACCGCGTCGATGTCCGCCCAGGTCAGTTCGGCGTCGGCGAGGGCGCGGGCGGCCGCCTCGCGGACCAGGCCGGCGATGGACACGTCGTGGCGGGCCGCCATGTGCTTGGTCTGGCCGATCCCGACGATGGCCACGGGCTCTTTACTCACCTTGCGTCCCCTTCCAGGACGGCGACCAGGTTCTGCTGGAGGCAGGGGCCGGAGGTGGCGTGGGCGACGGCCCGTCGCGACGCGCCGCGGTGGATCCGGGCGGCCGCCTCGCCGATGCGGATCAGGCCGGCGGCCATCATCGGGTTGGCGGCGAGCGCGCCGCCGGAGGGGTTGACGCTCACCTCGTCGGTGAGGCCGAGCGCCTTGCGGAGCACGACCTCCTGGGAGGAGAACGGGGCGTGCAGTTCGGCCGTGTCCACCGGGGCTTCGAAGACACCCGCGTGTTCGGCGGCGAGCCGGGTGGACGGGGAGTCGGTGAGGTCGCGCAGGCCCAGGCTGTGGGCCTCGATGCGGTGGTCGATTCCGGTGATCCAGGCGGGGCGTTCGCAGAGCCGCCGCGCGAGGTCGCCGGCGGCCAGCACGACGGCGGCCGCGCCGTCGCCGATGGGCGGGCAGTCCCCGGTGCGCAGCGGCCGGACCTGGTAGTCGCCCTGGGGGACGGGGCCGCGGAGCTGGGCGTGCGGGTTGGCGACCGCCGCGTCCCGGCTGCGTGCGCCGACGGCCGCCAGGGCGGCCTCGTCGGCCTCGCCCGCGTCGATCAGGGCCTGGGCCTGGAGGGCTGCCAGGGCGACCGCGTCGGGCCAAAGCGGGGCGACGTAGTACGGATCGAGCTGGCGGGTCAGCACGTCACGGACCGATCCCGGGGAGGACTTCCCGTACGAGTAGACGAGCGCGGTGTCGGCCTCGCCGGTCTGGATCTTGACCCAGGCCTCGTACAGGGCCCAGGCACCGTCCATCTCGACGTGCGATTCGGAGATCGGCGGCCAGGCACCGACCCCGTCGAGGGTCATGGTGAAGGAGAAGGCCCGGCCGGCCAGATAGTCGCTGGAGCCGGAGCAGGTGAAGCCGATCTCGCCGGCCTTCAGGCCGGTGGCGGCCAGGACCTGGTGGAGGACCGGCATGACCATCTCGACTTCGCTGAGCTCGTCGGTGCGGCGCAGGTGGTCGCTCTGCGCGAAGGCGACCACCGCGACCTCGCGGGCGTATCGGGCCATCAGATGAGCTCCTTGTACGCGTCGTAGTCCGCGTCCGGTTCGCCGGTGGGGCGGTAGTGGTCGGGGTGGCGACCGCCCTCGGTCCATACCGGCTCGACGCGCAGGCCCATGCGGACCTGGTCGTAGGGGATGCCGCCGATCCGGCCGTGGAGGGCGAGGCCGGCGCCGTCGAGGGCGATGTGGGCGTAGACGTAGGGGACCTCGATGTCGAGGTTCTTCGCCTTGATGTTGACGATGCAGTAGGTGGTGACCGTGCCGGCGGGTCCGACCTCGACGCGGTCGGTGGTGGCGACCCCGCAGGTGGGGCAGGCGCCGCGCGGCGGGACGTACACCTTGTGGCAGGAGGGGCAGCGCTCGCCGACGGTCCGCCGCTCGGAGAGGGCGGCGATGTAGGCGGTCTGGGCGCGGCCGGGGCTGTAGACGTAGTCGAGGCGGGCCTCGGCGACGATGCCGGTGACGGCGTCGGCGAAGTCCCCGTCGTGCGGGACGGCTTCCCCGCCCGCGGGGCCGTCGTACGGTTCGAAGCAGGCGATGTCGGTGATGGCGCCGGTGCGCTCGGCGGCCCAGCGCACGCGTACCCGCATGCCGGTGCGGACCGCGTCCGGGCCGGGCGCGTCGAGGGCGTGCAGGAGGTCGGTGTCGGCGCCGTCGAGCCGGACCAGCACCCAGGCGAAGGGGGTGTCCAGGGGCTGTTGGGAGCGGGGCCGATCGTTCCACGCCCAGGTGGTGACGGTCCCGGTGGCGCCGACCTCGACGAGCTCGCGGATCTCCTCGGCGGTGACGGGGTCGTACTCGACGGGCGGGACCATCACCTTGCCGTCGGAGGTCTTCACCCCGAGCACGGTGCCCTCGCGCAGCCCGGTGAGGAAGGCGCTCTGGACGGGCCCGAGCGACCGGGTGAAGGGGAACTCGACGACGAGGGGTGCGCGGAGGATCTCCGGTGGGGAGGCAGCTGTCATGACGGTTCTCCGATGCGATCGATTCCGGTACGGACGGTGGGTACGAGCCGTTTCGCCCCGCCGGCGCCCTCTTTCAGCCTCGCCGGCGCCCTCTTCAGCCCCGCCGGCGTTCGAGGCGCGGGGGTTCGGGGGCGGCGCCCCCGCAACGGCGCCGCACGAAACGGCAGCCAGGGGCTACTCGCGCCGATACACCGCCGGCCGCTTCTCGGCGAACGCCCTCGCCCCCTCCTTCGCATCGGCGGTGTCGAAGATCGGCCACCCCCGCAGCAGTTCGGACGCCAGCCCTTCCCGCTCCGTCAGCTCGGCGGTCTCGTAGACCGACGCCTTGACCGCCTCCACCGCAAGCGGCCCGCACGCGTTGATCCGCTCCGCGATCTCCAGGGCCGCCGCCAGCGCCGTACCGTCCGGCACCACCCGCCCGACCAGCCCGATCCGTTCGGCCTCGGCAGCGGAGTACGGGCGGCCGGTCAGCAGCATTTCCAGGGCGTGCGTCCGCGGGATCTGGCGCGGCAGCCGCACCGTGGAGCCGCCGATCGGGAAGAGCCCGCGCTTGACCTCGAACAGTCCGAAGGTGGCTCCCTCGGCCGCCACCCGGATGTCCGTGCCCTGCAGGATCTCGGTGCCGCCGGCCACGCAGTAGCCCTCGACCGCCGCGATCACCGGCTTGCGCGGCCGGTGGTGGCGCAGCATCGCCTTCCAGTGCAGGTCGGGGTCGGCCTTGAGGCGGTCCCGGTACAGGTCGCCCGCCATTCCCTTCCCGGCCAGGGCCTTGAGGTCCATTCCGGCGCAGAAGTCCCCGCCCGCGCCGGTGAGGACCACCGAGCGGATCCCGTCGTCGGCGTCCGCCTCCAGCCAGCCGTCGTACAGCCCCACCAGCAGCGGCAGCGAGAGCGCGTTCTTCGCCTCGGGCCTGTTCATGGTGAGCACCAGCGTGGCGCCGTGCCGATCCACGGTCAGGTGTTCCGTCCCACCCATTGCCGTCCTCCCGTCTCAAGACCTAGAACAGGTTGCAGTAGGGGAGGGTGCAGTTCAATAGTTTTCTGACACTCAGTCAGATTTCTTGGCGGGCACCCTTCCCAGTTGCTGTCTCCGGCGCTCTAATGACCGCCGGAGCAGGCCGGCCACGTGTCCGGCCGCCGGGAACTTCGGGAACATCCAGGGTCAGGAGGAACGGTGGAGTACAACCTTGCCGACCTGTTCGAGTCGGTCGTGGACGTGGTCCCGGACCGCGAGGCCCTTGTGTACGTGGACCACCCCGGGACCGGCGCCGAGCGCCGCCTGACGTACGCGGAGCTCGACACGGCGGCGAACCGGATCGCCCACCACCTGCTCGACAGCGGCCTGAAGGCGGGCGAGCACCTAGGCCTGCACCTCTACAACGGGATCGAGTACCTGCAGACCGTGCTGGCCTGTCTGAAGGCCCGACTGGTCCCGGTGAACGTCAACTACCGTTATGTGGAGGAGGAGCTGGTCTACCTCTACAACGACGCCGATCTCACCGCGCTGGTCTTCGAGGGCGAGTTCACCGAGCGGGTCGCGGCCGCACTGCCGCAGACGACGAAGCTCCGGCACCTGATCCGGGTCGGCGAGACTCCCGAGGGCGCCCCGGAGCCCTCGATCGCGCCGATCCCGTACGCGGACGCCGAGGCGGCCGGCTCGCCCGGTCGCGGATTCCCGCCGCGCAGCCCCGACGACCTGTTCATCATCTACACCGGCGGCACGACCGGCATGCCCAAGGGCGTGATGTGGCGGGCCGAGGACCTCTTCTTCGCCGGGCTCTTCGGCGGCGAACCCTCGGGCGAGCCGGTGAAGCGGCCGGAGGAGTTGGCCGAGCGGGTCGCGGCGCGCGGCGCGGGGCTCACCTTCTTCCCGGCGCCGCCGTTGATGCACGGCACGTCGACGCTGACCTCCTTCATCGCCTTCAACTACGGCCAACGGGTGGTCATCCACCGCAAGTACGCGCCCGAGGAAGTGCTCCGCACGATCGAGAAGGAGAAGGTCTCCAGCGTCTCGCTGGTCGGCGACGCGATGTTGCGGCCGCTGATCGACGCCCTGAACGGGCCGCTCAAGGGCACGGACCTGTCGTCGCTGTTCAGCGTCTCCTCGTCGGGGGCGATCATGTCGGAGACGGTGCGCGCCGAGTTCCAGCGACTGGTGCCGAACGTGCTGCTCCTGAACAACTTCGGGTCGTCCGAGTCCGGATCCAACGGCCGGGCGACGGACGACTCCGGCCCGGAGAAGGGCTTCCGACTGGAGGTCAACGACCGTACGCAGGTGGTGGACCCGGTGACGCACGAACCGGTGGCGGTGGGCGAGCCGGGACGCCTCGCCCAGCGCGGGCACGTCCCGCTCGGCTACTACAACGACCCGGGGAAGACCGCCGAGACCTTCTTCCAGAAGGGCACGGAACGCTGGGTGCTGCTCGGCGACATGGCGACCGTCGACGAACAGGGCATCGTCACGGTGCTCGGCCGCGGCTCGCAGTGCATCAACACCGGCGGCGAGAAGGTGTATCCGGAGGAGGTCGAGCAGGCGCTGAAGTCCCACCCGGACGTGTACGACGCCTTGGTGGCGGGGGTCCCGGACCCGACCTGGGGCAGCCACGTGGCCGCGGTGGTCCAGGTCCGGGAGGGCGCCCAGGCACCGTCCCTGGACCAGATCCAGAGCCACTGCCGCACCAGACTGGCGGGCTACAAGATCCCGCGGCAGCTGGTCATCGCGCCCGCCATCCAGCGCTCGCCGAGCGGCAAGGCGGACTACCGCTGGGCGAAGGCGGTGGCGACGGAGGCGGACACGGCGTAGCCGTACGGTCGCACGCCCCGCGCCCGCTCAGGACGACGCGGGCGCGGGTGTGAGGGCCGGGGCTGAAGGTGCCGTGGGGGCGGTGGGGGCGGTGGCGGCGTCGCCCTCGTCCACGCAGGTCAGCACCATGAACACCGGTGCCGGCTGACCTGACGCCTGCTCGCCCATGAGGCTGGACATCACCGTCCAGTTGCCCTTCGCCAGGGTCAGCGTCCGCTCGCCCAGGTCGGGGCCGTCCCGCCAGCCGTGGTCGGAACGGGCCCGCGCGAAGGCCGCTTGCACGGCGACGTCCGCCGTCTCCGGCGCATGACGCCCGGAGAGCCGTTCGTGGCACGTGCGCACGCCCCCGGAGGGTTCCCGCTCCACCGTGATGCCCTCCGCCGCCAGTATCGAGGTCATCTCCGACACCACCGCTTCGCGAGGCAGCGGCGGACCCGAGTATCGCGGGGGCAGCGGGCCGAGGTCCCGCAGCAGATACACGCCGGCGGCCACGGTGGCCGTCGCCAACGCCGCCAAGGCCAGGGACGCCACGGCTGTGATCACCAGTATCCGTCGCACGATGATGTCGGTCCTCTCGGTTCGCGATACGGCCGGCCAGTCTGTCACCCCGCCGATCTTGAAGGATCATCGGCCGTCCGGTACCGCCGAGTCGCCCGTACCGCGCGGGTCGAGGAGGATCGGAAGACGCCGCGCCGCGAGTCCGCCGAGGTCTCCCAGGCCTCCCAGGTACGCGGAGGCCCGCATGACGCCGCCCGGGATGCGGGCCGGCGGCTCACCGCCCCGTGGAGGTGCCGGGCGAATTCGGTTCCTTCACAGGTGGTGCGGGTGGGCATGCGGGCCACCACAACAGACGATCACTCGTTCGAGTCATTGATTTAACCTGCGGATTCCTGGCAATCTACCGAATGATCGGTCGGTTCTCATGATGAGGTGACGGCATGGCGGTGTACACGGATCTCCACGACGAGGGCGAGCGGCTGGGCCACGACGAGTTGGCCGCGCTCCAGCTCACCCGGCTGCGGGCGACCCTGCACCGTGCCTACGAGAAGGTCCCCTTCTACCGACAGGCCTTCGACAAGGCGGGGGTGCATCCCGACGACTGCCGGTCGCTCGCCGACCTCTCCCTGTTCCCCCTGACCACCAAGGCCGATCTGCGCGACCAGTACCCCTTCGGGATGTTCGCCGTGCCGCGCTCCCAGGTGCGCCGCATCCACGCCTCCAGCGGTACCACCGGGCGGCCGACCGTCGTCGGGTACACCGACAAGGACCTCTCGACCTGGGCGGATGTCGTCGCCCGGTCCATACGCGCGGCGGGCGGGCGGCCCGGCCAGATCATCCACATCGCCTACGGGTACGGGCTGTTCACCGGCGGCCTGGGCGCACACTACGGCGCCGAGCGCCTCGGCTGTACGGTCGTGCCCGCGTCGGGCGGGATGACGGACCGGCAGGTCCGGCTCATCGAGGACTTCCGGCCCGAGGTCATCATGGTGACCCCTTCCTACATGCTGACCCTGCTGGACGAGATGGAGCGCCAGGGGATCGACCCGCGCGCGACCTCACTGCGGACGGGGATCTTCGGCGCGGAGCCGTGGACCGAGGAGATGCGCCGGGAGATCGAGGAACGGCTCGACATCGACGCGGTGGACATATACGGCCTGTCCGAGGTCATCGGACCGGGTGTGGCCCAGGAGTTCGCGGAGACCAAGGACGGCCTCCACATCTGGGAGGACCACTTCTTCCCCGAGGTGGTCGACCCGCTGACAGGCGCGGTGCTGCCGGAGGGTGAGCCCGGCGAGCTGGTCTTCACCTCCCTCACCAAGGAGGCCATGCCCATCATTCGCTACCGCACCCGGGACCTGACCCGGCTGCTGCCCGGGACGGCCCGGCCGGCCTTCCGTCGGATGGAGAAGATCACGGGCCGCAGCGACGACATGATCATCCTGCGTGGGGTGAATGTGTACCCGACCCAGATCGAGGAGGTCCTGCTGCGGACGCCGGGGCTGGCCCCCCACTTCCAGCTGCGGCTGACCCGGGAGGGCCGGATGGACGCCCTGACGGTACGGGTGGAGGCACGCCGGGAGACGGACGCCGAGCGGCGGCAGGACGCGGCCGACGCCGTGGTCCGGGCCGTCAAGGAGGGGGTCGGGGTCTCCGTGCGGGTCGAGGTGGTCGACCCGGAGACGCTGGAGCGCTCGGTGGGGAAGATCAAGAGACTGGTCGACCTTCGCGGATCCGGCCGCTGAAACCACCCCTTCGGGCCCATTTGGGGGTGGCCCCCGGGAGCGAGCCGGCGCTCGGGGGTAGTCCATGAGGTGTGATCTCCTCCCTCCGGCAGCTCCACGACCGGCTCCAGGGCTCCCAGATCGGGCTGGCCTGGAGCCGCGGCCGGGAGATGGAGCTGATGCACCGGGCGATGGGCTTCGCGGCTCTCGGCTTCCTCACCCTGGTGCCGCTGCTGGTGGTCGTGGCGGCCGCCGCGCCCGGGAGCGGCTCGGGCTTCGGCCGCTGGCTGGGGCAGGCCCTCGGGGTGACGGAGGCCTCGCGGGTCCGGGTGGAGATGTTGTTCGGAGCCGCGGACCTGGCGCTGGAGCGGACGACCGCGTTCGGTCTGGCCGCGCTCGCGGTGTTCGGCCTGACCTTCGGGTCGGCTGTCCAGACCGGCTACGAGAAGGTCTGGGACCTGCCGACCGCGCGCTGGCACACGATGTGGCTGCACGTCGTCTGGCTCGCGCTGCTGGTCTGCTACCTCGGCCTGCTCGTGGGGATCCCCTCGCCGTCGGACAACGCCTTCGGCACGATCCTCGGCGCGCTGGGCGACCTCGTCGGCACCTGTCTGTTCTTCATCGCCTCGCAGCGCCTGCTGCTCGGCGGCCGGGTCCGCTGGCGCGCCCTGGTGCCGGGAGCGGTGGCGACCAGCCTCGGGCTGTTGGGGCTGCGGATCTTCTCGCAGCTGGTGTTCTCCCCGCTCATCGCCTCCAACGCGGTGATCTACGGCCCCTTCGGCACCCTGCTCGTCGTCCAGTCCTGGCTGGTCGGCGTCGGCTTCGTGGTCTACGGCGGCGCGCTCGTCGGCCGTCTCGTGCACGAGCACCTCACCCTGCGGCGGCTGCGGCGCGGCGGGCTCTTCCCGCCCGAGGACCCCGCCGCACACCCTCCGCACCCCGGCTGACCGGGCTCCCCGCGCGCCGGCGGCCGGGGCCGGTGGCCGGGTCGGTCCCGGTGGCCGGCTCAGTCGCCGGGCTGCGCGAAGCGGTCGCGCAGTTCCCGCTTGAGGATCTTGCCGCTGGCGTTGCGCGGGAGGGCGTCCACGAGGAGCACCCGCTTCGGGGCCTTGAAATGGGCGAGCTTCTCCCGGGCGTAGGCCATCAGCTCCCCCTCCGTCACGCGGCCCGGCTCGCCCGCCTCCCCGCGCGGTACCACCACCGCCGTGACCGCCTCGATCCAGCGCTCGTCGGGCAGCCCGATCACCGCCGCCTCGGCAACGCCCGGGTGGGTGTAGAGCACGTCCTCCACCTGCCGTGAGGCGACGAGCACCCCGCCCGAGTTGATGACGTCCTTGACCCGGTCCACGACCGTGAAGTACCCCTGCGCGTCGCGCACCGCGAGGTCGCCCGAGCGGAACCAGCCGTCCCGGAATGCCTTCTCCGTGGCCACCGGGTCGTTCCAGTACCCCAGACAGAGCTGCGGCGAGCGGTAGACCACCTCGCCCGCCGTGCCGTCCAGCACGTCCTTGCCGTCCTCGTCCACCACCTTCGCCTCCACGTGGCGCACGGGCCGCCCGCAGGAGTCCATCCGCCCCTCGTGCTCCGCCGGCCCGAGCACCGTGGCCAGCGGGCCGATCTCGCTCTGGCCGAAGCAGTTGTAGAAGCCGAGGTCCGGCAGCCGCTCGCGCAGCCGTTCCAGGACCGGGACCGGCATGATCGAGGCCCCGTAGTACGCCTTCCGCAGGGCGCCCAGCTGACGCACCGCGAACTGCGGGTGGTCGGCCAGGCCGATCCACACCGTCGGCGGGGCGAAGAGGCTGTCGGCCTCCCCCGCCTCGACCAGGTCGAAGATCCGCTCCGCGACCGGCGCGTCCACGATCGTGTTCCGCGCCCCGACCGCCAGGTAAGGCAGCAGGAAGACGTGCATCTGCGCCGAGTGGTAGAGCGGCAGCGAGTGGACGGGCCGGTCGTCCTCGGCCAGGTCCAAGGCCTCGATCGCGCTCTCGTACTCGTGCACGAGGGCCCGGTGGGTCATCATCGCGCCCTTGGGCAGGGCGGTGGTCCCCGAGGTGTAGAGGAGCTGTACCAGCGCGTCCGGGTCCCGGTCGGCCGCGAAGGGCAGCGGATCGGCCAGCTCCGCCAGGAAGGAGTCGGGGGCGTCGCGCAGCGCCCGTACCCGGTACCCGTCGGGAATCCGCCCGGCCAGGTCGGGATCGGCGAGGACCAGGACACTCGCGGAGTTGTCCAGGATGTACGCGAGGTCCTCGCCGGTGAGGTTCTGGTTGACCGGGACGTGGGTGAGCCCGGCCCGGGCGCAGGCGAGGTAGGCGAGCAGGTAGGCGTCGGAGTTGTGGGCGAAGGTGGCGACCCGGTCCCCGGCGGCCAGTCCGTGCCGCTCCCGCAGCAGGGCGGCGCCGGTGGTGACGGCCGCGTCGAGTTCCGCGTACGTCCAGGTCCGTTCGCGGTAGCGGACGGCCGGGCGGTCGGGGACCCGCCGCGCGCTGTGCCGCACCAGTCCGTCGACCGTGTCGTCCCGTACCGCTCGCCCTGCCCGCACCGCCCGGTCTGCCGTCATGGCGCGATCCTCGTCCCCCCGTACGCCCAAGGTCAATAACCGGATACCAAACGGGATGTTGACAGATCATCGGACGAGCTGAATGAGTGTGGGGGCACGGAAGTACCGCCTGTCCGACGGGTAACCACGCCCGCTCACAGGACACTTGGGAGGACTGTTGCGTCTCAGCACTCGTCCGATACTCCGCCGCGTCGCCCTCACCGGCGCCGCTCTGCTCGCCGCCACGGCCGCCGTACCCCAGGCCTCGGCGGCCGCCCCCGACGACCGGACGGCCGCCGGGGGCGGCCTGTCCGCCGTCATCCGGTACACCGAGAACGGCGTCCCGCACATCCTCGCCCGCGACTACGCGCACCTGGGTTTCGGCACCGGCTGGGCCCAGGCCGCCGACCAGGTCTGCGTCCTCGCCGACGGTTTCGTGACCGTCTCCGGTGAGCGTTCCCGCTGGTTCGGCGCCGACGCCGCGCCCGACTTCTCGCTCTCCTCGGCCACGAAGAACCTCTCCAGCGACCTCTACTTCAAGGGGGTGCGGGAGTCCGGCACGGTGGAGAAGCTGCTGGCGACCCCCGCCCCGGCCGGTCCCACCGAGGACCTCGAGGAGCTGATGCGCGGTTGGGCCGCCGGGTACAACTCCTGGCTGGCCCAGAACAAGATCACCGACCCGGCGTGCAAGGGTGCCGGCTGGGTCCGCCCGGTGACCACGGTCGACGTGGCCGCCCGCGGCTTCGCCGTCTCGGTCCTCGGCGGCCAGGGCCGCGGCATCGACGGCATCACGGCCGCCCGGCCCCCGGGCACCGTGGGCTCGCCGACGGGCCCCACGGCCCTCCCCCAAGGAGCCGATCCGGCGGCCGCCGCCGAGGCGGCGCGGGAGTTCTTCGACACCGGCCGCTACGACATGGGCTCCAACGCCGTGGCCTTCGCCGGCTCCACCACGGCGAGCGGCCGCGGCCTGCTGCTCGGCAACCCGCACTACCCGTGGCACGGCGGGCGCCGTTTCTGGCAGTTCCAGCAGACCATCCCGGGTGAGCTGAACGTCTCGGGCGCTTCCCTCCTCGGCACCGCCGTGGTCAACATCGGCTTCAACGAGAAGGTGGCCTGGAGCCACACGGTGGCCACCGGCACCCCGGTGAACCTCCATCAGCTCGCGCTGGACCCGGCCGATCCGACCGCCTACCTGGTCGACGGCACGCCGGAGCGGATGACCCGGCGGACCGTCACCGTCCCGGTGGCGGGAGGCGCCCCGGTCACCCGCACCCAGTGGTGGACCCGCTACGGACCGGTGGTCTCGGACCTCGGCCCGGGCCTGCCCCTGCCGTGGACCGCGCAGACGGCGTACGCGTTGAACGACCCGAACGCCGCGAACCTGCGCGGCTCCGACACCGCCCTCGCGATGGGCAAGGCCCGCTCGGTGGCCGGGGTCCAGGACGCGCTGAGGCGCACCCAGGGCCTGCCCTGGGTCAACACCGTGGCCGCCGACTCCGCGGGCGGCACCCTCTTCACCCAGACCCAGGTGCTGCCCCGGATCACCGACGAGCTGGTGGCCCGCTGTTCCACCCCGATGGGCCGGGCCACGTACCCGGCCTCGGGGCTGGCGGTGCTGGACGGTTCGCGCGGCGACTGCGTGATCGGCTCGGATCCGGACGCGGTGCAGCCGGGGGTCTTCGGCCCGGGGAAGGCACCGACGCTACGGGACGCCCCCTACGTGGAGAACTCCAACGACAGTGCCTGGCTGGCCAACGCGGACCGGCCGTTGACGGGCTACGAGCGGATCTGGGGCAACGTCGCCACCCCGCGCTCGCCCCGCACGCGCGGGGCGGTCGAGGACGTGTCCGCGATGGCGGCGAAGGGCCGGCTGACCGTGGCCGACCTGCAGAAGCAGCAGTTCGCGAACCGGGTGCCGGCCGGTGATCTGGCGGCGGCGGACGCGGCGAAGGCGTGCTCCGCCCTGCCGGGCGGCACGGCGACGGCGAGCGACGGCGGTGCGGTGGACGTCTCGGCGGCCTGCGGGGTGCTGGCGAGCTGGGACCGTACGACCGACAGCACCAGCCGCGGCGCGCTGTTCTTCGACCGGTTCTGGCGCAAGCTGACCGCCTCGACGCCGGCCAAGGACCTGTGGCTGGTGCCGTTCTCGGCGGCCGATCCCGTACGGACCCCTCGTACGCTCGACCAGGCGGCGCCCGGCATCGGGCGGGCGCTCGCGGACACGGTGGCGGAGCTGAAGGCGGCCGGGATCGCGCTGGACGCCCCGCTGGGTGAGCACCAGTTCGTGGTCCGCGGCGGCCGCAAGCTACCGGTGGGCGGTGGCACGGAGGCGCTCGGCGTCTGGAACAAGATCGAGGCACCGTGGAACGCGGCGGCCGGCGGCTACGCGGAGGTCGCGCACGGGTCCAGCCACATCCAGGCCGTCGGCTGGGACGGCGGGCGCTGCCCGGTGGCGCGCACCCTGCTGACGTACAGCCAGTCCTCGAACCCGAGCTCGCCGTACTACGCCGACCAGACCCGGTTGTACTCCGAGGAACGCTGGGTCACGGCACGGTTCTGCGAACGGGACATCCTCACGTCGCCGAAGCTGAGGGTGGCGCTGGTCCGCGAACGACGCTGAGCCCCGCGCCCGAACCCGCCGCCGCCCGCCCCGCGGGCGGCGGTCACCCGGCCGGCGTCGCCCCGAGGGCGGCGGCCAGGGCATGTGCCTGATCCGGGGTGATGCCCAGGGCGAGCGGTACCCGGCGGGGGCTGTACGGGGCGGAACACACGGGGATCGGGCCGGCTTCCGTCACCGCCCACCGGGGCCCACCGGCCGGGTCGGGCTCCCCCACCAGGGTCGCGGCCAGTTCCCCGGCGGCGTCCGCGCGTATCCCGCAGTGGGCCAGTGCGCGGGCGACGGTGTCGGGGGCCTCGGCGGGCAGGTCGGCGTCGCCGAGCATCGGGAGCAGGAGCAGCAGGCGCTCGGACGGATCGGTCAGGCCTTCGCCATCGCCCTGGGTACTCGTGGCGAGGGTGACGAGCTCGGTCCACGACAGGCCGGGGAGGGCGTCGTCGGCGCCGCACTGGCCGAGATGGCCCAGGCGCCCCCAGCGGGGGTGTCGGACGAAGTACTCGACGTTGTTCTCGTCCTCCTCGTTGGCGTAGACGGCATAGGCGGTGTGCCCGCCGTCGAAGCGGAGCCGCAGTACCGGCCACGGCAGGTCGGGGTCACCGAGGCGCTCCACCATCTCGTCGTAGGCGGACGCGTCCACACCGTACGGCTCGGAAGGCTCGCCCGGATCGCCGATCGTCAGCATCAGATGGGCGAGCCAGAAGGCGGGGTCGCGGGCGAGCTCCTCGCCCGCGACCAGCTCGCGATCCTGCACGTACTCCGGAACGTCCACGCCCATGCTCATGGGAGGAGGGTAAGGAGCAGCCAGGCCGCGACCTCGCGCGGGGGCACGTAGGGGCATGCGGGGGCTCCACCAGGGCCTGTGCGGAGCAGCGATCGTGGTTCAGATGATCACCGAAGCCGGCAGCGGCGCCGACGTTGCGGTGCGACGGAAGGCGGCTGCCCTGGGCCGCTCCGGCGGCGGTCTGACCTGCAAGGTTCACCTGTCGGCCGACCGACGCCGCCGTCCGCTGTCTGTCGTTCGTGGTCAACCCCGGACAGGCCACCGGCAGCCCGCAGTTTCTCGCTGCGCCCGCCGGGGTGCGGGTGCGCGGGCCGGTGGGACGTACGCGCACCCGGCCCGGCGCCGTGGCCGGCGACAAGGCGCACTCCTCCCGCGCGGCGCCCGGGGCGCATGCGTCGCCCCGCTCAGCGAAGACCGCGCTTCTCGCGTTCGGCTTCGATCAGCTCCTCCATGAGTTCCTCCGGTCTCACCCTGTACTCGGTGTCATCGAGGGCGTCGTAGTCCTGGGTGCTCAGCGCGATGCCGAGCTCGGCGATTTCGGCGGCCAGCTGGGTGAACGCGATTCGCTCGTCGGACTCGTCCTGGTAGCTTGCCCGCTCGGCAGCGACCCCCTCGGTCAGGGTGAGGCCGACCATGCTCCAGAAGGTGAACTCGGTGTCCAACTCCGTGAGATGCCAGGCCCGTTCCGCGGGTTCGTCGGGGTGCAGCCAGTAGCCGATCCACCCCTTTCCGCCCTTCGCCACGAGCTTGACGTATGTGGCCATCTCCGCGGCTGCGGCGTTGACGGCCTGCATCTCCGGGTCCGCGAGTTCCGTTTCGCTCAGATAGCTGGTGTCCAGGAGCGGGTGAACCTCTCCTGCCTCGAAGAAGTCCAGGTCGAGAAGGCGGGTGAAGTCGGTGCGCCCTTCCCACTGCGCCACCAGGAGAACGCGCAGATCGTCGGGTATCGGACGGCCGTCCAGCCGCTCGCGGGAGAACTCGGCGAGCCGTTCGTCGTACATACGCCCCCTCCAGAGGTCGAAGCAAGATCCTCACGTCAACGTAACAGCGGTGTCCGACAAGAGGCCGAGTACGCCGGCGACTGCCGACCACCCTCGTGATCCGGAATCGGAACAGGGCCTAAGGGCTGACCGCCAGGAAGAGGTACGCGGCCAGCAGCACGATGTGGACGCCGCCCTGGAGCAGCGTGGCGCGCCCGGGGACGATGGTGAGGGCGCTGACCACGACGGTGAGGGCGAGCAGCACCATGTGGATCGGGCCGAGGCCGAGCAGGAGCGGGCCGGAGAGCCAGATCGAGGCGAGGGCGATCGCCGGGATGGTCAGGCCGATGCTGGCGATGGCGGATCCGTAGGCGAGGTTCAGGCTGGTCTGGACGCGGTCGCGGCGGGCGGCCCGGACGGCGGCGAGGGTCTCGGGCAGCAGCACGAGCAGGGCGATGATCACACCGACGACCGCCTGGGGCAGTCCGGCGGCCGCGACGGCCCGCTCGATGGTCGGGGACACGGCCTTGGCGTCGCCCACCACGGCGACGAGCGCGATCAGCAGCAGGGCGAGGCTGACGAGGGCGGCGCGGGCGGTGGGCGGGTCGGCGTGTTCCTCGCCGCCGGCCGCACCGCCGCCGGTGTCCACGGGCAGGAAGTAGCTGCGGTGACGGACCGTCTGCACGGCGACGAAGAGCCCGTACAGGGCGAGCGAGGCGACGGCGGCGAAGGTGAGCTGTGCGGTGGAGAACTCCGGGCCCGGCTTGCTGGTGGTGAACGTCGGCAGGACCAGGCTGAGGGTGGCCAGGGTCGCGACGGTGGCCAGGGCGGCCCCGGAGCCCTCGGGGTTGAACACGGCGACCCGGTTGCGTAGGGCGCCGACGAGCAGGGAGACGCCGACGATGCCGTTACAGGTGATCATGACGGCGGCGAAGACGGTGTCCCGGGCCAGGGAGGCGGTCTTGTCGCCGCCGTCGGCCATCAGGGTGACGATGAGCGCCACCTCGATCACGGTGACCGCCACGGCGAGGACGAGGGAGCCGAAGGGTTCGCCGACGCGGTGGGCGACGACCTCGGCGTGGTGGACGGCCGCGAGCACCGCGCCCGCGAGACAGAGCGCGACGAGCGCCACCGCGAATCCCGGTAGGTCCCGTCCCCAGCTGAAGACGAGCGCGACGAGCGCGACGACGGGGACGACGACGGTCCAGTCGGTCAGGAACGATCTGCGGGTTGCCGTACTCATATCGGCCAAGTTGCCAGAATTGTCCCGACGGTGCGGCGCAAGGCGCGCCTCCGGGCGCCTCTCGTGGCATTTCTCACGCGATCCCCGGGCGTGGCGGGGGCCGAGCACACGGGTGCCGAGCGGCCCGTACGCGGGGTACCGCGGCCGCCCGGACCGGCCGGGGCGCACCCGGGTGGTCCCGTCGGACGGCCGCGATCTCGGCGCGCCGGACGGCCCCGGGGGGCCGCGGTCGGCGCGTACCGTCACATCGCGCGCTCGTGGCCCTCCCAGTACGGGTCGCGCAGCCGCCGCTTGTAGAGCTTGCCGTTCGGGTCGCGCGGCATCGTCTCGATGAAGTCGACCGTCTTGGGGCGCTTGTAGCCGGCGAGCTGTCGCTCGCAGTGGTGCAGGATCTCCGCGGCCAGGGCGTCGCCCGCCACGAAGCCCTCGGCCGGTTCGACGACCGCCTTGACCTGCTCGCCCCAGTCGGCGTGCGGGATGCCGAAGGCGGCGGCGTCGGCGACGGCCGGGTGGGTGAGCAGGGCCGACTCGATCTCGGCGGGGTAGATGTTGACCCCACCCGAGATGATCATGTCGATCTTGCGGTCGCGGAGGAAGAGGTAGCCCTCCCCGTCCATCAGGCCGAGGTCGCCGACGGTGAAGAAGTCACCGATCCGGTTCTTCTTCGTCTTGCCCTCGTCCTTGTGGTAGCTGAAGCCACCGGTGTTCATCTTGAGGTAGACGGTGCCCAGTTCGCCGGGCGGCAGCCGCTTGCCGTCGTCGTCGAAGATGGCGAGTTCGCTGATCGGCCAGGCCTTGCCGACCGTTCCCGGCTTCTTCAGCCAGTCCTCGGCGGTCGCGAAGGCGCCACCGCCCTCGCTGGCCGCGTAGTACTCCTCCACGCACCGGCCCCACCAGTCGATCATCGCCCGTTTGACGTGGTCGGGGCAGGGCGCGGCGCCGTGGATGGCGTGCCGCATCGAGGAGACGTCGTACGCGTCCTTCGTCTCCTGCGGGAGGGCGAGGAGGCGGTGGAACTGGGTCGGCACCATGTGGGTGTGCGTGCACGCATGGCCGTCGATCAGGCGGAGCATCTCCTGCGGGGTCCACTTGTCCATCAGGACCAGCGGATGCCCGATGTGCAGGGCGGCGCCCGCGAATTGGAGGACGGCCGTGTGGTAGAGCGGCGAGCAGACCAGGTGGACGTTGCCGTCGAAGGGGCGGATGCCGAAGATGCCGAGGAAGCCGCCCAGGTACGTCTCCTCCGGGAGCTTGCCGGGCAGCGGGCGGCGGATGCCGCGCGGGCGGCCGGTGGTGCCGGAGGTGTAGTTCATGACCCAGCCCAGCGTGCGGCCCTCGGGGACGGTCGCGGGCTGCCCGTCGAGGAGCTGCGCGTACGGGCGGAAGCCGGCGACCGCTCCGACGGCGTACCGGTGGCTCGCGGGCAGGGCCGCCTCGTCGGCGGCGGCCGTGGCGGCCTCGGCGAAGCGCTCGTGGGCGATGAGGACCTTGGCTCCGGAATCGGAGACGATCCAGGCGATCTCGGGGCCCACGAGGTGGTGGTTGACGGGAACGAGGTAGAAGCCCGCCTGCGAGGCGGCCAGGTAGGCGGTGAGGAACTCGACGCCGTTGGGGAGGACGACGGCGAAGACGTCCCCCTTCTCCAGTCCGGCGGCGCGCAGGCCGTGGACGAGGCGGTTGACGTCGGCGTGCAGCCGCCCCGCGCTCCATTCCTCACCCTCGGGGGTCACGAGTACGGTGCGCCCGGGGTCGGCGGCGGCCTGGGCCCAGAAGCCGTTGGGCGGCTGCTGGTCGGTGGCGGGGGTCGTGGACGTCGTCGCGGTCATGTCGGTCACGCCTCTCGGACTCGGCCGGCGATGCGGTTGATGCGGTCGATCGCCCTCTCGAAGCCGCTGGTGAGGTCGTCGAAGACGGCCTGGACGCTGCGTTCCTCGGTCATCCGGCCGACGATCTGACCGACGGGGGTACCGAGCAGGGGCGCGATCTCGTACTTCTGGATCCGGGAGACGGCCTCGGCGACGAGCAGGCCTTGGAGCGGCATGGGGAGCGCGCCCGGACCCGCCGGGTCGTCCCAGGCGTCGGTCCACTCGGTGCGCAACTGGCGGGCGGGCTTGCCGGTGAGGGCGCGGGAGCGGACGGTGTCGCCGGAGCCGGCGGCGAGCAGCTTCTCGGTGAGGGCGCGCGAGTGGAGGTCCGCCTCGGTGGTGGTGAGCCAGAGCGAGCCGAGCCAGGCGCCCTGGGCGCCGAGGGCGAGGCCGGCGGCGATCTGCTCGCCGCTGCCGATGCCGCCGGCGGCGAGGACCGGGAGGGGGGCGACGGCCTCGACGATCTCGGGCACCAGGACCATGGTGGCGATGTCGCCGGTGTGGCCTCCGGCCTCGTAGCCCTGGGCGACGACGATGTCGATGCCGGCTTCGACGTGGCGGCGGGCGTGCTTGGCACTCCCGGCGAGGGCGGCGACGAGGACGTCGTGGTCGTGGGCGCGCGCGATGACGTCGGCGGGCGGCGAACCGAGCGCGTTCGCCAGGAGTTTGATCGGGTAGTCGAAGGCGACGTCGAGCTGGCGCCTGGCGACCTGTTCCATCCAGCCGGTGATCCGCCAGCCCGAGGCCTCGCCCTCGGCGAGTTCGGGCACGTGGTGCTTGGCGAGGGTGTCGCGGACGAAGGCGCGGTGGGCGGCCGGGATCATCGCCTCGATGTCGGCCTCGGCGATGCCGTCGACGGCCTTCTTGGCGGGCATGACGACATCGAGGCCGTAGGGCTTGCCGTCGGTGTGCGCCTGCATCCAGTCGAGGTCGCGCTTCAGGTCGTCGGGGGCCGTGTAGCGGACCGCGCCGAGCACGCCGAAGCCACCCGCGCGGGTGATGGCAGCGGCGACCGCCGGGAAGGGCGTGAAGCCGAAGATGGCGTGCTCGACTCCCAGTTTCTTGCTCAGCTCCGTCTCCATGGGCGGCAGGATGCCGCAGCCCGCCGGCCGAGGGAAGAGATTTTCTGATGCAGTGTCAGATTCTTTACGGGTCGGTCGGTGCGGAGGGTGCCCGATGGGCGGGCAGATACCCACTACCGTGCGGATCGCCTGCGGCGCGCTCGACGGGTACCGGGCTCCGGCCGGCCGGTCCGTCCGCGGCGCGCTCGACCGGTACGGGTCGCGGGCCGGGCGGCGCTGACTCCGGCGGCCGCGTCGCCCTCTGGGCGGGCCGGCGCTCGGCACGCCCGGAGGACGACGGTCCGCTCGCGGCGGCCGCGGGAGCCGGCTGCGGGCGCGGAATGCGCACGGTGGGTGCGGGTGTTGTGGGCGCGGGTTGCGGACGAGGAGGACCGGACATGGCAGCGGACACGGGGGCCGAAGCGGTGGCGGAGGTCGGCACGGAACGGCCGGACGACATCGGCCGCGAGCGACCGCACGACCGCGAAGAGGGAAGCGAGGGAGGCGACGGCGTGGCCGCACCGGGCCGCGGGCCGAACCGGCGGCGGCTCGGGGCGCGGTTGCTCGCGCTGGGCGGGGTGCTCGTCCTGCACGCGGCGCTCCCGGGCTCCGCCGGCGCCGCGGGTGGTCCCGCCGAACGGCGTGCGCTCCAGGGGCTGCGGTTGCGGTACGGGTCGGCGCGTCAGGCGGGCCTGTCGGAGCAGCACCTGGAGGGGGTCGCGGACGAGGCCCGGCGCTTCCTGGGCCCCTCCCCCGAACACCCCTACTACGCCGGGGCGGTGGTCTTGGCAGGCCGCGGCCGCACCATCGCCCTGCACCGTGCCATGGGGTACGCGGTCCGGTACGCGGACTACGACGGCCGGGCCGACCGGGTCCGGGAGTTCCCGGCGGCCGAGCGGATCGCGATGTCCGAGGACACCGTCTTCGACCTGGCCTCGCTGACCAAGCTGTTCACCTCCGTCCTGGCGGTGCAGCAGATGGAACGCGGGCGCCTGGAGCTGGAGGCCCCGGTGCGCCGGTACCTGCCGGAGTTCGTCGGCGGCGGCAAGGAGATCATCACGGTCCGCCAGCTGCTCACGCACACCTCGGGGTTGCGTTCCTGGGCGCCGTTCTACCAGGAGTCAACGCGGGAGGGGCGGCTGAGGCTGCTGTGGTCGGTCCGACCGCAGGAGACCCCGGGGACCGTCTACCGGTACTCCGACCTCAACCTCATCGCGCTGCAACTGCTCCTGGAACGGATCACCGGTCGCACTCTGGACACACTGCTCCGCGACGAGATCACCGCTCCGCTCGGGATGCACCGCACTCGTTACAACCCACCGCTCTCCTGGCGCCGTGCGATCGCCGCCACCGAGGTGCAGCGCCCGCCCTGGTCCGGCCTGGACCGCGGGTTGGTGTGGGGCGAGGTCCACGACGAGAACGCGTACGCGCTCGGCGGCGTCGCCGGCCACGCCGGGGTCTTCGGCACCGCCTGGGACCTGGCCGTCCTGGCCCGCGCCCTCCTCGACGGCGGGGTCTACGCGGGCAAGCGCATCCTGCGCCCCGCCTCCGTCGAGCTGCTCTTCACCGACTACAACACAGCCTTCCCCGGTGACGACCACGGCCTCGGCTTCGAGCTCTACCAGCACTGGTACATGGGCGCCATGGCCACCCCGCACTCCGCCGGGCACACCGGCTTCACCGGCACCTCCCTGGTCCTGGACCCCTCCACCGACTCGTTCCTGATCCTGCTCGGCAACTCCGTCCACCCCGTACGGACCTGGCGGGCCGGCAGCGCGCCGCGGGTCGCGGTCGGCAACCGCTTCGCCCGCGCCGTCCCGGTCCGCACCCGGCACGGCGGCGCGGCCTGGTTCTCCGGCATCCAGCCGGGCGCCTCCGGCACCCTCACGCTGCCGCCGCTCGGCCCGGCGACGGCCGCCGCCCGGCTGCGCTGCGCCGTGTGGTGGGACACGGTGCCGGGCGAGGGCGCCCTGCACCTGGAGGCCTCCGCCGACGGGGAGCACTGGGAGCCGCTGCCCTTCAGCACACTACGGTCCACCGGCGGCACGCCGGAACAGTGGCCGCGGGGCTCCGTGAGCGGCTGGTCGGGCCGCGTCTGGCACCGCCTCGAAGCCCCCCTCACGGCCGCCTGGGCGGGACGCGAGGTACGGCTGCGCTTCCGCCACACCGCGACCGGCCGCTACGTAGGACGCGGGGCCTACGTGGACGTCGTCCGCGTGGCGGAACCGGGCCGGCTGCTCTTCGCGGAGGACCGCCCGGCCGACGCCGACCGCATCGAGGCCATCGGCTGGACCCGATCGACGGACTGAACGCTCCGACCGGGTCCGTGACTCAGTGGCGGACCAGGCAGAAGGGGTGCCCCGCCGGGTCCGCGTAGACGCGCCAGCCGCGCCCGTCCGAGCCGTCGAGCAGGGTCCCGCCGGCCGCCAGGACCTCCTCCTGGGCCCCGTCCAGGTCCGGGACGCCGAGGTCCAGGTGGAACTGCTGCGGCCGGGTGGGGTCGGGCCAGCGCGGGGGCACGTGGTTCAGGGCCTGCTGGAAGGCGAGGACCAGGCCCGAGGGCGTGTGGAGCGTCGCCCAGCTCTCGTCGAGCGCCCAACGCCGGTCCGGCTGGTTGACGTTGCCGCCCAGCAGGGACCGGTAGAACTCGGCGAGCGACTGCGGATCGGGGCAGTCCAGGACCACGCACTGCAGTTCAGCGATCATGGTCGGATCCTAAGTCCTGTCCTGCCGAGCGGGGGAGATCGGGGAGCTGCGCCGACGCTTGCCGCGGGCGGGGTCCTGTCGGGCGGCGCCGGCCGGCCAGACGACCTCCACCGGTAGCCCTCGCGCACGGGCCGCGGCCACCGTGTGGCCCGTCCCGCCCTGTCTGCCGCCGGGCCCGCCGTCCCACACCGCGACCAGGAGTTCGGCCCGGCCGAGCAGGAGTCGGTCGGCGGCGGCGTAGGCGTCCGTACCGGCCCTTCGGTACGGCATGACCTCGACCTCGGCGGCAGCCTCGATGAGGCGGTCGAAGGCGACGACGTCCGGGCCCTCCCGCATCCGCGCCCGGTAGTCGTCCGAGGGGAGCACCGCCACCAGCCGCCCGCCCAGGGCGAGTACGGCGTTCCCGAAGACCGTGTCGGCGCCGGGCGCCAGGCAGGACATGCCGGTGAGCTCCGCGGCCGGGTAGCGGGCGAGCAGCGTGCGCAGCGCCTCCTCGACCGGCGCGACGCTCGCCGCGGTGAGGTTCACGTGGCCGGTCACCGCGATGGTCGCCATGGCTGTACTGCTCCGCTCCGAGGGTCGGTGTCGTCGCCACGGGCGGGTGACGACGTCCCCATGATGCGGAGTCGACGCGGCCCCGGCCGGCGGTTTGTGTCCGGGCGGGACCGCGCCCCCTGGAGCGGGAGCCGTTCGTCAGCGGTCCGGGAGCGTCTTCTGGAGCCAGTCGAAGACGACTTCGCAGTGCAGCTGCGGGGCCATCGGGGAGCAGTGCAGCTGCGCGCCTTCGGCGGCCGTCAGTTTCAGGTAGTCCTTGGGCGAGGTGAGGGCGTCGTACATGCGGCGCGGCTGGCCGGGGTAGAACTGCTCGCCTTCGTAGTCCAGTACCAGGGTGGGGGCCTTGATGCGGCCGACGACATCGGTGATGGTCAGCGCCTGGATGCGGGTGGCGGGCGTGTAGAAGTCGGTGAACAGCTTGCCCTGCCGTGCTTCGAGCATGGCCGGGATCGAGAAGGGCTCGAAGCGCTTCTTCATCACGTCGGCCGCGTCCGGAGGCAGTTCGGGGACGACCTCCTTGTTCCAGACGTCGTTCGTCTCCTGCTTGTCGGGGGTGAGGATCTGCCGGATCTCGGGCGGGAAGCCCAGCCACGGCTCCAGACATCCGGGCATGGCGACCAGCGCGGCGATCCGGGACTCGAAAGCGGCCGCCCGCGGGGCGAGGTCGCCCGCCATGCTCAGGCCCGTCAGGGCGATCCGGTCGGGGTCCACGTCGGGGCGGGCGGACAGCCAGTCGACGAGGGGGGTGACGACCTTCTCCCAGGTGGGCGTGAACACCACCTGATCCACGAAGAGCAGCTGTCCCTGGCCCGGCCCGTCGTAGACGAGCGCGTTCCAGCCGCGGTCCAGCGCGGCCGGGACCCCGTAGGTCCACATGTCCACGTTCTGGCCGTCGCTCCCGTTCGTCAGGATCACCGTCGGGCGGGGGGTGCCGCTCGTGTCGGGGCGGAAGAACCACACCGGCAGCGGTGTGCTGCCGTAGGGGACGTTCGCCTTCACCGGGGCGGGCTCGCACAGGTCGCAGAAGGTGTCCCAGGCTCCACGTCCCGCCTTGTAGAGCTGTTCCTCGCTGCCGGGGTCGTCCGACCCGAGGACGAAGAAGAGCGCCTGGCCGTAGTACTGGGCGGCGCGCAGCGCCCGGAACTGCTTGGTCCGGGTGTCGGCGGGCGCGCCCGGAGGCGCCTTCAGCAGCTGGTCGCCGAGGGCGCGGAAGGTCTTCACGTACGACTGGGCGCTCAGTCCGGAGTCGTTGATCGTGTTCACGGCCGTGAGGACCTCGCCGACCTCTGCGGCGCCCGCGCCCGAGGCGCCGAGCGCGAGGAGCCCGTTGAAGTTGTAGCCCGGGTCCTTGAAGAGGGTCATCACGCCGGGGGTGAGACCGCCGGCGGCCGCGGTGGGGGTGGCGGTGCCGCTGGACTCCGCCGCCGGAGCGCCGGAGGCGCCGCCGCGCGCGCAACCCGCCGCGAGGGCGGCACCCGCCCCGGCGGTGAGCAGGGCGCGTCGGGTGGGGCCGGTGTGCCGATCACCAGGTATGCGGTTCATGCCTCCGGAACGTAGCGCCGACCCGGCGCGCCGGCCTGCCGTCCTGCCGCGCGCGGTCCGCGCCGAGCGCGCGGTCCGTACCCCGGCCGTCGCCCTGAGCGGCAGGTGGCGGGGCCGGGGGCAGGGGTGGTGGCGCGGTCGTCCGGGGGCGGGCGGTCTTGCGCCGTCCGGGGGACGCGGGGCGGGCTTCCCCGCCCCGACCGCCTCGGCGGAAGGACGGCGGCGACGACCGCACCCGACCCACCGTACGTATGGGCCCCGACCGGCCGGGGGGGGAAGGCCGATCGGGGCGGGCCCGGGCCGACCGGGGGGGGTGGCCGGCCTGGGCGTATGAGGGTGGGCACGCGGCCCACACCTGGATGAACGGTGAACCAATCCGGGAAGTTCCCGGCCGGGGACCGCGGTCTCCGACGTCACCGCCGGGGTCAGCCCTCGACGAGGACCGCGTCGAGCATCCGCCGGGTGATGGAGGTCAGTTCCGGGAGGTCCGGGGCCGGTCGGGAACGGGCGAGGGCGCCGGCCAGTCGGTCGTAGAGCAGTCCGTCCGTCCACGCGACCAGCAGTTCGGCGGCCTCCTCGGGCCGCCGTGCCCCGAGGGCGGCGAGGATGCCCGCGGCGCGGGCCCGAGCCCCTTGACCGGCCCGGTGGAAGTCCGCCTCCAGTTCGGGGTTGCGGGCCGCTTCAAGGCTCAGCTCGAAGCGGGCCAGCTGGCGGGCGCGGCCCACCGTCAGCCAGCGGTGCAGCAGCCCGGCCAACGCGGCCGCCGCCGCCTCCCGGTCCGCCGGCGCGGGCCCGGGCGGGGGCGGGAGCGAAGGCCGGGGCGAGCCTTCGCCGCCGACCTCGCCGACCTCGCCGACCCCGCCGAAACCGCTGAGATCGCCGACATCGCCGACATCGCCGAGGTCCAGCTCGGCCAGGCGCGCGTAGCAGGCCCCGATCAGCGCCGTCCTCGTACGGAAGTAGTACGACGTGCTCCCGGCCGGCAGCCCCGCCGCACCGTCGACCGCGCGGTGGGTCAGGCCCCGGAGCCCGGCGGCGGCGACGAGGTCGATCGCGGTGTCGGCGATCAGCGTTCTGCGGTCCGCCTCGGGCGGGCGCGTACGTGGGGTGGACATCAGCCAACTCTACACATGTAGAGTGACGGCATCGGACTCTACACATGTAGAGGATCCGGTGGAGGAGAACCGAGGAAGAGGAACCGGGAGACTCGTCATGTCGACAGTTCAGCGTCACGCGGTCGTGGCAGGCGCGGGGATCGGCGGGCTCACCGCCGCCCTGGCCCTGCACCGCCAGGGTTGGCGGGTCACCGTGTGCGAGCGGGCGGCCGGGCCGACCGCCGTCGGCGCCGGGATCGTGCTCGCCCCCAACGCCCTGCGCGCCTTCGACACCATCGGCTTCGACATCACCCGCGCGGCGGGCCGCGCCGTCCCCGCCGCGATGGGCCTGCGCCGCCCGGACGGCCGCTGGCTCAGCCGCGCCGACACCGCAGCCCTGGCCGCCCGCTTCGGCGGCCCGCCGCTCGCCCTGCACCGCTCGGCCCTCGCCGACGCCCTGGCCGCCGCCCTCCCCACCAACGCGATCCGCTACGGCGTCGCCGTCACCTCCGTCGACGACGCCGACGGCTCCCCCGTGGTCCGCACCGACGCCGGCGACCTCGACGGCGCCGACCTCGTCGTCGCCGCCGACGGCATCCACAGCCCGCTGCGCCGCCACTACTTCCCCGACCACCCCGGCCTGCGCCACAGCGGCGAGACCGCCTGGCGCACGGTCCTGCCGGCCGCCGCACACCTCGCCGGAACGGCGACCGCCGAGACCTGGGGCCGCGGCGAGCGCTTCGGTGTGGTCCCGCTCGCCGACGGCCGGACCTACCTCTACGCCACCGCCGTCGCCCCCGCGGGCCACCGTCCCGCCGACGTCCGCGCCGAACTCCTGCGCCGCTACGGCACCTGGCACGACCCGATCCCGGCCCTGCTGGACCGGATCGACCCGGCGGCCGTGCTCCAGCACGACCTGTACGACCTGGCCGCGCCGCTCCCCCACTTCCATCACGGACGCCTGGCCTGGCTCGGCGACGCCGCCCACGCCATGACCCCCAACCTGGGTCAGGGCGGCTGCCAGGCCGTCGAGGACGCCGCGGTCCTCGGCCACCTGCTGGCCGACGCCGGCCCCGCGGAGGTCCCGGCCGCCCTCGCCGCCTACAGCGCGGCCCGTTGCGCCCGCACCGACGCCATCCGCGTCCGCGCCCGCCGGGCCGGGCGGGTCGCCGCACTCCGCCACCCCCTCGCCGTGGCCGTCCGCGACCTCGCCGTCCGGGCCACCCCGGCCCATGTCACCGCCCGGGCGATGGCTGCGCTGTTCGACGGATTCGCGCTCCCGGACGGAATGGACACCGTGCCCAAGGGCGTTGGTGCTCGTTGGTGAGGTTCGCCGACTGTTCCGACGCGAAGGCAGGCGCAGACACATGACGACCGACATCGACTGGGACCACCCGACCGACCCCAAGGAGGGCACCTGGCAGCTGGACCACGTCAAGCTCTACGCGGGCTCGGGCGGCTCGGAGGGCCAGTACTGGAACGGCACCCAGACCCTCCTGCTGACCACCCTGGGCCGGGTGTCCGGCAAGCCCGTGCGGACCCCGCTCATCTACGGCGAGGCCGACGGCGATTACCTGGTCGTCGCGTCCAAGGGCGGCGACCCCGCGCACCCGCTCTGGTACCGCAACCTCTCCGAGCACCCCACGGTCCGCATCCAGGTCGGCACGAAGATCATGCAGGGGACGGCGCGTACCGCCACCCCCGAGGAACGTGCCGCGTACTGGCCGGTGATGGTCGGGCACTGGCCCGCGTACGACGAGTACCAGACCAAGACGGACCGCGAGATCCCCATCGTCGTCATCGAACCCACCGGATGACCACGAGGCCCGGCACGTGCCCGAAGGCGCGTGGACGGGCCGGGGCGCGCACCGCGGGAACGGGCCCACGGGAGTCCTCCTCCCGTCGGCCCGTCCGGGACGCGTCAGATCGAGCCGACGACCTTGCGCGGGGTGACGCGCACGACGACGCGCTGGGCGTCCTCCTTCGACGCCGGGTTGAAGTCGGCGTAGGCCTTGCCCGTGTACTTGCGCGACAGCGCGTCGATCAGCTCCTGCCCGCCCTCCGTGGTCAGGTGGGCCGTGCCGCGGACCTCGGCGTAGGAGTAGGGCGCGTCCGCCGGGTTGATCATGACGGTGACCCGCGGGTCCGCGCGCAGGTTCTTCTCCTTGCGGCGGCCGACCGTCGTGGAGACCAACAGGTCGTCGCCGTCCCGGGTGAGCCAGGTGATCGACAGCTGCGGGCTGCCGTCCGGCTGGATCGTGGCCACGGTCGCGAAGACCGGGCTGTCGTCGATGAGCTTCTTCAGGTCGTCGGAGAGTGCGGCGGACACGCGGCGGTTCCTTCCCTCGGCTGACTGCCCTCCCCGGGCCGACTGGCCTCGGAGGGGACCGGCAACGGACAGCCTGCAAAATCGCCGCCACCACGGGGGCCCGGCGGGCGGACGCGGCCGGCACGATCCACCCGTCCGGCCGAGCGATCTCGCACCGTACCGGCCGCCGTCGGGCCGGGTCGTGGCCGCGCCGCGACGGCTTCTACGATGGCCGCGTCGACGAAGCAGCGCAGCACAGTGGATCTCGTACCGCCGGTACCGGAGCGCAGCCATGGGCCGTACGCGTTGGACGCGGACGGGATCGCGGCTCTGCCGGCCCGCTACGCGTTCGGTGACGCCTGTGTCCGCCGCGTCGTCCTCGATCAGGAATTCGGTCCGCGGACGCGGGGGCGCGTCGCCCGGATCGTGATCGATGCCCGGGTCGTGGCGGAGGACCTCCGATGGGAGCCGGTGCGCCTGGACCTGACGGGCGTACAACACCTGCGGATCGACGAGAGCCGGCACTTCTCCTGGGTCCTCTACGATCCGCCGATGTTCACCCATTTCGACGGGCTCATGCGGGTGGATCTGTGCGCCGAACGCTTCGGCCGCTCGTCCCCGCAGAACGCGCGGGAGGTCTTCGAGGGCTCGGACCTGGTCTTCTCGGCGACCGGTGGCACCTGGAGCGCCCTCCGGCCATGGGACTGAGCGGCCCGCCCGGCCGGTGAGCCCGTCACCAGGACACGGTTCCGGCGTCGTCGAAGAATCCGCCGGTCGGCCCGTCGTCGGGCAGGGTCGCGAGGTGGATCGCGATCGCCGCGCCCTGCTGGGGGGTGCGGACGCCCTGGAAGCCGTTGAGGTCGGTGGCGGTGAAGCCGGGACAACCGGAGTTGATCAGGATGTCGGTGTCCCTCAGCTCCTTGGCGTATTGGACGGTGACGGCGTTGAGGAAGGTCTTCGACGCCAAGTACGCGGTGGGAACCGGGCCCATGTCGATGCCGGGCGTGGTCTGCAGGGTGAGCGAGCCGACGCTGCTGGACATGTTCACGATCCGCGGCGATGTCGAACCGCGCAGCAGGGGCAGCATCGCGTTGGTGACGCGGATGACCCCGATCACGTTGGTCTCCATGACGGCTCGTACCGTCGCGGGATCGACCGTGGTGGGCGTCTGCGGCGAACCACCGGTGATCGCTGCGTTGTTGACCAGGACGTCCAGCCTTCCGACGCGGTCGGCGATCAGCTCGGCCGCGGCGGCCACACTCGCGTCGTCCGCCACGTCGAGCGGGACGCCGAAAGCGTCGATCCCTGCCGCGCGCAGCTTCTCCACCGCGGTGTCGCGGCGCTGTTGATCCCGCGCGCCCACGCCGATGCGCCAGCCGAGGGCGCCCAGGCCCGCCGCGATCTCGTATCCGATTCCTTTGTTCGCGCCGGTCACCAGCGCGATCGTCTGTTCAGTCATGTGATCCATCGTGGTGCGGACGCGGGTGGGACGTCCAAGACCGACCGGGTGGGCGGCGATACCTCACGGATATCGGTCCTGATCAGCGGCGGATACGATGACGCGGTGGAGACGCGGGAGTTGCGATACTTCGTCGCCGTCGCGGAGGAGTTGCACTTCGGGCGGGCGGCGCAGCGGCTCACCATGGCGCAACCACCTCTGTCACGGGCGATCCAGCAGTTGGAGCGGCGCCTCGGAGTGGTTCTGCTGCACCGCACCGCTCGCGCGGTCTCCTTGACCGAGGCCGGGTCGGTGCTTCTGCGAGAGGCCCGGGCCGCGCTCGCCGCGGTCGAAGCCGCCGAGCGCCGCACCCGCCGCGCGGCCGCCGAACGGCCCGGTGTGGTGCTGGCCACGAAAGCCGGAGCGGCCCGCGAACTGTTGTCGAAGCTGCTGGACGCCTACGCCGCCGAGCCCGGCGCGGTCGCCGTCGAGGTGGTGCTGTGCGGGCCCGGCGAGCAGGAAGGGCTGCTGCGCGACGGGCGGGCCGACGTCGCGCTGCTCCAGCGGCCCTTCGACACGACGGCCGGACTCGACACCGAGGAACTGCACGCCGAACAGCAGGTCGTGGTCCTGCCCGCGGGGCACCCGTTGGCCGACCGACCCCATGTGTCGATGGCCGAGGTCACCTCCCTGCCGGACCTGCCCCTGCCGCGCTGGCCTCGACGGGACGGGGGCTGTTCGGACGGACCTGGCCCGCAGGTGCGCGACCACACCCAGCTGTTCCAGCTGATCGCGCTCGGACGGGCCTGCGCGGTCGTGCCCGAGTCCCTCCGAGCCCACCTGCGCGACGACCACGCGACGGTGCCGGTGGTGGACGCACCGACGGTCACGACCGTCATCGCCTGGCCACCGCACAGCAGATCCAAGGCCGTCGCCGACCTGGTCCGCGCCGCGACGCGTCTCTGACGAGGGCAAAGCCCGAACGAGACCGCCTAGTGCCCGAGTACCGCCATCGCCGCGTTGTGCCCGGGGACCCCGCTGACGCCGCCGCCGCGGACCGCGCCCGCCCCGCACAGCAGGACATTGCGGTGGGCGGTCTCCACGCCCCACCGGCCGCCCTGGTCGGCGTACGGCCAGGACAGGTCGCGGTGGAAGATGTGGCCGCCGGGCAGCCGCAGTTCGCGTTCCAGGTCCAGCGGGGTCTTCGCCTCGATGCACGGGCGGCCGTCCGCGTCGAAGGCGAGGCAGTCGGTAAGCGGTTCGGCGAGGTGCGCGTCGAGCTGCGCGAGGGTGGCCGTCAGGAGCACCTCGCGGGCCTGCTGGTTGTCCTTCTCGAAGAGCCGGGCCGGGGCGTGCAGGCCGAAGAGGGTGAGGGTCTGGTAGCCCTGCTCCACCAGTTCCGGGCCGAGGATCGTCGGGTCGGTCAGCGAGTGGCAGTAGATCTCCGAGGGCGGTACGGAGGGCAGTTCGCCGGAGGCGGCCTCCGCGTAGGCTCGGGCGAGCTCGGCGTAGCCCTCGGCGATGTGGAACGTGCCGCCGAAGGCCTCGCTCGGGTCCACCGAGGTGTCCCGGAGCCGGGGCAGGCGGCGCAGCAGCATGTTGACCTTCAGCTGGGCGCCCTCCGGGGCCGCGGCCGCGCCTGCGGGCGGGGTCTCGCCGAGGAGTTCGGCCAGGGCCTTCGGCGAGGCGTTCACCAGGACGGTACGGCCGACGACCCGGCCCTCCCCGGCCGCCGTGCGGAACACCACCTCGGCCGGGGCGACCCCGTCCGTGTCGATCCGCAGCACCTCGTGGCCGGTCGCGATCTCGGCTCCGGCCGCCCGGGCCGCCGCCGCGAGGGCGTCCGTCAGCGCGCCCATGCCGCCGACGGGCACGTCCCAGTCGCCGGTGCCGCCGCCGATGACGTGGTAGAGGAAGCAGCGGTTCTGCGCGAGGGAGGGGTCGTGGGCGTCCGCGAAGGTGCCGATCAGCCCGTCCGTGAGGACCACGCCGCGGACCAGGTCGTCGGCGAAGTTCCGTTCCACGGCCTGCCCGAGGGGTTCCTCGAAGAGCATCCGCCAGGCGGCCTCGTCGTCGATCCGGGCCCGCAGCTCCGCCCGTGTGGGCAGCGGCTCCGTCAAGGTCGGGAACACCTTCTCCGCGACCCGCCCGGTGGTCCCGTAGAAGGCGCGCCAGTTCTCGTACTCCCGCTCCGAGCCGGTCAGCCGCGCGAAGGACTCCCGGGTGCGCTGCTCGCCGCCGCCGACGAGCAGTCCGCCGGGCCGCCCGCCGCGCTCGGTGGGCGTGTACGAGGAGATCGTCCGGCGGCGTACCGCGAACCGCAGGTCGAGATCGCGCACGATCTTCGACGGGAGGAGGGAGACGAGGTAGGAGTAGCGCGAGAGTCTGGCGTCGACGCCCACGAAGGGACGGCTGGAGATCGCCGCCCCGCCCGTGTTCCCGAGCCGTTCCAGGACCAGCACCGAGCGGCCGGCCCGAGCCAGGTACGCGGCGGCCACCAGGCCGTTGTGCCCACCGCCCACGATCACGTCGTCGTACACGTCCCGCCCGAAGGTCGTCATGGCTCTTGGTAGCACACCTGGCCGAGCCGCTCCAGACAGTGTGCCTCGTCGGCGTGGGCCAGGACCGTGTCGGGATGCTCGTCGCCGAGGGACCGTTCGCGGATTCCGGAGAGGTCGCGGTAGATGGGCAGCGCCTCGTCCCACCGGCCCAGCCGACCCAGCCCGCCGGCCAGTTCCCGGCGGCTGACCAGGGTGTCCGGGTGCTCGGGGCCGAGCACCTCGGCCCGTAGGGCGCCCACCTGACGGGCCTCGGCCACCGCTTCCTCCCACCGCTCCAGACGGCCCAGGTTGACCCCGAGGACGTGCCGGGCGCGCAACGTCTCGGGGTCGGTGACCCCGTAGGCGCGGGTGCGGTCGCGGACCAGGGCCCGGAACAGGTCGAGGGCCTGGGCGCTCCTCCCGGTGCGGCCGAGGGCGATGCCGATCTCGTAGCGGGCGGCCAGGGTGTCGGGGTGGTCGCGGCCGAGCACCCGTTCCCGTACGAGGCCGACCTCGTGGAAGGCGACCAGGGCTTCCTGCCAGCGGTCCAGGCGGCCGAGCGCGTACGCCGCCTCGTACCGGGTCAGCAGGGTGTCCGCGTGCTCGGCGCCCAGGACGGCCGCCCGGTCGGCGGCGACCTCCGCGGCGATGGCGTGGGCGTCCTCGAACCGGCCCAGGGCGCCCAGCGCGCAGGCCAGGTTGTGCCGGCAGCGCAGGGTGTCGGGGTGGAGCGGGCCCATCGTGCGCTCGCGGGCGACGAGCACCGCGCGGTAGACGTCGTGCGCCTCCTGGTGGCGGCCGAGCCGGCCCAGTTCGTACGCCGTCTCCTGGCGCGCCGCGAGGGTGTCGGCGTGATCGGCGCCGAGGATCCGGGTGCGCCCCTCGGCGACGGCCGTGTACCCGGCGAGCGCCTCCGCGGGCCGACCCTCGCGGCTGAGGGCGTACGCGCGCGCGTGCCCGGCGGCGAGCGCGTCGGGGCCGCTGCCGCGCGGGCCGGTGGGGCGCGGGAAGCCGTACGCGGCGGTGAGCCGCGGGTCCTCGGCGGGCGCGGGTCGCACGATGGTGGTGGTGCCGGGGTGGACCGGGGGGTACTCGCCGCGCGGGCGCGGCACCGGCGACCGACCGGCGGGGCGCGCGGCCGTCCAGGCTCCGGTGAGCACGGCCCATTCGCCGCTCGCGGGCCGGGCGTCGATCCCGGCCTTGCGCCCGGCGGTCATCCCGCGGGCCCAGGGCGGGAGCGGGGCCTGGGCGCCGGGCAGCCCGCCCGGTCCCAGCCGTGCCTCGACGAGCCGGCGGTGCACGTGGCGGGCGTCGCCCGGCCGGTCCTCGGGGCGCTTGGCGAGCAGGTCGAGGACCACCTCGTCGAAGTAGCCGGGCAGCTCGGGGCGGTGCTCGCGCAGCGGTACGGGCGCGTTGTCGCGGTGGCCCACCAGCACCGACCAGGAGTCGCCGAGGTCGAAGGGCGGGGCACCGGTGGCGATCTCGTACAGGACGCAGCCGAAGGAGTAGAGGTCGCTGCGGTGGTCGACCTCGCCGCCCGCGATCTGTTCGGGCGACATGTAGTGCGGGGTGCCCATGGCCATGCCGCCGCCGGTGAGCTTGGCGGTGAAGCCGATGTCGTGGGCGAGGCGGGCGATGCCGAAGTCGCAGATCTTCACGGTGCCGTCGGTGAGCCGCATGATGTTGGCGGGCTTCAGGTCGCGGTGGACTACGCCTTGGTCGTGGGTGTAGCCGAGGGCGGCGGCCATCTGCTCGGCGATGTCGACGACGACGTCCACGGGGAGCGGGCGGGTGTCGTTGTCCTCCAGCAGCTGGCTGAGATTGCGGCCTTCCAGGAGCTCCATGACGAGGTACAGGGGGCCGCCGGCGGCGCTGTCGTCACCGAAGTCGTGGACGACGGTGACCCCGCGGTGCTGGAGGGAGGCGGCCACGCGCGCCTCGCGCCGGAACCGCTCGCGGAGCACCTGGGTGAAGTGGGCGTCCTGCTCGGCGCCGATCGGCTTGAGGCACTTCACGGCGACCTGTCGGCCCAGCGATTCGTCCCGGGCGCGCCATACCTCGCCCATGCCGCCGCGCCCGATCAGATCGAGCGACCGGTACCGGCCCTGGATCAGTCTGGACTCCGCCATGTCTTAAAGCCGCCCCCGTTTTCGCGCTACGCCCTCCCCGGCCGGTCCAGTATGGCCGCTGATGTACGCAGTGTGTACGGCGAGGGGCGGCTCCCGGGGCCCATGCGACGCATCGCTTTCAAGATGTGACCTGGAGGCAGCTGCCAGCGTAGACCTGCGGGAATGCTGCGCAGTACGCGCCCGGTGAGGCGCAGGCGTCGGGTGACGCTGCGCGGGGCCGGTGCGGGCCGCCCGTACAGCTGGTGCGCCCAGCCCGGGAGGGAACCGTACGCCAGGCCGGCAATCGCCGGCCACAGCAGGTTTCGGCCACGTACGAGAAGGGCAGGGACGGGCGGGCCGCGCAGGAAGTCGTCCACGGCGAGGGCATCGGGGCCGGCGGCGAGTTCGGGGCGGATCGCCTCGAAGTACGCGGCGAGCCCGGCGGTGTCGGCGGGGACCGTGGCCGGGTCGAGCCCGACGAGGCGGGCGCTCACCCGGTTCTCGTCGACGTAGCGGTCGGCCTGGGCGGGGGTGAGGCGGACGCCGGAGCGGCGCAGGACGTGCAGGAAGCTGTCGATCTGCGCGCAGTGGATCCACAGCAGCAGCTCGGGGTCGTCCACGGGGAAGCGTGCGCCGGTGTCCGGATCGGTGGCGGACAGTTTGCGGTGGATCGTGCGGACGCGGAGGCCGGCGTGCTCGGCGGCCTCGGTGGTGCCGTAGGTGAGGGTGCCGACGAAGTCGGCGGTGCGCAGCAGCCGTCCCCAGGCGTCCCGCCGGAAGTCGGAGTTCTCCATGACCCCGCGGACGGCGCGCGGGTGGAGGGCCTGGAGGTAGAGCGCGCGGAGTCCGGCGATCCACATCATCGGGTCGCCGTGGCACTGCCAGGTGACGGACGACGGGCCGTACAGCCCCGGGTCGGCGCCGGGGCGCGGTCCGGTCACGGTGGTCCCCATCGCGTACCTCCCCGTCACAGGCGTCCGGCGGCTCCAGCCTACCGATCCGGGGCCGCGGTCGGCGGAACCTCGGGGGCCGAACCGTTCCTTCCCGTCTCTGGCCGAGCGCCGGTCGTGGCGTCGGCGGCATAGAGTGACGGCGTGCAGCTCTACACGATCGGCGAGGCCGCCCAACTCCTCCGCGTCAGCACCGACACCGCGCGCCGCTGGGCGGACGCGGGTCGTTTCCCGACCCTGCGGGAGGGCAACAAGCGGATGGTCGAGGGCGTGCATCTGGCCGCCTTCTGCGTGGCGCTCGCCCAGGAGGCGGCCGAGGGGGACGGCGAGTCCACGACGTCGGCGCGCAACGCGCTGCCCGGGATCGTGACGGCGGTGACGCTCGGCGAGGTCTCCGCCCAGGTCGAGATGCAGGCCGGTCCGCACCGCGTGGTCTCCCTGCTGACCCGCGAGGCGGTCGAGGAGCTCGGGCTCGCGGTCGGCGTGCGGGCCGTCGCCCGGGTGAAGTCCACCAGCGTCCACATCGACCTCGACTGACCGGGCTGCCCTGTCAGTCGGGGTCGGCCCGCTCACTCCTTGTCGAGCTCCGTGTCGAGGGCGAGGGCCGCGACGATCAGGGCGAGGTGGGTGAAAGCCTGCGGGAAGTTGCCCAACTGCTCGCCCCTGGGCCCGATCTCCTCCGCGAAGAGCCCCACGTGGTTGGCGTAGGTGAGCATCTTGTCGAAGGCGTAACGGGCCTGCTCGACCTCGCCGGCCCGGGCGAGGGCGTAGACGTAGAGGAAGCTGCACAGGGAGAAGGTGCCTTCCGAGCCCCGTAGGCCGTCGGGCGAGGCGGCGGGGTCGTAGCGGTAGACGAGGCTGTCGGAGACGAGTTCGCCGTCCATGGCCTCCAGGGTGGACAGCCAGCGCGGATCCTTCGGGGAGATGAAGCCGACCAGCGGCATCATCAGCAGGGAGGCGTCCAGGACGGTGGTGTCGTAGTGCTGGACGAACGCCCGACGCTCCGCGCTCCAGCCGCGGGTCATGATCTGGCGCAGGATGGCGTCCCGGGCGGCGGTCCATCGGGGGACGTCGGCCGGGCGGGCGAGGGCGGTGGCCTGGCGGATGCCGCGGTCCAGGGCGACCCAGCACATGACGCGGCTGTAGGTGAAGTCCTGCCGCCCGCCTCGGGTCTCCCAGATGCCCTCGTCGGGACGGTCCCAGCTGTCGCACAGCCAGTCCAGGACCTCGGCGAAGTGCTGCCAGCCGTCGTAGCCGGCCGACTCGCCGGACCGGCCCGCCTGGACCAGCGCGTAGACCGCCTCGCCGTAGATGTCCAACTGCAGCTGTCCGGCGGCGCCGTTGCCCGCGCGCACCGGGGCCGAGCCGCGCCACCCCGCGAGATGGCCGAGGGTCTCCTCGGACAGGTACGGATCCCCGTCCACGCGGTACATGATCTGCAGCGGCTCGCCGTTGGGGGCGGCGCCGTCCATGATCCGTCTCTGGAGCCAGCCGCGGAAGGCGTCGGCCTCGTCGGCGAACCCGAGGTCGAGCATGGCGCGCACGGCCAGGGAGGCGTCGCGGATCCAGGTGTAGCGGTAGTCCCAGTTGCGTTCGCCGCCCTCCTCCTCGGGCAGGCCCATGGTCGCGGCGGCGATCGGCGCGCCGGTGGGCGCGTACGTCATGAGCTTGAGGGTGATGGCGGAGCGGTTGACGATCTGTTGCCAGCGGCCCCGGTAGGTGCAGTGCCCGATCCAGTCGTGCCAGTAGCGGCGCACGGCGGCGAACTCCTCCACCAGGTCGTCGGGGGTCGGCGGCCGGGGCGGCTCGCCGCCCGCGTCGCAGACCGTCAGGACGACGGCCGCGCGTTCACCGGCCGACAGCGTCACCGTGGACCGTACGTCGCTGCCGTCGGCCTCCAGCGTGACGTGGCCGACGGCGTGCAGGTGGGCGGTGGTGCCCGGCGCCTCGAAGCGCGCGGCCGGGCCGTCCAGGACGAGGGCGTGGGGGGCGCGCCCGTAGTCGAAGCGCGGCCGGCACTCCAGCGCGAAGCGCACGGAACCTCGTACCACGCGCAGCACCCGTACCACCCGGTGCCGGTCGGTGGCGGTGTGCGGGTCGTCGACGGGCATGAAGTCGACCACCTCCCCCACGCCGTCCCGCGTGAGGAACCGGGTGATCAGGACGGCCGTGTCGGCGAGGTAGAGCTGGCGGGTGACGACTCCGGCGTTCTCGGGCCCGCCTTCGGCGGCGGGGGTGTCCGCGGTGATGGCGAAGTATCCGCCGTGGTCGTGGTCGAGCAGCCCGGCGAAGACGCTGGGTGAGTCGAAACGGGGCGAGCAGAACCAGTTCAGCACGCCCTCGGAGGAGACCAGCGCGCACGTCTGGAGGTCCCCGATCAGTCCGTGCTCGGCGATGGGCGGATAGGGACGCATCGGCCCTCCACGGTTCGCGGGGAGACCCTCGGGCCGCGCGGGCCCGCGCGGCCCGCGGCTTCGGCCTGGCGTGGCACGGGCCGCCCCTCATTCTCGGGTCCTGCGCCGGTGATCGCCACGCGGCCCGCGGCCCGGTGGCCGCGGCAGCCGTGGCCACGGGACGGCGGGCCGTGACCACCGGGCGGCGGGCCGCAGGACCGGTGACCACCGCACTACGGGCCGCCGGACCGGTCCCGTGTCATGACAGGGTGAGGGCATGACGACGCACCACGAACCCGCACCCCCTCCGCTCCCCCGGCCCTGGTCGGACACCACCACGGCCCCCGCGGACCTCGTCGCGGCGAAGGCGCTCGTCTACGACCCCTGCGGGTTCACCTGCTCGCAGCCGCTCCCGGAGGCGGAGAGCGCCGACTACGCCGCCCACACCTTCACCGTGGACGGCCTCGCCGTCCGGTTCCGCGCGGCGAGGACGACCCCCACGAAGGTCGGCCAGTTCGTCACCGTCTGGAAGCGCTCACCGGAGGGGCCGATCCAGCCGTTCGACGCCGCGGACCCGGTGGACCTCTTCGTCATCGGTACGCGCGACGGTGAGCACTTCGGCCAGTTCGTCCTCCCCCTGGACGCGCTCCGCCGGCACGGGGTCGTCTCGACGGACGGCGCCGGCGGGAAGCGCGCCTTCCGGGTCTATCCGCCCTGGGTGACCACCACCAACCGGCAGGCCGGCAGCGCCCAGAAGTGGCAGCTGGAACACTTCCTGTCGCTGCCCCGACCCGAGGACGGCCCCGTCGATCTGGATCGCGCCCGGAAGCTCTACACGTGAGCCGGCCCGTCAGCGGCACGCTGCACCACATCGAGCTGTGGGTGCCGCACCTCGACCGCGCGATCGCCTCGCTCGGCTGGCTCCTGGAAGCCCTGGGGCACACGCCCTACCAGCACTGGGCCGACGGCCGCAGCTGGCGGCTGGGGCCGACGTATGTGGTCGTCGAACGGTCCCCGGCCCTCACCGCCGACCGGCACGACCGCTGCCGGCCGGGACTGAACCACCTGGCCTTCCACGTGGAGGACGCGGCGGCGGTGGACCGCCTGGCGCGGGAGTCCACCCGCCACGGCTGGCAGCTGATGTTCCCGGACCGCCATCCCCACGCGGGCGGCCCCCGGCACTACGCCGCCTATCTGGAGAACACGGACGGCTTCGAAGTCGAACTCGTCGCGTTCACCGCCCCGGACTGACGCGCGGGACCCCCGCGGCCGGCGGCGGTCGGGCCGACCGGCCGACGGCGTCCGCGTCGGTCAGTGGGTGCGGAACGTGCCGGTGTACACGTCCGTACGGTTCTCCGGTGCGTCGGAGTGGGTCTCGGTGAGCACCGCCCGTACTCCCTTGCCGTCGGCCACCAGGCCTTGGTAGTCGCCGAGGAAGTAGCCCCCGGCGAACGGTGCCTGCAGCCAGTCGAAGACCCGCGAGATCTGGCGTTCGGTGCGTCGCCGCGGGTCTCCGTGCGGCAGGGTGGCGAGCTGGTAGGCGGTGGGCAGGGTGGTGGTGTTGCCCGGCTGGAGGAAGCGCAGGTCGTAGTAGGTGAGCGCGAGCGTGCCCCGCTCGTCGACCGCGACCGACGGGGAGAAGGCCGGCACCCCCGCCGGGCTGATCAGCTCCGGGGCTCCCCAGGTGCGTCCGCCGTCGGTGGAGCGCACCAGCTGGACGGCATCGAACTCGCCGCCGGAGAAGTCCGCGCCCTCGTACGCCATGTAGAGCGTGCCCGTCTTCGGGTCGACGGCCGGGCTGGGCAGGGTGGACGCGGCGCGCAGCGCCTTGGTGGGGTCGTTCGGGTCGACCTCCGGTACGGAGGTGTCCTCGGCGACGGTGACCGGGGCGCTCCAGGTCTCTCCGGCGTCGGTCGAGGTGACCATCTCGTAGCGGGCCTCGACGACGGTGCTCAAGTCCTCGGAGTAGGTGATGCGGTCGAAGAAGTCGTACAGGGTGCCGGTGTGCCGGTCCACGACGATCTGATGGCCGATGGTCTGGGTGTTGGGCACGCTGCCGGTGTCGACGAAGCGCCGGGCTCCGCTCCAGGTGCGGCCGCCGTCACGGGTGACGGAGATGTAGCCCGGACCGTCGAGGGAGCCGGGGCCGGGCGGGTCGTTGTCGAGGCGGTTCCAGACCTGGTAGGCGGTGCCCTTGCGGATCGGGTCGGCGGTGAGCGAGGGCTTGTCGTTGAAGAACGGCTGCTCGTCGACGTGTGTGGTGGTGAGGTTCTGCCACGTGCGGCCGCCGTCGTGGGAGGTGGCGGCCAGCAGGCCGGTGCGCGTGCTCTTGACGAAGTCGACGCCCTCGCCGCTCGCGTAGACGGTTCCGTCCGGTCCGGTGCTCACCCAGGGGTCCGTGGCCCGTTCGAAGTCCGCTCCGCCCGGGGCGCAGAGGCTGAACGGCAGCGTGCTCCGGTGGAAGGTGCGGCCGTCCGTGGTCCAGCTCGCCGCCAGGCCGCGGGCGCCGCCGTCGTTCCAGCGGTCCTGCTGGAACACGGTGACCACGCGCCGGGAGTCGCGCGGATCGACGGACAGGTACGGCTCGACCTCGGTGCCCGGGTAGACGACGCTGTCGGGCGATCTCGCGCCGATGGTGCAGTCCGCGTACGGGTCGCCGTGGGACACCTTGACCAGGGGCGACGTGCCGTCGGGATTCCGGGCCGCCGCGGCGGACGTCACTCCGGTGACCGTGACGAGCAGGAGCGCGGCGGTGGTGACGGCGGTCAGGGGCAGGACGGCGCGCATGCGGAATCTCCTCCGGGCCGGTCGGCTGGGGCACCGGGATGCCGTCGTCGGGGCGGCCCGGGGCGCGGAGGCGTACCGGAACGCAAGGGTGGGGCGACTCCGCTTGGTCCTTTTCGGCGCTGCGGCCGGTGCCCTTGATGGGCCGAACGACGGAGTCGCCCCCGGAGTCACGCAGAGGCACGGCGGAGCCGCCCGGCAGGCGCTCGATGTGTCGGTCGGCCATGCGGTGGGCGGTCTGGGGCAGGGTGGTGTCGGGGCGGATCGTGACGGCCGGGGCGGTCAACAGGTCGGCGCGGGTGGGGCGGTGCAGACCGCCGGGGCCGTCCGGCCCTGGTCAGCGGACCAGAACGGCCTCCCCGGGCTTGGGTACGACGGCCGTCCAGCCCAGTTCGTCATCGATCCGGTCCCGCAGCGTTTCCGCGGCGCTCTCCTCGCCGTGGACGAGGTAGGTGGTGTGCGGGGCCGGGGCGGCGCGCAGCCAGTCGATGATCTGGTCGGCGTCGGCGTGCGCCGAGAAGTGCGGGACGTCGGCGACCTCGGCGCGTACGGGGACGTACTCGCCGAACATCTTGAGCGTGCGGGCGCCGTCGACGAGGTCTCGGGAGCGGGTGCCGGCGGCGGCGAAGCCGACGATGACCACGGCGTTGCGGGGGTCGGGCAGGATCCGGTGGAGGTGGTGCAGGACGCGGCCGCCGGTCGCCATGCCGGCGGACGAGACGATGAGCGCCGGTCCGCCGGAGTTGTTGATGTCGATGGACTCCTGGACGGTGCGGGCGGCCAGGAAGGGTTCCGGGCTGATCGCCGCCTCGCCCCGGGCGAGGATCTCGGGGCGTAGCTCGGCTGAGTGGGCTCGTACGGCGTCGCGGTAGACGTCCAGTGCGGCCAGGGCCATGGGGCTGTCGACGTAGACGGGTACGTGGCGGGGCAAGGTGCCGTCGCCGCGCAGGGCGGCGAGTTCGTGCAGGACGACTTCGGTGCGGTCGATCGCGAAGGCGGGGATGACCACGGTTCCGCCCCGGGACAGTGCGCGGGTGATCACCGAGGCGAATGCGTGCCGTGCGCTCCCGTGGTCGTGGCGACGGTTGCCGTACGTCGACTCCATCAGCAGGACGTCGGCGCCGGAGAACGGCTCGGGCGGCAGCAGGAGCGGGTGGCCGGGGCGGCCGAGGTCGCCGCTGACGGCAAGGGTGTGGCCGTCCTCCAGGGTCAGGTGCGCCCAGGCGGAGCCGAGGATGTGACCGCCGTGGTGCAGCATCAGCTTCGTGCCGGCCATGATCTCGATCTCGCTGCCCACCGGTACCGGGTCGAAGTACTCGATCGTGCGGTCGACGTCATCGTCGTCGTAGAGCGGCTTGGCGGGCCGATGCTTGGACCAGCCGTGCTGGTTGGCGTGCTCGGCGGCCTCCATCTGGAGGCGGGCGCTGTCGCGGAGGACGATCTCGGCGAGCCGGGCGGTGGCCGCGCTGGTCAGGATCGGTCCGCGGAATCCGTGCCGGACCAGGCGCGGCAGGTAGCCGCAGTGGTCCAGGTGGGCGTGCGTGACGACGACGGCATGGATGTCCGAGGCGTCGCAGGGCAGCTTGTCCCAGTTGCGGCGCCGGAGGTCCGCGACACCCTGGAAGAGTCCGCAGTCGACGAGGATCCGGGCGTGGTCGCTCTCGACCAGGAACTTGCTGCCGGTGACCGTCCGCACTCCGCCGAGGAACCTCAGCAGGGCCGGGCGGGCGGTAGCGGGGGACGGAGCTGACCGGGACATGACAGCGGCCCTCCTTCGGGAGCGGATGCCGGTCTCCACCGTCGCACCGCGGCGCCCTGTCCGCCGGGTACCGACCGGGCCCGGGTAGGGGCCGACCGGCCCAAGCGGGACGAGGGGGTGCGAGCAGAGCCTGATGGTGACCCCTCCCGCACAGCGCACAGAGAGAAGGCCGCGCCATGAAGGCACTCGTCTTCCACGGGCCCGGACAGACCTCCTGGCAGGATGTCCCGGACCCCTCGATCAAGGACGCCGCCGACGCGATCGTCCGGGTCGACGCCGTCACCATCTGCGGCACCGACCTGCACATCGTCAAGGGCGACGTCCCCGAGGTGACACCGGGACGGATCCTGGGGCACGAGGCCGTCGGTACCGTCGTCGAGACCGGCGGCGATGTCCGTGGCGTCCGCCCCGGCGACCGCGTCCTGATCTCCTGCATCTCCGCCTGCGGCCGCTGCCGGTTCTGCCGCGAGGGCCACTACGGCCAGTGCCGCGGAGGAGGCGGCTGGGTCCTGGGCCACACCATCGACGGCACCCAGGCCGAATACGTCCGCGTCCCCTTCGCCGACCTCTCCGTCCACCCGCTGCCCAGCGCCCTGGCCGGCCACGACGCCGTACTGCTCGCCGACATCTTCCCGACCTCCTACGAGGTCGGTGTGCTCAACGGCAACGTGCGCCCGGGCGACACCGTCGTCGTGGTCGGTGCCGGGCCCATCGGCCTGGCCGTCATCGCCACGGCGCAGCTCTACAGCCCGGGGCGGATCATCGCGGTCGACCTCGCCGCGTCCCGGCTCGCCGCCGCCCGCGACCTCGGTGCCGATGCCACCGTGAGCGCGGACGAGGAGCCCGAGCGGCTGGTGGAGGACCTCACCGACGGGCTCGGGGCGGACGTGGTCATCGAGGCCGTCGGCGTGCCCGAGGCGTTCGAGATGTGCACCCGCATGGTCCGCCCGGGTGGCCGGGTCGCCAACATCGGGGTCCACGGCAAGCCCGCCGTCCTCCACCTCGAAGACCTGTGGATCAAGGACGTGACCATCACCACCGGTCTCGTCGACACCCACTCCACCCCCATGCTGCTGCGGATGATGGCCGCGGGCCGCCTGCCGGGGGCCGCGATGGTCACCCACCGCTTCGAGCTGGACCGGATGGAAGAGGCGTACGACGTCTTCTCCCGCGCGGGAGAGACCGGCGCCCTCAAGGTCGTGCTCGGCGGACCGCAGCACGACACGGTCGCCGTACCGCCCGAGGGGCGGTGAGTGCCGTGACGAGCATGCCGAGCACCCACCCGCAGCAGTCCGGCGACATGACCGGCCGCACCGACCTGGGCCGCCGCCTCGCTGCCCGCCGCGAAGCCCTCGGTCTGAGCCGCGACGCACTGGGCCGGCGGTGCGGCGCCGACGGCACGTACATCGCCTACCTGGAGGAGCATGCCGCCAGTCCTGCCATCGGCACCCTCGTCCGGGTGGCCGACGCCCTCGGCCTCACCGTGGACGACCTGACCGGAGCCGGCGCGCACCACGTCGCCGGCCGGTCCACCGCACGGCGCGACAGTGCGCTGGTACCGCTCGACGAGACGGAATGCCGGCGGCTGCTGAGCACGCACGGCGTGGGCCGCATCGCCGTCTTCACGTCTGAAGGCCCGGCCGTCCTTCCCGTCAACTACCTGACCGCAGGCCCCGACATCGCCTTCCGCACCTCCGCGGAGGCCGTCACTGCCGGAGCGGCCGGAACCGAGGCCGCCTTCGAGATCGACAACATCGACGACGTGACCGCCACCGGTTGGAGCGTGCTGGCGGTGGGTGAACTGGCAGCCGTCACCGACCCGGAAGAGATCCGCCACCTCGACACCACGGCCCGCTCCCGTCCCTGGGCCGGCGGTCCGCGCAACCACTGGATGCGGCTCACACCGGCTCGGATCACCGGCCGTCGAGTGGTGCACGACTCATGAACGGCCTGCGCGCGGTCGTCTTCGACACCGACGGAGTGCTCCTGGCCACGGCGGACCGCCACGCGGCCGCCTGGAAGGAGACCTTCGACGGCTGCCTCCGCGAGTGGCAGTCATCGCACGCCGGTGCACGACCGCGCCCGTTCGACGCCGTCCGCGAGTACCGGGACCTGGTCGACGGCCGCTCCCGCCTCGACGGCGTACGCGCCTTCCTCGCCGCCCGTCACGTCGACCTCCCGCCCGGAACGCCTGAGGACCCGCCCGGGTGCGCCACCGTCCACGCGGTCGCCGCCCGCAAGGAGGAGGTCTTCGCCGCGATGCTGCGGACCGGCGGCGTCCGCACCTTCGAGGACGTGCGGCCGGCGCTTCAGGAACTGCGCGGGAAGGCGGTCCGGTGCGCGGCTGTCTCGGCTTCCCGGCACGCCCGCTCCCTTCTGGAGTCCGCGGAACTCGCGGACTGTTTCGACGCCCTGGTGGACGGCCGGGACGCGGCCGTGCTCGGGCTTCCGGGCAAACCCGAACCCGCACTCTTCCTCGAGGCTGCCGGCCGTCTTGGCGTGCCTCCCGCAGACGCCGCCGTGGTGGAGGACGCTCTCGCCGGCGTCGAGGCCGGACACCGGGGCGGCTTCCGGTTGGTGGTGGGGCTCGACCGCGAGGACGACCCACGCATGAGGGACGCCCTGGGCGCGCATGGCGCCGACCTCGTCCTCCCCGACCTCGGCAGGCTACCCGCCGTGCTCGAAGGCGATCGCCCGTGACCACCGCATGGCGATGGGAGTACCGACGCTACGATCCGAAGACCGAGCGGCTGGTCGAATCCCTGTGCACCCTGGGCAACGGCCGCTTCGCCACGCGCGGTTCAGCACCCGAAAGCGTCGCCGACGACATCCACTATCCGGGAACCTACCTCGCCGGCTGCTACGACCGGCTCGACTCCACCATCGGCGGACGAACGGTCTCCAACGAGGACATGGTCCGGCTGCCGGACTGGACCGCCCTGCGGTTCCGCTGTCTGCCCGAGGGCACACCGCCCGGCGACTGGCTCACACCGGATCACCCGTCCCTGCGCCACAGCCACGTGTCGCTGGACCTGCACGCCGGTACGCTCACCCGCCGCATGCTCTTCCACGACGCCGAAGGCCGGCGTCTGGGCGTCACGCACACCCGCCTCGTCCACATGGGCGACCCGTACCTGGCGGCGCAGAACACGGTGTTCAGGGCGTACGGCTGGAGCGGCGGGATCGAGATCGAGTCCGTGCTCGACGGCGATGTCACGAACGCGGGAGTCGACCGCTACCGTGCTCTGGCCGGGCGGCATCTCGTCGAGCACCGGGCCGGGGTGGAGGCGGAGGGCACCGCCTGGCTGTCCTGCACCACCACCACGTCCCGGGTACGGATCGGGCTCGCGGTCCGAACTTCGGCACGTCCTGTGGCGCCGGTGGGCAGGGCATGCACAGCCACCACCGCCACGCAGACACTCGTCCTGCCGATCAGGCGGGCCGCCCCGGTCGTCGTCGTGAAGACCGCCGCCCTGTGCACCTCGCTCGACCGTCCCTGGGGTGATCCCGTGCGGCGGAGCATCGGCTGCGCCACGCACGCGCCGGACTTCCCCTCCCTGCTGGCCTCCCATCGGGCAGCCTGGCAACGCCTCTGGAATGAAGGAGAGTTGAAGGTACCCGGAGAGACGGGCAAGGTGCTGCGGTTGCACGCCTTCCACGTGCTGCAGACCCTCTCGCCGCACACGGCGGAGCTCGACGCCGGCGTCCCCGCCCGCGGCCTTCACGGTGAGGCGTACCGCGGCCACGTCTTCTGGGACGAGCTGTTCGTGCTTCCCTACCTCGCCCTCCACCTCCCCGAGACCGCCCGCGCCCTGTTGATGTACCGGCACCGACGGCTCCCCGCAGCCCTGGAGGCCGCCCGACGGGCCGGGGCGACGGGGGCGATGTTCCCCTGGCAGAGCGGCGGTTCCGGATTCGAGGAGACGCAGCGGCTGCACCTCAATCCGCGCTCCGGCCGCTGGCTGCCCGATCACTCCCACCTCCAGCACCACGTGGGATCGGCCATCGCCTGGAACGTGTGGCAGTACGGGCAAGCCACCGGTGACGCCGGTTTCATGCACGGCCCCGGCGCCGAACTCCTGCTGCACATCGCCCACTTCTGGGCCGGCGCGGCAGTCTGGGACACCGGCCTCGGCCGCTACCGGATCCGCGGCGTCGTCGGACCGGACGAATACCACGACGCCTATCCGGACGCCGCCGTGCCCGGCGTCGACGACAACGCCTACACCAACGTCACCGCGGCGTGGGTGCTGGCCCGCGCCCTCGATCTGTACGAGGAACTCCCGGCAGTTCGCCGCGTCGAGCTCCTCTCGCGACTCGGCCTCGGCCCCGACGACCTCACCGTCTGGGAGGACGTCTCCCGCCGCCTGTACGTGCCGTTCCACCGCGACGTGATCAGCCAGTTCCACGGCTACGGGGATCTCGCCGAGCTGGACTGGGACGGATACCGCTCCCGGTACCACGACATCCGCCGCCTGGACCGCATCCTGGAAGCCGAAGGCGACACCCCCAACCGCTACCAGGCTTCCAAGCAGGCCGACACCCTCATGCTCGGCCACCTCTTCCGCCCCGCCGAACTCGCCTCCTTGTTCACGCGGCTCGGATACTCCCTCGACGACGGCCTCTGGCGCAGGACGGTGGACCACTACCTGCGGCGCACCTGCCATGGCTCCACGCTCAGCAGCCTCGTCCACGGCTGGATCCTCGCCCGACAGCAGGGCCCGGAGGCCTGGCGCCACTGCCAGGAAGCCCTGCTCAGCGACATCACGGACGTGCAGGGCGGCACCACCGGTGAAGGGATCCACCTCGGAGCCATGAGCGGCACCCTCGACCTCGTCGAGCGCGCCATCGTCGGACTCGAACCCCACGGCGACGGCCTGCACATCGACCCGGTGCCCCTCTCACAAGTGCCCGGTTCCTCATTCTCGATCTCCTACCTGGGGCACCGGGACATCCGTATCCGGTTCCGGCCGGGTCGACTCGGCATCAGCGTCCCCTCGTCTCTCCTGGGCCCGGTGCCCCTGGTCCTGCCCGGAGGCCGGCACGAACGCGTTTCCGCAGGCCAGGAGCGATGGTTCCGGCTACCAGGGGGCTGATGCGACGGGCGGCCGGTACCGGTGGATCGGAGGCCGAATGGTCCCTGTAGGGATCCGTCCGGCCCAAGCGGACAAGCCGTCGGCGGCGCGACAGTGGGCATCAGCCCCGCACCACGCAATCAAGGAGCACCCGCCATGAGCACCAAGCGAGTCCTGGTCGCCTACGGCACCAAGCACGGCGCCACCGCAGGCATAGCCGAACAGATCGGCAAGACCCTCCGCGAGGACGGTCTCGACGCGGTCGTGCTGCCCGCCGACGACGTCCACGACGTCCGCGCCTACGACGCCGTGGTCCTCGGCGGCTCCCTCTACGCAGGCCACTGGAACAGCAAGGCCCAGCGCTGCGCGGAACGCAACGCCGAATCCCTCCGGCACCGCCCGGTGTGGATGTTCAGCAGCGGCCCGCTCGACCGCTCGGCCGAGGAACACGACGTCCCTCCGGTCTCGGCCGTCGCCCGGGAGATGCAGCTGGTCGGAGCGCGCGAGCACATGACCTTCGGCGGCAGCGTCACAGCCAACACCCCGGGCTTCCTCGCCAAGGCACTGACGCGCCAGGGCAAGGGCGGGGACTTCCGCAACCCCGAGCGGATCCAGAACTGGGCCCACCACATCAGCGCCGAGCTCGTCGCCGCCTGAAGGGACGGCCCTGCTCGGCACGCACCAGCACGGAGGTGTGCCATGCACCGGCGGACGAAAGGGACGGGGGCCAACCCGCTCAGGCGGGATGCCGACCGCACCCGGACCCGTATGCGTGTCGCCTTCGCGCTGACCTGTCTGCTGGCCGTCATCGCCGGCTTCGCCCTCGGGCGGTCCGCCTGGACCGACGGCCACCGGACTGCCGAGAACATCGCGCGCCACCGGCACACCGTGACGGCCACCACGGTCGGCGAGACCACCTACCGAGCGGGTGAACTGCCCAGCAGCCGGCCGGTCACCGTGGCGACCGCCACGTGGCACTACCCCTCGCAGCGCCCGCACACCGCAACCGTCCCCGTTCCGGCGGGAACCCGGCACGGGGACACGGTCCGCCTGTGGGTCGACGGAAACGGCACCGCGGCCGCCGCGCCACCCAGCCGATCCGACATCGCTCTGAACGCGGTGGGCATCGGCACCGGAGCGCTGGCCGGGATCGTTCTCGTCGGCGGCGCCCTTGTCGCCGTGCGCCTGCGGATCGTGGACGCGTGCAGCGCACGGTCCTGGGAATCCGAGTGGGCCGACATCGAGCCCCGGTGGTCCGGCCGCCTGCGCCCCGGGCAGGGAACCGGCGATGACTGAGACCGTCCCGGACCTCACGCAGTGAGCGCGGCGGCCGTCGAGCGGCCACCCGTGCGACGCGCGAGGCAACCTTGCGCGCGGGCGCAGGCCGTGACGGACTTGATCGCAGCACCCGATGGCGAAAGGGACGGTGGTTGCGTTGGGTCTCAAGAAGGCGGTCTACGAGAGAGAGCTGCTGCGGCTCCAGACGGAGCTGGTCAAGCTCCAGGAGTGGACGCGTGCGGAAGGCGCCCGCCTGGTCGTCGTCTTCGAGGGCCGTGACGCTGCGGGCAAGGGAGGCACGATCAAGCGCGTCGCCGAGCACCTCAACCCCCGTGTCGCGCGCATCGCAGCCCTGCCCACACCGACCGGTCGGGAGCGTACTCAGTGGTACTTCCAGCGGTACGTCGAGCATCTGCCGGCCGCCGGAGAGATCGTCCTCTTCGACCGCAGCTGGTACAACCGTGCCGGGGTGGAGCACGTCATGGGTTTCTGCACACCCGCCGAGCACCAGCTCTTCCTGCGCCAGTGCCCGCAGTTCGAGCGGATGCTGGTCGAGGACGGGATCCTGCTCCGCAAGTACTGGTTCTCCGTCAGCGACGCGGTGCAGGAAGAACGGTTCCGGCGCCGCGCGGAGGACCCGCTGCGCCGGTGGAAGCTCTCCCCGATGGATCTGGAGTCCCTCACGCGCTGGGAGGCGTACTCGAGGGCCAAGGACGAGATGCTCGTCCACACGGACACGGCCGATGCCCCGTGGTATGTGGTCGAGAGCGACGACAAGCGCAGCGCACGGCTCAACATGATGGCCCACTTGTTGTCCTCGGTTCCCTACGAGGACGTGGCCGTGCCGTCGCCGACCTTGCCGCCGAGGCCGCCGTCCACCGGCTACCAGCGTCCGTCCAAGGAGCTGCAGACCGAAGTGCCCGACCACGCGGCCACCCTTGCCTAGGGCCGGACTTCCAGCACCTCGGTCAAGGGGCGGCGGGGTGTGTCGGGGCCTGGGGGGCCGTAGCCGAGGCGGAAGACCATCTGCACGTGTCCCATGGCCGCGACCGGGTCGCGGGCCGTCCAGCGCAGCTCCGGCCATTCCAGGGGATGGGAGGTCATCGAGGTGGCGAGGCCGTCGGCGGTGGCCTGGAGGAGTACCCGTTCCATCGCCTGACCGGCGCGCAGCCAGTCGACTCTCGTGTCCCGCTCCGTACTGAGCAGAGCCAGCTGAGGTCGCTTCTCGAACACGGCCCAGCCGCGATCCGGTATCGGGTTGGCCCAACCGAAGTCGCGCACAGGGGCGGGACCGCCGGCAGCCCGGGGGCCGAACGCGGTGGCGGGAATGCCGTCGGGACGTGTGCCTGAAGCGCTCCGCGTGGGGGAGGTCCAGGCCGTGGTCTCCGCCCGGGCGAGCGGATCGATCTCCTCACGGTGTTCCGCGTCCCGAACGAGCCCGAGCACGGTGTCGATGTGCCAGGTGTCCGGGACGGTCAGCCGGCAGCCCTCCCGACGGGCCGCGGTCCACAGACCGTCCAGCAGCTCCGTCGGCACCGGCTCCTCGCTGAAGGGGTACCGGCTGGTGTGCCGACGCCGGATGGCGTCGTGCAGGGAGGCGGACTCGCGGTCCGTGTCCGCGGTCTCGTCGATGGTCACCGTGGCGAGCAGCCATGGTTCGGCGTCGTCGGGCAAGAGCTGCACGCGGACCGGGAGGCCGCTTCGGGCCGCGGACACGCGGAGGTTGAACAGTGCCGCAGCACAGCCGAGGTGGAGGCTGCGGTGGTCCGGGTCGGTTCGGGTCATGGCGCGTTCGGCGTCGCCGTACAGGGAGAGTGCACCGCTCCCGACGTGGAACACGAACTTCCATGGCTGGGCGTTGTGCATGGACGGGGCGGTGACGGCGTCGCCCACGAGCCGGATGACGGTGTCGGGGTCGAAGTGTGGTGCGGTCACGGGACTGTTCCTGTCTGTGCGGCCTCGGTCGTGCGCCGCGACGGCGACGGATGAGGTGGCGGGGTGCGTCACCGGGTGGGTGAGGGGGGCCGCCGCGGGTGCGTCGCGGTCGCGCCCTCGGGTGGGCCTCCTTCAGCCGTGGGCGATGACGGCCACGGGGGCTGCCGCGTGGTGCAGGACCGCGTGGGCGGCCGAGCCGAGGTGAGCACCGAAGGGAGAGCGGCGCACATGGCGTCCCACGACGAGGAGTCCCGCGCCCCGCGAGGCGCGAACGAGATGCTCGCCCGCGGATCCCGTGCGAACGTCGTGGCTGACGCTCACCTCCGGGAACTTGTGCTGCCAGGGCAGCAGCACGTCTTCCACCATGCGTGTGACGCTCCTGGCGATGTCGCGTTCGTCGTCCGGGTCGAAGAAGGGGACGTAGCTGTAGGCGGCCGGCATCTTCCAGCCGTGCACGGCCCTCAGTGGGCGATCGCGCCGCGCCGCCTCTTCGAAAGCGAAGGCGAGTACCCGGTCGCACGCTTCGTGGATGTCGACGCCCACGACGACCTCGGCCCGTGAACCTGCGCTCGGGCCGTCCGAGTCCTCCGCGTCCTCCGGGTCGTCGGCGACGCGCACGAGGACGACCGGGGTGTCGGTCGCGACCACGGTCGACATCGCCACCGAGCCGACGAGGAAACCGACCAGGCCGCCCAGACCACGCGATCCCAGAACGAGCAGACCCGCATCGGCGGCCTCGGCCGCGAGGGCGGCGGCCGGCCGGGCCGTCAGGCAGCGGGTCGAGATCTCCAGGTGCGGGTGGCGCTCGTGCAGCTCCCGCACCGTCCCGGTCAGCGCGTGGTCCGCCCAGCGGTCGACGTCCTGGCGTCCCAAGCCGGGGAACACCGGGTCCAGGGGCCAGTCGACGGCGTGTACGAGCCGCAGCGACACCTGCCGCAGGACGGCCTCCCGTGCGGCCCAGCGTGCTGCCGCCCGGCTCTCCGGGGAGCCGTCCACTCCGACGGTGATGTGGTGTTTCATGGCTGCGCCTTCCTGCGTCCGGTCCGGCGCCTCGTCACCAGGGCATCGCGTGGCGGGCGTGGTCGGGGTGAGCAGTCGCCGTGTCGTCGGTTCGGGCGGTCACCTGCGATGCCACGGTGACGACCCCGTCGAGTTGCTCGACGAGGCCGAGAAGCGCGGTGAGCTGACTCCGGCGCTCGACATGACCGTCGAGGGTGACGATGCCGTCCACCACGTGGACGTCGACGTCACCGGTCGGCACACCGAGCACTTCCGTGAGGACCTCGCCGGTGACCCGTCGGCGTATCTCGGAGTCCGGGCGCAGGAACATGCGGAGCAGGTCGCGGCGGGTGACGATGCCGACGAGCCGGTCCTCGACGTCCACGACGGGGAGACGTTCGATGCCCCGGCGGGTCATCAGCCGGGCGGCGTCAGCCGCTGTCTCTTCGGCCCGGACGGTGACCGCGGGCGCGGACATGACATCGCCGGCGGTGGGGGGCTCCGCCTCCGTGCCGTTCTGCCGGGTCGTATCGGGGCCGGGCGCGACATGGGCCAGCAGGTCCGTCTGCGACACGACGCCCACCACACGGTCCTCGTCGTCCAGGACGGGGACTCCGGAGATGTCGTACTGGGCGAGGAGCTTCGCGATGTCCTTGAAGGCGGTGCCCGGGGCCACGGAGACGGCCTCGTCGGTCATGAGGTCCGCCACCTTGATGTGTTTCATGAAACCCTCCTGCTCCGCCGCGTCGCGCGAGGCTGATGTCCGTTGTCGGGGTGTGCACCCACCTTCTGTCGGCGCCTGCCGGTGATCGAGGGCCGAACGGTCCCGTTCAAGGGCCCGTAGGGCCCCAGGTGCCGAGCCTAGGACGATAGGGACCTTTGGTCCCGTCGGCGGTCCCGGGCGGCCCTCTTCCCGAAGCTCCGACGGTGTCAGCGTGAGAGGTGTCCCTCATCGGCTTCTCGGTTGGGAGGAATCGTGGACAGCACATTCCGTACGCCGGACACCAGCTCGGTCGTCGTCGGCGTGGACGGCTCGCAGCCGGCGCGCGTCGCTGCTCTGTGGGCGGCCACGGAGGCCGAACGCCGGGACCGACCGTTGCACATCGTCTACGGTGCCGACACCGACAGCAGGGCCTTGTACCTGCCCGCGGAGACCGTCGAACGGGTCCGCGTCGACGGTCGGGAGCTCCTGGACGATACGGCGAAGGCCGTGTCGGCCGCGTACCCGGGCCTGAAGGTGACCACCGAGTTCAGCCGCGCGGGGGCCGTCGAGAGCCTGCACCGGGCGGGCGCGCTCCACGGCACGATCGTGGTCGGCAACCGTGGCCTGGGCGGATTCAACTCCCTCTTGCTCGGCTCGGTCGGCCTGGATGTCGCGGCCGCCGCGATGACCCCCGTCATCGTCGTCCGCGGCATCGACGGGGGCGAAGAGACCGGCACCGTCCTCGTGGCCGTCCGTGACGAGCACGACCTCCTGTACGCCCGGTACGCCGCCCGGGAAGCCGAGCTGCACAAGGCTTCCCTGCGGCTGCTCCATGTATGGCACGTGTTGGATTCCGTCGGCGAGGTCGTCACGATGCTCGACGGCGTGGACGCGATCGCGGGCGGCCACGCGGAGTCCCTGCGGGCCGTCACGGACGCGATCCGCGAGGAGTTCCCCGATCTTGACGTGCGGGCCGACGCCGAGAAGAGCATCTCCGTCGCCGGCGTCCTGGTCGAGGCGTCCCGCCACGCCGACCTGCTCGTCATGGGCGGCCGCCGCGTCCCCAGCGCTCTTGGAATGACCCGCAACCTGGGTAGGGCCACGCACAGCCTGCTGCACCACGCCCACTGCCCTGTGCTCCTCATCCCCCGGACCGGCAGCGACTTCGGGAGCCGGTCATGACCGTCCACCCGGCAGGAAGCAGCGACATCGTCGTGGGGATCGACCCGGACAGGGACTGGCACCTGGCCCTGTCCTGGGCCGCCGACGAGGCACAACGGCGCCGGCTCCCGCTGCGCCTGGTGCTCGCGGTACCGCCCCAGCACGACACCCATCACGTCGATGGCACCCCCGGTCGGACCGCCCTGAGCCAGGCCGGATCCGTAAGGCTCGAACAAGCGTGCAGTTGGGTGCGTGGCCGCCACCCCGAGGTGGCCGTCACCGGTGATCTGCTCGGCGGCTTCCCCGCCCCCGTCCTGGGCGGTGTGGCGCGGGAAGCCCGCATGATCGTCCTCGGCTCCCGGCACCTGAGCCGCACCGCGGAGGTCTTCAGCGCCGGCTCGCTCGTGGTCCCCGTCACCGCCCAGGCCCGTTGTCCGGTCGTCGTCGTGGGCGACGCCGAGCACATCAGCCGGCAGCCGCCCTACGTCGTCGCGGGCATCGACGGCAGCGCGTCCGCCGCGGCCGCCCTGGCCTTCGCTTTCGACGAGGCCGACCTGCGGGGTGCGGCGCTGCGGGTCGCATGCGTGTGGCAGCGGCCGCTGATCATGCTCGACGACGAGGCGACGGCACGGCGGGCGCAGCGCACCATGCTCTCCGAAGCCACCGCCGGCCTGTCCGAGAAGTACCCGGACGTGCACGTGGCGCACGAGGTACTCACCGGCCACCCGGTCGAGGAACTGGCGCAGGCAGCGGAGCACGCCCTGTCCGTCGTCGTGGGCCGCCGCGGCCGCGGCGGGTACACCGGCATGCGGATCGGATCCGTCGTCCACGGCCTGCTCCACCGCGCACACTGCCCGGTGATCACCGTCCCGACCGACTGAGCCCGCCATGACCGGCCGCGCCGCAGGCCGTACGGCGCGGTGGGCCGCTGAACGGAAAGGCCGTGCCCTCCGGCCGGAGATACCGTGGAAGCGATGACCAACTCGTCGTCGCTTGCGGCCGGAGGTGGGGATGAGCGCAGGCGTGCAGCCCACCCGCGGCGGTGTCCCCCGGCTGCGGCTCGACGAACTGCTCGACGAGCTGCAGGTACGGATCGACGAGGTCAGGGGCACCCGGGACAGGCTGAACGGTCTGCTCGAAGCCGTCATGTCCGTGGGCCGGGAACTCGACCTGCCCCAGGTCCTACGCGGCATCGTCGAGGCCGCCGTGGTACTCGTGGACGCCGAGTACGGGGCTCTCGGAGTCATCGGAGCCGACAAGAAGCTGGCCCAGTTCCTGCCCGTCGGCATCAGTGACGAACTGCGCGGGCAGATCGGGGACCTGCCCTCCGGCCACGGCATCCTCGGCGAGCTGATCCGCCACCCCGAGACACTGCGGCTGTCCGAGCTGTCCGAGCACCCCGCCTCGTACGGGTTCCCGGCCCACCACCCGCCGATGCACTCGTTCCTCGGAGTCCCCATCCGCATCCGTGAGGAGGTCTTCGGCAACCTCTATCTGACCGAGAAGCGCGGTGGAGTCGAGTTCGACGCCGAGGACGAGGCGGTCCTGTCGACCCTCGCGGTGGCGGCCGGCATCGCCATCGAGAACGCCAGGCTCTTCGAGGGCCTCCGGCTGCGCGAGCGCTGGCTGGAGGCGAGCTCGGACATCACCAGCGCCCTGCTCTCCGGAGCGCCCGAGGACGATGTCCTCGAAGGCATGCTGGAACGGGCCAAGGACATCACCACCGCGGACATGGGCGTCTTCTACCTGCTGGGCTCCGCCGGGGAACTGCGGGGTTCCCTCGCCCTCGGAGAGGGAGCGGAGGCGCACCGCGGGATCGTCCTGCCCAGCACCCGGGGCACTCTCGCCGAGGCCGCACTGGCTCGCGACGGCCTCGTCACGGTCCCCGACGTGGCGACCGACGAGCGTGTCACCGTCCAGCCCGAGAGGTGGACCGGATTCGGCCCGGCCGTGGCCGTCACGGTCGGCACCGAGGAGAAGCTCAGCGGCGTCCTGATGCTCGCCCGGCGGCACGGCCGCCCCGGGTTCGCCACCGCGGAGATCGCTGCGCTGCCGGGATTCGCCGGCCAGGCCGCCCTCGCGCTGGAGCTGGCCGAACGGCGTCGCGACGCCGAGCAGATGAGCCTGCTGGAGGACCACGACCGCATCGCCCGCGACCTGCACGACCTTGCCATCCAGCGGCTCTTCGCCACCGGCATGACCCTTCAGAGCGCCCAGCGGTTCGTCGACCATCCCGAGGCGTCCGAACGGCTCTCCCGTGCGGTGGACGACCTGGACGCCACCATCAAGATCATTCGGTCCACCATCTTCGGACTCCGCGAGCACGAGTCCCCAGGTCAGGCGTCCAAGCTGCGCTCCCGCCTGGTCCGGGCCATGGAGGAGGCCGCGGCAGCCCTCGGTTTCGCACCGGCCCTGCGGATGGAGGGGCTGATCGACACCGACGTACCGTCGGCCATCGCGGACGAGGCCCTCGCGGTGGTGGGGGAAGCACTCACCAACGTCGCCCGCCATGCCGAAGCCACGCGGACGGAGGTCTCGATCGCAGCGGCCGCCGGAAACCTGACCATCACCGTGACCGACGACGGCGTCGGCCTGTCCGAGAGCGGTCGGCGCAGCGGACTGCGCAATTTGGCGGAGCGTGCCGAAAGGCTGAGCGGCCGGATGCACGTCGCGGCGCGGGGCGATGGCGTGCGGGGGACGCGCCTGGAGTGGCAGGTGCCGCTGACTCCACCACCGCGGTGACCGGCACTGTTGTCGCTACCGCTTCGCCGTCCCGGTCTCGTGCTCGTGCTCGTGCACCTGAGCGGCGATCACGGCCGCCTGGACCCGCCGCTCCACGCCGAGCTTTCCCAGCAGCCGCGAGATGTGGTTCTTGACCGTCTTCTCCGACAGGTAGAGCTGCTTGGCGATCTGCCGGTTGGTGAGGCCGTCGCCGATGAGTTCCAGGACGGCCCGCTCACGTTCGGACAGCGCCGCCAGCCGGGCATCCTGCGGCTCCTTCGCCACCTCGGGGTCCCGCAGGGAGTGCATCAGACGGGCGGTGGTGGCCGGGTCCAGCATGGACTGCCCGGTCGCCACCGTCCGTACGGCGGAGACCAGGTCGGAGCCCTTGATCTGCTTCAACACGTACCCGGCGGCACCCGCCATGATCGCGTCCAGCAGCGCGTCCTCGTCGTCGAAGGACGTCAGCATCAGGCAGGCCAGGCCGGGCATGCGGGAGCGCAGCTCTCGGCAGACGGTGATGCCGTCGCTGTCGGGGAGCCTCACGTCGAGCACGGCCACGTCCGGGCGGAGCGCCGGCCCGCGGGCCAGTGCCTGGTCGGCCGTGCCCGCCTCGCCGACGACGGTGATGTCCGGCTCGCCGTCCAGGAGGTCGCGCAGCCCGCGCCGGACCACCTCGTGGTCGTCGAGGAGGAACACCTTGATCGGTGCGCCGGCGGAGGCGTTCGGATCGTCGGACATGATCGCCCCTGGTTCAGCCGCTATGACGCATTTACATCTGAATTATCCCAGCAAGGTGCGCGGCGCACCCCCTATCAGAGGAAGCTGCCGCTGCCGTAGGGCGCGTACAGGTCGAGAAGGCGCACGCGGGCGGCCTGCAGCCGGTCGGCGAGAACCTGCCCGACCCAGTGGCCGAGCGCGGAGCCGAAGGCGGCGTCGGCGTCCATCAGCGTCCGCACGCGCTCCGCGTCGAACTCGTACGCGCGGACGGGCGTCATCGCCTCGGCACCCAGGCGCCAGGAGTAGGGCTTGAAGAGCCAGGAGCAGCCGACCAGCCGGCCGGCGCCGAGGCTCTCGATGACGGCGGCGCGCCGCCCGGGCACGTGGACGTCCAGGGTGACGGTGCCGGACCGGACGATCCAGAACCGGTCGGCGTGGCCGCCCTCCCGGAAGAGACGCGTCCCCTCCTCGAAGTTGACCTCATGGGCCAGTTCCATCAGTCGGGAGCGGCAGTCGGCGGGCAGCGCCTCGGAGATACGGGTGGGTGAAGGGGTGCTCATGGACGGCCTCCTGTTCGAGTCCGCCTTCAGTCTTGGTGGTTCCGCCGATCCCGGACATGGGCCCTGTGGTCCCGTCCGGGGGCCGATCGGCCCCTGTCCGAGATCGGCGCGCGTGGAGATCCTGGCAGCAGACGGTTCGCCGGGGCGGCGGATGGAAGAGCTCGGCGCCGACGAGGCGCCGCGGCTCCTCGGCACCGCCGACCTGGGCCCAGCAGGCTGCGGGCGTGGTCGTCGCCTACGAGGCCGACGACATCGACCCGGGCGAACACCTGGGCCGGAGCGTGGTCGCCACCGGCTACGCGACCGCTGTCACCGACCCCGACGAGATCGACCGGTACGTGCGCCTGCTGCAGCGCTGGACCGCGGGCGACGCGTCGGGAGCGACCCGGATCCGGCCCGACCTGGTCACCGGCTTCCGCCTGCGCGAGGGCGGCCCGTAGCGGTGCCCGTGCGCGCGCTTCACCTCCACGCGGCTCTCCGCACGTCACGATGGTGCGGCACACGCCCGCGGGAGTTCCGGAGGTGCCATGCCGAAGCGCGGATGGATCGTGGCGGTCCCGCCTGCTTTCCGCGGCTACCGGGCCGGCCTGCTCCGGGGTGATGTGCCGGCTGGCATCACGGTCGCCGCCTATCTCGTACCGCAGGTCATGGCGTACGCCGGCGTTGCCGGCCTGCCGCCGGTCGTCGGCCTCTGGGCCGCCCTCCCGGCCATGGTTCTGTACGCCCTGAGCGGGTCCTCCCGTCTGCTGTCCGTGGGACCGGAGTCGACCACCGCCCTCATGACCGCCGTGGCCGTGGGCCCGCTGGCGGCCGGTGACCCCACGCGGTACGCGGTGCTCTCGGCGGCCCTGGCCGTCGTGGTCGGCCTGCTCTGCCTCGTCGCGTGGGCCGTCAGGCTGGGGTTTCTCGCGGATCTCCTCTCCCGGCCGGTCCTCGTCGGCTACCTGGCCGGGGTCGCCCTGATCATGATCGTGGACCAGCTCCCCCGCCTGACCGGGACCAACGGCAGCGGATCGGGCTTCTTCCCCCAACTGCTCTCCTTCCTCCACCACCTCGGTGACGTGCACCTGCCCACTGCCGTGCTCGCCGCCGGATGTCTCGCCCTTCTGTTCGCCCTGCCCCTGGTGTGGCGCCCGCTGCCCGGGCCCCTCGTCGTGCTGGCGCTCGCCACCGCCGTGGTGGCGGGCTTCGCCCTCGACGAGAACCACGGCATCAGCGTCATCGGAGTCGTCCCGACCGGCCTTCCGGGCTTCGCCCTGCCCGATCCGTCGGACTACGCCGACCTGGTCCTGCCGGCCTTCGGAGTGCTCCTCGTCGGATATTCGGACGTCGTCCTGACCGCGCGTGCCTTCGCCCGCCACGACGATCCGCACCCCTTGGCAGCCAACCGCGAGCTGCTGGCGCTCGGCGTGTCCAACATCGGCGCCGGCGTCCTGCACGGCTTTCCCGTCAGCAGCAGCGCCAGCCGCACCGCCCTCGCCGACTCCGCCGGCGCCCGTACCCAGGGGTACTCCCTCGTCGGCGCCGTCTGCGTGGCCGCCGTCCTGCTCTTCCTGGGCCCGCTGCTGGCCCACACCCCGTCCGCCGCCCTCGGCGCCATCGTCGTCTATGCCGCCGTACGTCTGGTCGAGGTGGGCGAGTTCCGCAGGCTGGCGGCCTTCCGCCGCCGCGAGTTCCTGCTCGCCCTCGGCTGCGGACTCGGCGTCCTCGCCCTCGGCATCCTGTACGGCGTGCTCCTCGCCGTGGCGCTGTCCGTCGCCGAACTCCTCACCAGGGTCGCCCGCCCCCACGACGCGGTCGAGGGCATGGTGCCCGGTCTGGCCGGCATGCACGACATCGACGACTACCCGACCGCGCGCACCATTCCCGGTCTCCTCATCTACCGGTACGACTCCCCGTTGTTCTTCGCCAACGCCGAGGACTTCCGTCGCCGTGCCATGGCATCGGTGGCGGTTCAGGACGAACCGGTGCACTGGTTCGTCCTGAACACCGAAGCGAACGTCGAGGTCGACATCACGGCTCTCGACGCCGTCGAGGCCCTGCGCGGCGAACTCGCCGAGAAGGACATCGTGTTCGCCCTCGCCCGGGTCAAGCACGACCTGCGCCGCCCCCTCGACGCCTACGGGCTGACGGCGAAGATCGGGCCGGAACGCATCTTCCCCACGCTCCCCACCGCCGTCGCCGCCTACCGGGACTGGCAACGCGGCACAGGCCGCGATCCGGCACTCTGAGCAGGTCCCAGCCGTTCAGCGGCGTACGCGTGGCATGCCGAGGCCGATCCAGGAGATGATCTCGCGCTGGATCTCGTTGTTGCCGCCGCCGAAGGTGAAGATCACGGCGCTGCGGTAGCCGCGTTCGAGTTCGCCGTGCAGGACCGCGCCCGCCGAGCCGTCCTTGAGGGAGCCGGCCGCGCCGACGATCTCCATCAGCCAGGCGTACGCGTCCCGGCGGGCCTCCGATCCGTACACCTTGACCGCGGAGGCGTCCTGCGGGGTGAGGGTGCCGGCCTGGACCGCGCCCACCATCTGCCAGTTGAGCAGCTTCATCGCGTCGAGCCGGGCGTGGGTGCGCGCGAGGCGGCCGCGGACCCAGGAGAGGTCGATGACCCGGCGGCCGTCGGCGAGTTTCGTCGCTGCGGCCCAGCGCTGGACGTCGTGGAGGGCCCGGATGGCCATGGTGCCGTGGGCGGCGAGGGTGACGCGTTCGTGGTTGAGCTGGTTGGTGATCAGACGCCAGCCCTTGTTCTCCTGGCCGACGCGGCGGCTCGCCGGAACACGGATGTTCTCGTAGTAGCTGGCGGTGGTGTCGTGCGAGGCGAGGGTGTTGATCAGGGTGCAGGAGTAGCCGGGGTCCGAGGTCGGGACCAGGAGCATGGTGATGCCCTTGTGGGCCGGGGCGTCGGGGTCGGTGCGGACGGCGAGCCAGACCCAGTCGGCGGTGTCTCCGTTGGTCGTCCAGATCTTCTGGCCGTTCACCACGTAGGTGCCGGTCTCCTCGTCGCCCTCGCGGACGGCCTTGCACTTGAGCGCCGCGAGGTCGGTGCCGGCGTCGGGTTCGCTGTAGCCGATGGCGAAGTCGATCTCCCCGGCGAGGATCTTCGGCAGGAAGTACGCCTTCTGCTCCTCGGTGCCGAACTGCATGATGGTCGGCCCGACCGTGTTGAGCGCCATCAGCGGCAGCGGTACGACGGCCTGCGCGGCCTCGTCGAAGAAGATGAACTGGTCCATCGGGGTCATCCCGCGGCCGCCGTACTCCTTGGGCCAGCCGACCCCGAGCCAGCCGTCGGCGCCGAGCCGGCGGATGGTGTCCCGGTAGAAGCGCTTCTGGGCGGCCGGGTCCTCGTAGCGTGCGTAGACGTCCTGCGGCACGAGCTCGGCGAAGTAGGCGCGCAGTTCGGTGCGCAACTGCTGCTGCTCAGGCGTGTATTCGAGATGCACGGCCCCTCCGGGGTCTCACGGTCCTACGGGCGCTGTGGTGGCGGCGGTCAGAGTAGAACCTGTTACAAGAATTCGGAAGGACCCGGGTGCCGGCAGCTCCAGGCCGGCGTTCATACTCGCCACCATGACGAGCCCACGCAGCAGAGCGGAATTCTTCGTCGAGCCCGAGCGGGACGGCCGCTTCGGCGGCCCGGCGACCGGTGACGAGCGGCCGATGCTGGTCGCCTTCCTCGCGGACCACCGCACCACCCTTGAGCTCAAGTGCGCTGGCCTGAAGGACGAGTTGGCGCACCGGTCGGTGGAGCCGTCCACGCTTTCGCTGCTCGGGTTGGTGCGGCACCTGGCCGATGTGGAGCGCCGCTGGTTCCGGCTGGTCCTGGCGGGTGAGGACGCGCCGCCGCTGTTCTCCTCGGCGCAGCATCCCGACGGGGACTTCGACGGGGCCCTCGCGGATCCCGCGGCGGTCGAGGCGGCCTGGCAGGCGTGGCGGGCCGAAGTGGCCTTCGCCGAACGGTTCGTGGCCGATGCACCCGATCTGGACGTCGAGGCGGTCGACGCGTGGCGCGGGAAGGTGTCGCTGCGCTGGGTGCTGATCCACATGGTCGAGGAGTACGCGCGGCACAACGGGCACGCCGACCTCCTGCGCGAACGGATCGACGGGGCCAGGGGCATCTGAGCACACGGGCCGGCCCGGCCAACTCACCGGAAACGCACGTGTGGTTCCGGCGCCTGCCGCACAATGGGCGGATATGGACATCGACGCATGGCGCCGCGAGGACCCCGAGTTCACGCGGGCGGTGACGCAGATCCACGAGCCGGGCGCGCTCCCCACGGACCCCGAGATCCCGGCCCGGCACGCCTACTGGGAGCTGCTTCCGGAGGACGTACGGGCCCGGCTGCTGGAGAAGGCCGGCCGGTGCCTGACCTGGTGGGCCGGGCCGGACGCCGACGGCCGGCCCGCCGCTCTGGTGGTCGGGGACCGCGGGCTGTGCCGGGTCGGCCAGGTGCTGCGGGACGGAGTGGCGGAGTACCGCGGGCAGCGCACCCGGGTGGAGCCCGGCTCGCTGCACAGCCGGTCCTTCGACGGGAGGCCTCCGGCGGACGGGCGGGCCACCGCCCCGGGCCTGCCGGGGGCTCCGGTACTGCGCCTGGAGCTGGACCGGGAGGCCCAGGGGGTGCTCGGCCATTTCCCGCTCCCCGTCCAGGACTTCCTGCAAAGGCCGTTCCTCACCGGGGAGGTCCGTGTCACGGCCGACTGGTATTACGACGAGACCGTCGAGCCCGACCGGACCAGGTGGTTCGTCGCTCTCGTCCTGTCCGCCGGACACGCCCTGACGCTCGCCGAGGGCACCCGGACCCTGGACCGGGGCGCCCGCCCGGACCAGGCCCGGTGGCACGGGATCCAGTACCACCAGGCCCGCCTCACACCGAGCTGACGCCCGCCCCCGCCAGGCCCGGCCGGATCAATACCTCGATGTGCTCCTCCGGCGGGTAGGTAAGGCACATCCCCGTCCGATCGGCGTCCCGGCCCACGTCGGCGCAGGCCCGTTCGTGCGCCGTCCAGTTGGCGGCGAGCGCGGCGTGCCCGGCCGGGTCGGCGGCGGCGGCGGCGAGCGACAGCGTCCTCGCTCCGTGTCGGCCTGCCAGTACGGCCCCGGTGGGCGAGACCGCCGAGGCCACCGGCCACCTCCAGTACGGCACGGCACGGCTGCCGTACGACGGAACACCGCGCGCGGCGCACCTTCAGCGGCGCCGCGTACGTCCTCCCGCTGAGTGGGATGTCAGGTGAAGAGGTACAGGACGTCGAAGTGGACGAGGTCGCGGGCCGGGTCGAAGAGGTACCGGCCCGAGGGGATCCCGTCGGAGGCCTGGCCCGCGGCGCCCTGGCCGTTCGCGTACGCGTCGAAGCCGGGGCTGTGCTGCCAGGTCGCGGCGGCGGGCAGGTACTGCCGCAGCGCGTCGGGCAGGTCGGACGGAGCCCCGCCGGCGGCGGCGAAGGCGTGGTCGGGCTTGCCGGTGATCGCGGCCGCGCCGCCGGCCGGGAAATGGGCGACGCCGACCACCCGGATCCGCGAGTCGGGGCCGGGAATGCTCCGGCCGTCACCCGCGTCGTCGATGTCGTAGCCCAGCCAGTGCGCGTCGGTCAGCTCGCCGAGGAACGGCCCGAGCCGCCGGTTCAGCGGCTCCAGGTCGGTGCGGACCTCGGGCCGGCGCGACGGCTCCGGCCACATCAGGTAGGTCAGGCCCGCGCCCGCCGTCAGCAGCGGGAGGCCGGCGATCAGCAGGAATCGGCGGCGGTTCGTGCGTCCCCGCTGCGTGTCCATGATCGCCGTCCCCCGTAGCCCGTAGCCCGTAGCCCGTGACCGGTCATCTGCCACCGGTCACCTGCCACCCCTCAGTTCAGGGCGCCGATCATAGCCGTCGCCGTCGCCGTCATCGCCGTACGGGCCGCCGTCAGGTACGGCCGGGGGTCCGCCGGGGTCAGGTGGGTACGGATGGCCTCGGTCATCGCCACGTTGAGGGCGGTGCCGATGTTGACCTTGCGGATGCCGCCCGCGACGGCCGCCGCGAGCTCGGTGTCCGGCAGTCCGGAGGACCCGTGCAGGACGAGCGGCACGTCCACGGTCTTGGCCAGACGGGCCAGCAGCACGTGGTCCAGGGCCGCGGTCCGGCTGGTCATCGCGTGGCTGCTGCCGATGGCGACGGCCAAGGCGTCGACCCCGGAGTCGGCGACGAACCGCCGGGCCTCGTCGGGGTCGGTACGGGCGCCGGGCGCGTGCGGGTCCAGCGGGGCGGCGCCGTTCTTGCCGCCGACCTCGCCCAGCTCGGCCTCCATCCACAGCCCGTTGGCGTGGGCCCAGTCGGCCGCGGACCGGGTGGCCTCCAGGTTCTCGGCGTACGGGAGGTGCGCGGCGTCGTACATCACCGAGCTGTATCCGGCGTCGCAGGCCTGCCGGAGCAGCTCGGAGCTCTTGACGTGATCGAGGTGCAGGCCGACGGGGACTCCGGCGGCCTCCGCGCACGCGACGGCCGCCCGGGAGATGGGCAGCAGCCGCCCGTCGCGGAACTTCACGGCGTTCTCGCTCAGTTGGAGGATGACCGGCAGGCCGGCCGCCTCGGCCCCGGCGACGACGGCTTCGGCGTGCTCCAGGGTGATGATGTTGAAGGCGGCGACGGCGCGGCCGGCCGCGGCCGCCTCCAGGACCAGATCGCCGGCACGGACGAGGCTCATCGGACGGCCTCCTCACCGGTGGCGAGGATCACCGAGCGCGTGAGATGGCGCGGTGCGTCCGGATCCAGCTGCTGGTGGGCGGCGACGGCGAGGGCGAGTCGGTGGACGCGGACCAGTTCGGCCAGCGGGTCGAGCCCGCCGGGCACCCATTGGCAGCCGGTGGCGCGGACCTGTTCGGCGAGCCCGTCCGGGGCCGCGTCGAGCGACCAGGTGACGGTGCCGGGTCCGGAGACGCTGATCGGCCCGTGCCGGTACTCCATCGCCGGGTAGGACTCGGCCCAGGACAGCGAGGCCTCGCGCATCTTCAGCGCCGCCTCGTGGGCGAGCCCGACGCTCCAGCCACGGCCGAGGAAGGTGAACTGGCCCCGGCCGGCGATGTCGGCGGGCAGCGGCTCGATGAGGGCGGTGCGGGCGTCGGCGACCACGGAGGGGGTGTGCAGCCCGACGTGGGCGCGCAGCAGGGTGAGGGCGGTGGTCGCGAACCGGGTCTGCACGACGGACTGTTCGTCGGCGAAGTCGAGGACGACCAGCTCGTCCGCGGCGGTCATCACCGGGGTCGCCGGATCGCCGACGACCGCGGTCGTGGGTACGCCCGCGTCGCGGAGCCCCGCCAGCAGGTCCAGTACCTCGGTGGTGGTGCCGGACCGGGTCAGGGCGACGACCCGGTCGTAGCGGCGGTGGCGCGGGAACTCCGAGGCGGGGAAGGCGTCGGTCTCGCCCTGCCCGGCCTCCTCGCGCAGCACGGCGGCCGCCTGGGCCATGTAGTACGAGGTCCCGCACCCGACGATCGCGGTACGCTCCCCCGGCAGCGGCAGCACCGCCCGCCTGGCCGGGGCCAGTTCGGCGGCCCGCTCCCAGCATGCGGGCTGTGTGCCCAACTCGTACGCGACGTGACTCATGCAGGCTCCCTCTGTGACAGGCGGGTCCGGAAGGCTCGATTGCGTGTTCCTGCAAGGTAGCGGCCCGTTTCACGCAACTTCAAGCATCCACGGCTGGAGCGGCTGAGTTAGTGTCGCCGGGCGGGCCGATGGGCGCCGCCGGGAAACGCCGTGGACCGCGCGGAACGCCGTTGAACGCCGTGGAACGAATGTCGCAGAACACCGAAGGGGGCGGCCGATGACCCGCAAGGAGCGCTGGCAGGCGCTGCTGGACCTGCTCGTGGAACGGGGCGAGCTGGAGGTGGAACCGGCGGCGGAGACCCTCGGCGTGTCCGCCGCGACCATCCGCCGCGACCTCGACCAGCTGGCCGAGCAGCAGTTGCTGGTCCGCACGCGCGGCGGGGCCGTGCTGCACGGGGTCTCGTACGAACTCCCCCTGCGCTACCGCACGTCGCGCCGTGCCGTCGAGAAGCAGCGGATCAGCGAGGCGGTGGCGGCCCTGATCACCCCGGGCGAGGTGATCGGCCTGACGGGCGGCACCACGACCACCGAGGTGGCGCGGGCCCTGGCCGGGCGCCCGGACCTGGCCCAGGGCTCGCCCGCGCTCACGGTGGTGACCAACGCCCTCAACATCGCGGGCGAGCTGGTGATCCGACCGCAGTTCAAGATCGTGCTGACCGGCGGGGTGGCCCGCCCCCAGTCGTACGAGCTGACCGGCCCCCTCGCCGAGCAGGTGCTGGGCCAGCTCGCGGTGGACACGGCGGTGCTCGGCGTGGACGGCTTCGACCCGACGGACGGCGCGGCGACCCGCCACGAGGACGAGGCATCGATCAACCGCCTGCTGTGCGAACGCGCCCGCCGGGTGGTCGTCGCGGCCGACTCCAGCAAGCTGGGCGTCCGCGCGTTCGCCCGGATCTGCGCGACCTCGTCGGTGGACGTGCTGGTGACGGACACCGGCCTGACGGCGGAGGTCGCCGAGGAGTTCGCGGCCGCGGGCGTGGAGGTGCTGCGGGTCTGAGGGGGCGCGGCCGGGGCCTCCCGGGGCCCGGCCGCCCTCCCGTCCGCCGCGGCCGTGCCCTACAACCGCCTGCTGCTGCTGGCGACGAGCTCGCCCAGCGCGAAGCCGTCCACCCGTACCGACGTGGCCGCGCCGGCGCCCGGTACCGTGACGTCGGCCCGCCCGTCGGGGATGTCCACCGACGTGCGCGGCCGGCGGTCGAGGTACACGTCCACCCGGTCGACGTTGGCGGTCTTCAGGCTGAGGCGGAGCGAGCCGTCGGCGCGCGTGACGTCGGCGATGGTCAGCTCGCGCACGGGCTGGGACCGCAGGAGTTCGCCGGCCCGTGCCATCAGGTCCACGTTGCCCTCCAGGAGGTCCCGGCGGGTCATCCGGTGGCGTTCGTCCGGGACGACCCCGAGGTCCTCCAGGGGCGTCCCGGCCCGCTCGCCGACCCGCAGGGATCTACGGATCGCCACGCGCATCCCCGCTCCGTTCGGCAGCGGGAGGTACGGCGAGGAGGCGACCGGGAAGTCCTCCATGAACTGGCCCTGCTCCCAGACGTTGGCGCCGCCCGCTCCGGTGTTGTCGTCGGTACCGAGCACGGTGCCGATCGCGTGGTCCTGGAAGCCGGCCGCGAACATGTCGGTCGCGGAGTAGCAGCGGGCGTTGGTGATGAGGACGACCGGCCCGAAGTACTGCTGGCCGATCCGGTTCGCGAGGTCCTCCGGGGTGAGGGGCAGGGCGGCGGAGAAGGTGGCGCCGGTCTCGACGGACTGCTCCATGGAGGTCACCCACGGCCGCAGCCTGGGGTTGCTGCGGCAGATGCGCAGGTTGAGGGGGGTGTTGATGAACTGGAACGGTTCCGGGGTGATCCGCCGGGGCGTCAGGGTCTGGAGGGTGAGCTCGGAGGCCCAGACCGAGCCGCCGCCGTTGCCGCGCACGTCGACGATCAGGCCGTTCTGCGGCAGCTCGCCGATCAGCCGGACGAATTCCTCGACGAAGGCACCGGCGTCGGGGACGTGGAACGTGTGGATGCGGATGTGCCCGAAGGTTCCCGAGGGGGTTTGGACGGTACGGGCCGTGAAGACCTCCGGCATCGTGCTCGCGGTCTCGCCCGCCGCGATGTCCGGGGACCTCCCCGCGTCCACGGCCAGTTGCTGCTCGATGACGTGGGGGACGAAGAGCATGACCTTGGCCCGGCTGACCTCCTCGGACTCGTGGTCCAGGCCCAGGACGAGCGAGGCCTCGCCCTCCGGGCCGGCCGCCGAGGGGCGGTTCTCCACGATCTGCCAGTTCTCGCGCAGTTCGCGGGCGACGCCGTCGGCACCGATGTAGCTGACGGTCACCCATTCCTCGAAGGGGGGCAGATGGGCCGAGAGCGAGCGCACCGTCAGCGACTCGACGCCCCGGCTGCGGCGCGCCGCCGCGTTGCCTCCGGCGAACCGGGCGGCGTTGAGCTCGACGGCCTGCTCGATGGGGACACCGCTCCAGTGGGTGACCTCGACGCCCGGCGCGAAGGCCGGTGCGGAGAATCCCTGGACGACGCGGGTGATCAGGAAACGGGGCTCCGGTCCGTCGGTGGTCTCCTCGACCAGGAACGGGAGGAAGGCGATCCTCCCGGCGAACGGTGCGGGCAGCTGGTAGTTGGTGTGCAGGTCCCGGACCGAGTGGAACACCTTGGACATCTCCGCGTGGAAGATCCACTCGGGCGGCATGGTGGCCGCCGTCTGCTGCTCCAGCTGCCGACGGATGAGGCGCAGCCGCTGTACGGGGTTGACGGCGTGCATCGAGATCTTCAGGGGCAGGTGTACGTAGTTCTGCTCCAGCAGCACCAGCGCCTGGTCGACGAGGAGCATCCGCTGGTCGAGGGTGAGGGTGCCCGCACCCGTGAGGAAGGTTTCGAGCTGGGTGGCGGCGGCCAGGTGTTCACGCACCGGCTCGGCGGTCAGGCTGAGGTACTCGGGAGCGGTTTCGGCAGTGGATCGACCCATGATGCCTCCGTGATCGGGTGGGGCTCCGACGGCTCGGGGCACAGTCTTCGACCGTGGGGACCGGCGCCGACAGAGCGCGCGCCGGAGTTCACCCGTACAGGCCTGTGGCGAAACCATTCACCCTTCCACCGACGGCCTCAGTGGGCCGGCAGCCGCTCCGATTCCCTGACCAGGGCCGCCAGGACGGGGGCGATCAGCGGGTGGGTCTCGCCGCCTCGGCGGGTCGCCGCGAAGACGCGGCGGGTCGCGGCCGGGCCCGTGACCGGGCGGACCTGGACCTCCTTGAGGTCCATGCCGCGCAGGGCCGAGCGCGGTACGAGGGCCACTCCGGCCCCGGCGCCCACCAAGGCCGTCACGGCGCGGAAGTCGTCGGAGGAGTGCACGAACCGGGGCTGGAAGCCCGCCAGTTCGCAGGCGAGGAGCGTCACGTCGTGGCACGGGTTGCCGGGGTACTGGCCCACCCAGTCCGCGTCGGAGAGGTCCGCCAGCGACACCGCGGGGAGGTCGGCCAGCGGATGCCCCGAGGGCAGGACCGCGTCGAAGGGTTCCGCGTACAGCGGGAGGACGGACAGTCGGGCGTCGTCGGCGCCCGGGCCGCCCCGGTACTCGACGGCCAGCGCGAGGTCGGCCTCACCGTCCAGCAGCAGCGGCAGGCTCTGGTCGCCCTCGGCGTCCCGGACCCGCAACCGGATGCCGGGCCGTTCCAGCGCGAGTCGGGCGATGGCCGGAGCCAGTACCTCCGCGATGCCCGTCGCGAAGGCGGCGACGGTGACCTCGCCCGCCGAACCACCCGCGTACGCCGCGAGTTCCGCCTCCGCCCGCTCCAGCTGCGCGAGCACCTCGTGGGCGTGGCCCAGCAGGATCTCACCGGCGGCGGTGAGCCGTACGCCGCGTCCGCTGCGGGTGAGCAGCGCGTGGCCCGTCTCCTGTTCCAGCGCCGCGAGCTGCTGGGAGACGGCGGAGGGGGTGAGGTACAGGGCTGCGGCCGCGGCGGTCACCGTACGGTGGTCCGCCACGGCCCGCAGGATGCGCAGCCGGCGGGGGTCGATCACCCCACCATTGTCTCAGGGTGCGCAGGCCCCTCCGACCTCGTGTTCCCCTCCGACCTCGTGCTCCGCTGCGGCCTCGTGTTCCCGTCAGGCCCCAGCGGTTCCGAGGGCCGCACGGGCGTCGATGAAGGCGGCCACCGCGCGCTCGACGTCGGCCGTCGAGTGGGCCGCGGAGAGCTGGACGCGGATGCGCGCCGCGCCCATCGGCACCACCGGGTAGGAGAAGCCGATCACGTACACGCCGCGCTCCAGGAGCAGCTCCGCCATCCTGGCCGCCTCGGCCGCGTCGCCGATCATGACGGGGGCGATGGCGTGGTCGCCGGGCAGCACCTCGAAGCCGGCCTCGGTCATCTTCGTGCGGAAGAGCGCGGTGTTGGCGGCGAGGTGTTCGCGCAGGTCACCGGCGGACTCCAGCAGGTCCAGGACCTTGAGGGAGGCGGCCGCGATGACCGGGGCGAGGGAGTTGGAGAAGAGGTACGGGCGCGAGCGCTGGCGCAGCAGCTCCACGATCTCGGCGCGGGCCGCGACATAGCCGCCGGAGGCGCCGCCGAGGGCCTTGCCGAGGGTGCCGGTGATGATGTCGACGCGGTCCATGACGCCGTGCAGCTCGGGGGTGCCGCGGCCGCCGGGGCCGACGAAGCCGACGGCGTGCGAGTCGTCGACCATGACCATGGCGTCGTAGCGGTCGGCCAGGTCGCAGATCTCCGCGAGCGGGGCGACGTAGCCGTCCATGGAGAAGACGCCGTCGGTGACGATCAGCTTGCGGCGGGCGCCGCCCTCGGTGGCTTCCTTCAGGCGGGCCTCCAGCTCGGCCAGGTCGCGGTTGGCGTAGCGGAAGCGGCGGGCCTTGGAGAGGCGGATGCCGTCGATGATCGAGGCGTGGTTGAGGGCGTCGGAGATGACCGCGTCCTCGGCGCCGAGGAGGGTCTCGAAGACGCCGCCGTTGGCGTCGAAGCAGGAGGAGTACAGGATCGTGTCCTCCTGGCCGAGGAAGGCCGAGAGCCGTGCCTCCAGCTCCTTGTGCACCTCCTGGGTGCCGCAGATGAAGCGGACCGAGGCCATGCCGTAGCCCCAGCGGTCCAGCGCGTCCTTCGCGGCGGCGACGACCTCGGGGTGGTCGGCCAGCCCCAGGTAGTTGTTGGCGCAGAAGTTGAGCACCTCGCCGGCGGCGCCGCCCGAGGTGACGGCGACGGCCGCGTTCTGCGGGGTGCCGATCACGCGCTCGGGCTTGTGCAGGCCGGCGGCGCGGATCTCGTCGAGGGTGGAGCGCAGGTCCTCGCGGACGGTCTCGAACATGGTGCGGTTCTCCTTGTGCGGCGGAGGGCGACGAGGGAGGGGGCCGGACCCCGCGGAGGGGGGAGGGTGTGCGGGGCCCGGCCCGAGGGAGATGGTTCGGTGGGTGGGACGGCCGGTGCGGCGGCCGGTACGGCGAACGCTGCGCCGACCGCGGCGTGGCGGCTGCTTAAGCCGTCCAGTCCAGGATGATCTTGCCGCTGCGGGCGGTCGACGCCTCGTCGAAGGCGGCCTCGAAGTCACGGTGCGAGTAGCGGCCGGTGATGACCGGGCTGAGGTCGAGCCCGCCTTCCAGCAGCACCGTCATCGCGTACCAGGTCTCGAACATCTCACGACCGTAGATGCCCTTGATCGTGATCATCGAGGTGACCACCTTCGCCCAGTCCACCGGGAACTCCTGGGCGGGCAGGCCCAGCATGGCGATACGGCCGCCGTGCGTCATGTTGTCGATCATGTCGCGCATGGCCTCGGCGCGCCCGGACATCTCCAGGCCGATGTCGAAGCCCTCGCGCAGGCCGAGCTTGGCCTGCGCCTCGGCGATCGAGGACTCGGCGACGTTGACCGCGAGGGTGGCGCCCGCCTTGCGGGCGATCTCCAGGCGCTCGGGGCTGACGTCGGTGATGACCACGCTGCGCGCGCCGGCGTGCCGGGCCACGGCCGCCGCCATGATGCCGATCGGGCCGGCGCCGGTGATCAGGACGTCCTCGCCGACCAGCGGGAACGACAGCGCCGTGTGCACGGCGTTGCCGAAGGGGTCGAAGATCGCGGCGACGTCCAGGTCCACGGCGGTGCGGTGCACCCACACGTTCTGGGCGGGCAGGACCACGTACTCGGCGAAGGCGCCGTCGCGGCCGACCCCGAGGCCGATCGTGCTGCGGCACAGGTGGCGGCGGCCGGCCAGACAGTTGCGGCACTTGCCGCACACCAGGTGGCCCTCGCCGCTGACCAGCGCGCCGACCTCGATGTCCTGGACGTCCGCGCCGAGCGCCGCAACCTCGCCGACGAACTCGTGGCCGAGGACGAGGGGGGTCTTGACCGCACCCTGCGCCCAGCCGTCCCACGCACGGATGTGGAGGTCGGTTCCGCAGATACCGGTGCGCAGCACCTTGATCAGCACGTCGCCGGGGCCGTACTCGGGCTCGGGGACGTCCATGAGCCACAGGCCGGGTTCTGCCTTGTGCTTGACGAGTGCCTTCATGGGGTGGCTCCAGGCATGCGGAAGGGTACGCCGCGGGCGGATGGGCCCGAACGGCGGTGGTGACGTGCACCAATCTGCCGATCGGCGCGGTGATCAGTCCATCGAGACTTTCTTAAGCGGGTCGACAGCACAGCTTCACGCCTATGCTCCTCCCGTGACGGGGCAGGGGCTCGCGCCGGCGACGGCGTGGGGAAAAGGGGAGGTGAGGGGCGTGCCGAGTCTGCGCAGCAGAGCGCTGTCGGCGGCGCTGATCGCGGCGGGACGGCGAAGACGGTACGCGAGCGCGGAGGCCGTCCGGACCAGGGTGGCGGAGTCCGCCCGCAGGCCCGCCTCCCATCTGCCGCCGCGTCGGCTGGGTCGGGTCGCCGACATCTCGCGGACCTTCGTCGGAGCCTGGCCCGTGTACGACGTCTCCCCGCTCGGGACGGAGCCCGCGGCGCATGTGCTGTACGTGCACGGCGGCGGGTACATCCACGAGCTGGTCCGCCCGCACTGGGCGCTGATCCGGACCCTGGTCACACAGGCGCGGGCGCGGGTCGTCGTACCGGCGTACATCCTCGCTCCGCGCGGCACGGCCGACCGGACCGTCCCGATCGCGGCCGACCTGCTGAGCGGGCTGATCGCGAGCGGCGGCTCCGCCGGGACGGTGCTGATCGGGGACTCGGCCGGGGCCGGGCTGGCGCTGGCGGCCGCGCAGCGGCTGCGCGACCGCACCGGGGACCAGCCGTCCCGGATCGTGCTGATCTCGCCCTGGCTGGACGTGACCATGAGCCATCCGGACCAGGCGGCCCTCGAGGCGGCCGATCCGCTGCTGGCCCGCCCGGGTCTGCTGGAAGCCGGTCGGTTGTACGCCGGGACCCTGGCCGCCGACGACCCTCGGGTGAGCCCGCTGCACGGCGGTTTCGCCGGGCTGGCGCCGATGACGGTGTTCACCGGGACCCGGGACGTGCTGGCCACGGACAGCCGGGAGCTGCTCCGCAGGGCCCGCGCGGAGGGGGCCGAGGTGGAGTTCCACGAGGCGGCGGGGCTGCCGCACGGGTACCCGCTGCTGCCCGTCCCGGAGGGGCGGGCGGCGCGCGAGCGGATCGTCGAGCTGATCAGGTCGACGGCGGAGCTCTGAGAGCACGGCGGGCACGGCAGCCAGGGCGGGCACGGCGGATCGTGACGGCGGTTCGGTGACGGCCGCCCCCTACGCCGTACAGGTCATCAGTGAGCTGATCGGCCAGGCGCGGTACGCCGTCCAGTACGCCTCGTCGCGTACGGCGTCGGCGGGAGGGGTCCGGTTCGGCTGCCAGCCGACGGTGACGAAGCCCGCCTCGACGGCGGCCTCGGCGAGGTCGGCGTGGGCCCATTCGCGGAATTCGAAGGGCACCGGCGGCTCGGTCAGGAAATGCGCCTTGAGCAGCGGCGCGTCGCCGTCCCGGACCCGGTCGAGGATGCGCACCCCGTACGGCGACCAGTCCACGCGCGGGAACGCCCCCGCGTTGGGGACGATGGCCAGCAGCCGCCCGCCCGCGCGCAGGTGGGCGCGGACGGACCGGAACATCGCGTGCAGGGACCTGCGGTCGGGCGCGTAGCTGAAGACGTAGGCGGCGGTCGCGAGGTCGAAGGGGCCGAGGTGGGGCAGGCCGGCGGCGTCGGCGACGTGGTACTCGACGTCCGCCCGGTCCTTGGTCGCCTCGTGCGCGCGGGCCTGTCGGATCATCTCCTCCGAGACGTCGACGCCGACGGTCCGCCGGGCCCCGCCGCGGGCCAGCAGCCGGGTGTTGTATCCGTATCCGCAGGCCAGGTCGAGGGCGTCGAGCCCGCGCACCCCGCCGAGGGCGTCGAGGGCTCCGTGCAGGGTGTAGGTGTCGGCCGCGGAGAAGGCCGCCGTGCTCGTGGACTCCGCGTAGCGCTCGCCGATGGTGTCGTACTGGAACCGCATGCTCTGCCTTCCGGGGGCCTGCCGGGGGTGGGACGCCTGGGTATCGTGCCCCGCGCCGTCCCGCGGGGGGTGGCCCGCACACCCGTGCGTCCCCCGGACGAGGGAAGCGGTCGGCCTATCGGCCGGGGCCCGGCCCCGACCGGCCGGGATGCAGCGGCCGCCGCCGAGGGCGCATCCTGGCTGTGTGATGGCCAGAGCGGACAGCCTCGGCGCCGCGCCTGACACCGGCGATGCCCCCGATGCGACGGCCCAGGTGCTCGTGCGGGCCGCCACACATGCGCTGGAGGCCGTCGGCGGATACGCGGCCGGGATCTACCTGCGCTCGCCCACCACCGGACTGCTGCTGCTGGCCGTGTTCACGGGGCTGCCGCTGCAGCTGTTCCGGCCCTGGTGGCGGATGCAGGTGAACCGCCCGTACCCGGTCGCCGAGGCCTACCGTTCCGGGCAGGCCGTGCTCCTGCCCGACGCGGAGTCGGCGATGAGCCGCTTCCCGCAGCTGATGGCCGGGCTGCCGTTCACCTTCGCCTCGCTGTACGAGCCGGTGACCGCCGGGACGGAACGGTTCGGGGTGCTGGTGGTGCTGCGCGAGGCGACCCCGGGGATCCCGGTCGGGACCGCGGACCGCGAACGGCTGCGGCGGGCCGCGGAGCAGCTGGCCGCCGACCTCACCGCCCTCGCGGCGGCCGGGGGGCGGGTGCTGTGGGAGGGCGACCCGATGGGGGTACCGGCGCCACCGCCCGAGGCCGGGGCCGAGGGTGCCCGCAGGGCTGCGGACCGGCTCGCGCAGGCGGTGTTGTCCCTGGACCGGGAGGGCCGGATCGGCTACGTGAACACCGCGGCGGAGGCGCTGCTCGGCATCGACGGGCCGCATCTGCGGGGGCGGCTGCTGTGGGAGGCGCTGCCGTGGCTCGGGCATCCCGCCTACGAGGACCACTTCCGGGCCGGTTTCATGTCCGGCGAGCCGGTGCACTTCCCCGCCCGACGCGGCCGGCACGCGCCCGGTCAGTGGTTGTCGGTGGACCTGTATCCCGCGGCCGACGGCGTGACGCTGACCCTGGGCACCTCCGTGAAACCGGCCTACACGCCCGCGTCACGGACCCGGCATGACCCGGACGCCGGCGCCCACACCGACGCCGACACCCACGCCCGCGCCGACACCGACGCCGACATGGACACGGACGTGGACGGGTACGCGGACCTCGACGTGTCCGCCGACGAGGCCTCGGCCCTGTACCGGCCGGTGGCCCTGGCCATCGCGCTGACGGAGGCGGTCACGGCCCGGCAGGTGTCGGCGGTGGTGACCGAGGAGCTGCTGCCGGCCTTCGGCGGCCGCCAACTGGCGATCTACCTGCTGGACGAGCGACATCTGTACCTGGCCTGGGAGACCGGTTTCCCACAGGGCTTCCTCAACCGGTTCGACGGGGTCTCCCTCGACGTCCGGCTGCCGGGCGTGGAGACGCTGACCACGGGCCGGCCGATGTTCTTCGAGTCGATGCAGCACCTGGCCACCGCCTATCCGGGGATTCCGCTGGACGCCGATGTCGGCGCCCGCGCGTTCCTGCCGCTGATCGCCTCCGGGCGTCCCGTCGGGTCGTGCATCCTCGGCTTCGACTCGCCCCGCGGCTTCAGCCCGGAGGAACGTACGGTGCTGACGGCGCTGGCCGGTCTGATCGCGCAGGCGCTCGCGCGGGCCCGGCGCTACGACAGCGAGGTGGCGCTCGCCCGTGGTCTGCAGTCGGCCCTGCTGCCGCACCGGCTGCCGGTGCGCGAGCACGTGGACACCGTCGGCCGCTACCTCCCCGGCACCCAGGGCATGGAGGTCGGCGGCGACTGGTACGACGTCGTCGAGACGGGCGCGGGCCTGCTGGCCCTGGTCATCGGGGACGTCCAGGGCCACGGTGTGGCGGCGGCGGCGACCATGGGCCAGCTGCGCAGCGCGGTACGGGCCTTCGCGCTCAGCGGGAGCACCCCGGAGCAGGTGGTGAGCGGTACCAACCAGCTGCTCATCGACCTGGATCCGGGCCAGTTCGCGAGCTGCTGCTACATGCTGCTCGACCCGGCGTCCGGCTCCGTCATGGCGGCGCGGGCCGGGCACCCCCAGCCGTTGCTGCGCCACCCGGACGGCCGGACCGAGGTGCTGGACCTGGCGGGCGGGGTGGTGCTCGGCATCGATCCGGAGGCCTCGTACCCGGTCACGGAGCTGCGGCTGACGACGGGCTCGATCCTCGCCCTCTACACGGACGGGCTGGTGGAGAAGCCGGGGCTCGACATCGACGTCGGGGTGGAGCGGCTGCGGACGGCGCTGGAGGCGGCCCGGCCGTCCCCGTTGACCGAGACCGCCGACCGGCTGATCAACGAGGCGGGCAACACCGCCGACCGGCCGGACGACATCGCCCTGTTGCTGGCCTCCCGTACCGGCGGGGACCCATAAGGGGTGCCGGGCGGTTCAGTCCGGGCTCGCCAGGGTGAGCGCGCTGTTCACCAGGCCGACGTGGCTGAACGCCTGCGGGAAGTTGCCGAGTTGGCGTCCGGCCAGGGGGTCGTACTCCTCCGCGAGCAGGCCGACGTCGTTGCGTACGGCCAGCAGTCGCTCGAACAGGGCGCGGGCCTCCTCCCGGCGGCCCGTCATGTGCAGGGCGTCGGTCAGCCAGAACGAGCAGGCCAGGAAGGCTCCTTCGTCACCCGGCAGCCCGTCGACCGTGGAGCCGGCGGTGCTGTAGCGGCGGACGAGTCCGCTGCTGCCGAGCTCGGCACGTACCGCGTCGACCGTGCCGATGACACGGGGGTCGTCGGGCGGCAGGAATCCGACCCTGGGGATGAGCAGGGTCGCCGCGTCGAGCTCCTCGGAACCGTAGTACTGGGTGAAGGTGCCGCGCACGGGGTCGTAGCCCCGGTCGCACACGTCGCGGTGCACCTCGTCGCGCATGGCCCGCCAGCGTTCCACCTCGCCGTCCAGGGAGGGGTCGCTCTCCAGGGTGCGTACGGCCCGGTCGGCGGCTACCCACGCCATCACCTTGGAGTGCACGAAGTGGCGGCGGGGGCCGCGGACCTCCCACAGGCCCTCGTCGGGCCGCTGCCAGTTGCGTTCGAGGAAGTCGAGCAGCGCGAGCTGGATCCGCCAGGCGTGCCGTTCGGCGGGCAGCCCGGCCGATCGGGCGAGGTGGAGGGAGTCGATGACCTCGCCGTACACGTCCAACTGGAGCTGGTCGACGGCGGCGTTCCCGACGCGGACCGGGGCGGAGGAGGCGTAGCCGCGCAGCCAGGGCAGTTCGCTCTCGGGGATCCGTCGCTCGCCTGCGATGCCGTACATGATCTGGAGGTCGGCGGGGTCGCCGGCGACGGCGCGCAGCAGCCACTCGCGCCAGGCGCGGGCCTCGTCGAGGAATCCGGTGGACAGCAGCGAGCCGAGGGTGAGGGTGGAGTCCCGGAGCCAGCAGTAGCGGTAGTCCCAGTTGCGGACGCCGCCGAGTTCCTCGGGAAGGGAGGTGGTGGCCGCGGCGGCGATGCCGCCGGTCGGGGCGTAGGTGAGGGCCTTGAGGGTGATCAGGGAGCGGGTGACCGCCTCCTGGTACGGGCCCTCGTAGCGGCATTGCGCGGTCCACTCCCGCCAGTCGGCGAGGCTCTGGTCGAGGGCGTCGAAGGGGTCGCAGGGCTCGGGGCGCGGCCGGTGCGAGGGGTGCCAGGTCAGGACGAAGGCGACGCGCCGGCCGGCGGTGACCGGGAACTGGGAGCAGGTGCTGTTCGCCTCGCCCCAGGTGCGGACCGGGGGTTCGCTGCGGAACCAGGCGGAGTCGGGGCCCGCGATCGCGACCCGATCGCCGTCGCTGCGGCGCACCCAGGGCACGACGTGGCCGTAGTCGAAGCGCAGGCGCAGGGTGCTGCGCATCCGGACGGTGCCGCTGATGCCTTCGACGATGCGGATGACGTCGGGGGCGATCTCGCGCTGGGGCATGAAGTCGGTGACCTTGACGGTCCCGGTCTCGGTCTCCCAGTACGACTCGAGGATCAGCGAGCCGTCGACGTAGGCGCGACGGGTGCAGGGCTCGCCGATGGCGGCGTCGAGGGGCGCGATGCGCCAGTGGCCGTTCTCCTCCTCGCCGAGGAGCTTGGCGAAGCAGGCCGCCGAGTCGAAGCGCGGCAGGCACAGCCAGTCGATGGACCCGTCACGGCCGACCAGTGCGCTGGTCATCAGGTCGCCGATGAGTGCGTAGTCTTCGATGGGTTGTGTCATTTGTGCGCTATTCCCCTGATTGTCCGGGGCCAATCAGCTCAGGCCCCGGACACCTCTCATGGCATCAGGAGATCGTGACGAACTGGCCGATGCTCGGTACGCCCTGGGCGTCGAGGGCGAAGAGCATGTAGGTGCCCGGCAGGACCACACCGGTGTCGGCGGGCACGGACACGTGGTACGTGCCACCTCCCGCGGCGGTGGACACCACGGGCACCCGGCGTTGGTCGTTGTCGGTGGAGTGGGTCGCGGCGGCGGCCCGCATGAGGACGAAGGACGCCACCGGGCCCTGGGTGCTCACCGTGAGCGAGGCGCCGGGAGCGGCCCTGGGGGGTACGCCGGCGGTGATGGCGGGGCGCGGCTTCGGGGTTCCGTCCGCGTTGAGCAGGTACGGCGGGGTGAAGATCGCCCCGTCGGCGTGGTTGGTGGCGCAGTCGCCGCACAGACCGCCGCCGCCGGAGAAGATCCGTCCGTCGGGCAGCAGGTTGGCCACGCTGTGGTAGTTGCGCGGCACGGCCATGGTGGCGAGCGGGGTGAAGGTGCCGGTCGCCGGGTCCCACAGCTCGGGGGTCAGGACGGAGGTGGCGTCGCTGAACGGCACCGGATAGGCCTGACCGCCGAAGACGGCCACCTTGCCGTCGGGCAGGACCACGCTGTTGCTGAAGGCGCGGGCATGCTCCATGTCTCCCGTGCGGGCGGCCTGGACCTGGTTGCCCGAGATGCCCACGGTGTAGGCGCGCCGGGTGGCGGGGCTGTCCTGGTAGGCGGGTGAGCCGCCCAGGGTGAGCAGTTTGCCGATGTCGTAGGCGACGGCGTTGCCGGTCATGGCGTCCTGGCTGTCGGCCCGGGTGCCGGCGGGGGTGATGCCGCCCTGCCCGCTGGTGGAGATCCAGTTCATCTGCTTGCTCGGGCCCAGTTGCAGCACCTTGCCGCCCGAAGTGGCATGCAGCCACATGTGGTTGTCGGCGCGGTACGGTCCGGCCGGGTCGGCCGTCAGTGCCGGGGCGGCGGGCACCCCGGGAAGGGTGCGCCAGGTGCGGGTGTCCGGGGACCAGACCTCACCGGCCTTGTCGGTGCCCGTGGATCCGCTCCAGGAGCCGCCGAGGACGAAGGCCTCGCCGGTGGAGAGCAGGGTCATGGCCTGGTAGCCGCGGGCGATGTTCATGCTCGTGGTGGCGGACCAGGCGTCGGTGGCGGGGTCGTAGATGCTCGCCTTCTCCGCGTTGCTGCCGCCGGTGACCAGGACCCGGCCGTCGGCGAGCATGGCGATGCCGGGACAGAACATGTCGTGTCCGGTGTTGTCGATGCGCCGCTGGGTGACCTTGCCCGTCTTCAGGTCCAGGATCGCGGTCTGCGTGTAGCCGTTGCTGCCGCCGAAGCGGTCGACGGCGTACGCGGACCAGGCCAGCAGCTTGTCGCCGGGCAGGGCCGCGGTGGCCACCGGGACGAGCGGGAAGCCGGTGATGCGGCCCCAGGAGCCGTGGACGGCCGGGCTGGACGGTCCGCTCAGGCGGATCTCGCCGGCGGAGCTCCACGGTCCGCGACCGCCGGCCTCGCCGGTCGCGGTCAGCCGGACGAAGCGGGCGGACGCGGCGCGGGTGAAGGTGGCGGTCTTGACGGTGTCGTCGTCGCGCCAGGTGCCCGTGGCCACCGGTGCGGCGAAGGTGACGCCGTCGGTGCTGGTGGCGACGGAGTACGCGCCCACGCGCCCGTTGGCCCCGTTGGAGCGGGGATGGTAGACGAGGGCGGAGACCAGTTCCGTGCGGTGCATGTCGATGGTGATGCTGTGCGGCAGCGGGGTGGGGGTGGGAGCCCACTTGCTGTGCCAGAGGGTGTCGTCCTTGCCGTCCAGGACGTTGGCCGCGCGGCCGTTCTCGCTGCCGGTCTCCTCGTCGCTCGCCGTGGCGGTCCATCCGGCGCGGGAGAGGTCGATGGTGGCCGCCGGGGTGCCGGGGTCGCCCAGCAGGTCGATCTCGGCGGCGGAGGACCAGGGTCCGCGTCCGCCCGCCTCGCTGAGCGCGGTCAGCCGGACGAACCGGACGCCCTGGGGAGCGAATCCGAGGGTCTTGGTGCTCGCGTCGTCCGCGAGCGTGCCGGTGGCGACCGGGGTCCCCCAGCCCAGTCCGTCGGCGCTGAGGCTGATGCTGTACTCACCGACGCGCCCGTTGGGCCCGTTGGTGCGGGGACGGTAGACGAGGGCGGAGACGACCTCGGTGCGGTGCATGTCGACGGTGATGCTGTGCGGCAGCGGGGTGGGGGTGGGAGCCCACTTGCTGTGCCAGAGGGTGGCGGTGTTCCCGTCGAGGACGTTGGCCGCGCGGCCGTTCTCGGCGCCGGTCTCCTCGTCGCTCGCCGTGGCGGTCCATCCGGCCCGGTCGAGGACCGGGGCCGTCGGCTCCATCGCGTTGGCGGGGACGATGCCGTGGTGCGGCGACTGTTTCGCCGTCTGCTGGCCGAAGGGCACGGGCGCCGGACGGGGTGCCGGGGCGCGACCGGCCGCTGCCGTACTCGTGACCACGAACAACGGGGTCAGACCGATCAGCAGCGAGCCGAGGCCGAGGGCGATGAGCAGGTGGGAACGGCGTATCGCGCGGTGAAGGGCGAGGAAGCGCCTGTTCTGCAATCTGACCTCCTGGGGCGAACCGATGTGCCCCGTAGAACATAGGTGAGCACAGCAGCAACCCGCCTGAGATCAAAAAGAGTTGGCGCGAAACCGTACGGCTGGTCGGAACGCGTCGACGCCGGGCGGCCCACTGCGACCCACTGCGGCCCACCCGGCGTCGACGATCGCGACGGCCTTTCGACCTCTCAGTCGCGTACGAGGAGCAGCACGACGGCGAGGACCACGCCGAGGGCGACGGCGAGGGCGCCGTGGGCGAGGCGGTGGCCGCGCAGGACGGGCAGGAAGCGGTCGACGGCGTAGCGGCCGGGGCCGGTGAGGGCGAGGGCCGCGGCGCCGGCCGTCAGCAGCAGCTCGTACTCGATGCCCTTCGGGGCGAAGAAGGAGTCGGCGCCGTGGACGGCGATCGCGTTGATGAGGGTGCCGACGATCGCGGCTCCGGCGAGCGGGGTGAGCAGACCGAGGGCGAGCCCGAGCCCGCCGAGGGTCTCGGTGAGGCCGGCGAGGACCGCCATGGCGTCACCCGCGGGGTAGCCGCTGGCGGTGAAGAACTGACCGGTGCCACTGATGCCGCCGCCCCCGAACCAGCCGAAGAGCTTCTGCGCGCCGTGCGCCGCCATGGTCAGACCGAGGACCAGGCGCAGCAGGAGCAGGCCGGTGTCGTGGCCCGGAGTGGAGAGGGAGGCGAGCGCGGGACGTACGGCCGGTGCGGCGGCCTGCGGCTTCGTCGAGGTGACGGAGGGGCTGGTCATCGGGGGGGTCCTTCCGGTCGGGCGGCCCGGTGGGGAGGCAGGAGGAGTTGTTCAAATTCGAACCGCTGGACCCTGACCCTAACCATTGATTCAAATTGGAACAACCCGTGTAGTCTGGAGCCATGGCTGAACCGAGATGGCTGGACGACCGCGAGATGCGCGCCTGGAGCGGATTCCTCGCCGCGTCGGCCCTGGTGAACCGCCGTCTCGACCAACAGCTCAAGGACGAGGCCGGCCTCTCGCACCCCCAGTACGAGATCCTCGTACGGCTCGCCGCGGCGCCCGGGCGCGAACTGCGGATGACCGAGCTCGCCAACGGCCTGATCAACTCCAAGAGCGGGCTGACCTACCAGGTCACGCAGATGGAGAAGGCCGGCCTGGTCCGCCGCCGCAGCTGCCCCTCCGACGTGCGCGGCGTCTTCGCCGTCCTCACCGACGCGGGCAGCGCCAAGCTGGAGGAGGCGGCCCCCGGGCACGTGGCGACGGTCCGGGAGATCCTCGTCGACGTCCTCACCGCCGAGCAGCTCGACGCGCTCGCCGACGGACTGGGCGAGGTCGGCCGGCGGCTGCGCGGAGAGGCCGCCGGAGCGACTCCGACCGTCTCCGAGGTATCGCGGCCCGATATCGGGGTATAGGGCCGCCATGGACGGAAAGGTCTGGCTCGCCCTGGGCACACTCCTCGCGGTGGGGCTCGCGATCCTCGCCGCCGTGCTGCTGACACGCGTCTTCGCGGCCCGGCGGCTGCTGGTCGACGCGGGGATCCCGCTGCAGGACAAGGCGCTGTTCTGGGTCGCGGTCGTCTACACCGTCTCGCCGGTGGACCTGATCCCGGACCCGGTGTACCTGGACGACATCGGGATCCTGCTGCTTGCGCTGCGCTCGCTGCACGCGGCGGCCGGGGCCGCCCGCTCCTCGAAGGAGCCCGGCGCCCCCGCCTGAGCCGATCCGGCCCGCCCCGCGCGGATCAGACGTGCTGGTCGAAGAGGACCGGGTTCCCGTCCGGGTCGACGACGAGGAAGCTGCCCGGACCGGAGCCCGACTCGTCCACCTCCGTCAGGAACTCCACGCCCCGCGCCTTCAGCCGCGCCTGCGTCTCGCGGATGTCGGTGAACGAGTCGAGCGCGCTCGCGCTGCTGTCCCAGCCCGGGTTGAAGGTCAGCATGTTCTTCTCGAACATGCCCACGAACAGCCCGATCACGACGTCGCCGTTCTTGAGGATCAGCCAGCCCTGCTCGGGATTCCCGCCGAAGGCGGCGAATCCGAGCTTCTCGTAGAACGCGCGGGAGGCGTCGAGGTCGCGCACGGTCAGACTCACGGAGAAGGCGCCGAGATCCATGCGCCCCAGCCTTCCCGCCCCACGGCGGGGCCGCAACCCGCGACCTCTGCCGCGGAGGGTCAGCGGACGCCGTGGGGTCGGAACTGGATGCTGATGCGGGGACCGACGGCCCGCGTCGACTTGGGTACGGCGTGCTCCATGCTCCGCTGGCAGGAGCCCCCCATGACGACGAGGTCGCCGTGTCCCAGGGGCAGCCGCAGCAGGGTGGGCCCGCCACCCCGGGGCCGGAACGCGAGATCGCGCGGGTCGCCGACCGAGACGATGGCCACCATCGTGTCCTCGGCCCGGGACCGGCCGGTCCGGTCCCCGTGCCAGGCGACGCTGTCGCGGCCGTCGCGGTACAGACACAGGCCGGCGGTGGTGAAGGGCTCGCCGAGCTCGGCGGCGTAGTGACGGGTGAGCACCTCGCGGGCGGCGGTGAGCGAGGGGTGGGGCAGGGGCCGGTCCGCGGCGTAGAAGGCGAGCAGCCGGGGCACCTCCACCTCCCGCTCGTACATCTGCCGCCGCTCGGCCTGCCAGGGCACGTCGACGGCCAGCCGTTCGTAGAGCGCGTCGGCACCGCCGAGCCAGCCGGGCAGGTGGTCGACCCAGGCGCCGGCGCCGAGCTCGGTACGCCGCATCCCGCCGAGCGGGCCGAGCCGGATCTCGTCGCCCTGGTCGAAGAGGGAACCCTGGAGGCCCTGGACTGCGTGCATGCCCCCAACCTAGCCCTGAAACCGAACATGTGCACGAATGTAGGGGTGGCGTGCCGCCTCCCTGACCCCGGCGGGCTGGTCCGCCGAGGAGCCGCCCGGCTACGTCACGGCGGGCCTGAAGGGCTACGAGGCTCACGAGATCCGGTACCAGGCGGTCGCGGCGGTCGTGCGCGGTCGGCAGAGCAGGGTGACGGCCAGCGAGAGCCCGGCGGCGACGGCGATCGCCGTCCCCGGGGTGAGGTACTGGGCCAGGCCTCCGGCGATCGCGGCGCCGATGCCCTGCCAGGTCATCCGGCCGGCCGACTCGACTCCCTGGACCTGGCCGCGGACGGCGTCCGGGGTCTGTTCGAGGAGCTGCTCCTGGAGGGGCAGGGTGGCCGCGAACCCGACGCCGGCGAGGCCCACCGCGACGGCCGCGACCAGGACCGGCGGGTGGACGGCGAACAGCAGGAAGGGGGCGGCGAGCAGCAGCCGCAGTGCGAAGGCGAACCGGCGGCGGCGTTCGGCGTCGAGCAGGCGGCCGACGATCAGGTCCCCGAGGAGCATGCCCGCCGACGCGGCGGCGAGGAGGGTGCCCGCCCCGCCCGGGTCGTAGGAGAGGAACAGCGCCTCGCAGCCGACGATCAGGCCGTTCGGGACCCAGAGGTTCAGCAGCAGCATCCGCCGGCCGGGGTGGGCGAACAGCTCGGCGTTCGTCGTCCAGGTCCGGCGCAGGCCGGGTCGGCGGGTCAGCCGGATCGAGTGCTCCCGGACGGTGGCGGCCACCACCGCCGTCCCGAGGGCGGTCAGGGCCGCGGCGACGGCGAAGAGTCCGTACGGGCTCAGGTACCGCAGCAGCACGGCGCCGACCGCGTAGCCGATGATCACCGTGCCGCCGGCGGTGACGTTCATCAGCGAACGGGCGGGCGCGTACGCGGAGCCGGGGACGACCTCGGCGAGCAGCCCCAGCCGGGTGCCGGTGCCCAGGGACTGGAAGAAGCCCAGCGTCAGCAGCAGCGCGAACCGGGCCGCGAGCGGCAGCCCCGGGACGGCCTGCGCGGCGATGCCCGCCAGGGAGACGAGTTGGAGCAGGAGGAGCGTCCGGCGGGGCCGTTTCCCGTCCGCCACCGACATCAGCGTCAGCGCGCCGAGCACCGTCGCGAAGGTGGCGCCGTACATGCTCACGGCCGTCAGGAACGGGGAACCGGTCCGGTGGTTGACCAGGGTGCCGAGCGCGAAGCCGGACAAAGTGCTCGCGGTGACGGTGAGGGTGAAGCTGAGGTAGAGGCCGCCGAACTCCCGGTCGCGCAGCAGGGCGCGATAGCCGGTGGCGGCGGTGGTCGGGGGTGTGTCAGGACGGACGGAAGGGTGTGAAGGCATGAAAAAAGCCTCCGGACACATGCACGGGGGCACGCGAACCGAAGGCCGACGGGGTCATTCTAGCAGTCGTACCAGCCCAGTTGACGGACACGTCGGGTCCCGCGAGCCGCACCTAAAGCGTATTACCGCAGCGTAGGCGTGTGATCAGGGACTCACGGTCTTGGCCGCAGGCGCTGCGCACGGTAGCGTCACGGCGACATTTCCACATAGCGACGACGGCGAGACGGAAGTCCGGTGTGAATCCGGCATGGTCGCGCCACTGTGTGCTGCGGCGGCATCTCCACGATGGCGACGCGGCGAGTCAGACCCGAGGACCGTCGTCCTGCACCACCGTATGGGACGCGTTGTTCCCCGAGGAGGTTCCATCATGGCCGAGGCAATCGCTTCCGCTGCCATATCCACCCCCGCCGCCGGCTCCCTGTCGGCTCCGCTGCCTGTGCGCGCGGTGCTGCCCTGGGCACTCTTCGTCGGTCTCCTGATGCTCGTCGCCCTGTACTTCGTCGGTGCCGAACAGGGCGCCACGGCCGTGTTCGCCGGTGAAGGCGTGCACGAGTGGGTGCACGACGGTCGTCATCTGCTCGGCTTCCCCTGCCACTGAGAGGCCACGCACATGTACGCCTCCACTGTCAGAGGACTACTGGTCCGCGGCATGCTCGCGGGCCTGATCGCCGGACTGTTCGCGTTCGCGGTCGCCTACGTGGTCGGTGAACCGCCGGTACGGGGTTCGATCGCCGTGGAAGAGGCCCAGGCCGCCAAGGACGCCGCGGGCGCCCCGAGCGCGCACGCCGGGCACGGTGGTGACGCCGCGTCGGGCGAGGCCGCGGAGGAGGAGGAAGAGCTGGTCAGCCGACCGGTTCAGTCGACCTTCGGCCTGGCGACCGGTGTTCTGGTCTACGGGGTCGCGCTCGGCGGCATCGCCTCGCTCGCGTTCTCGTTCGCCCTCGGCCGCGTCGGCGGGTTCAGCCCGCGGGCCACGGCCGCTCTCACCGGGGCGGGCGCGTTCGCCCTGGTCTACCTGGTGCCGTTCCTCAAGTACCCGGCCACCCCGCCGGCGGTCGGCAACCCGGACACGATCGGGCAGCGCACCACGCTGTTCTTCCTGATGATCCTGCTGAGCGTGCTGCTCGGCGTCGGCGCGATCATCCTCGGGCGGCGGCTGGCACCGCGCCTGGGCAACTGGAACGCGACGCTGGCCGCGGCGGGTGGCTTCATCGTCGCCACCGCCCTGGCGTTCGCGGTCCTGCCGGACAACAGCGACGCCGTCCAGCCCGGTTTCCCCGCGGCCCTGCTGTGGGAGTTCCGGGTCGCCTCGCTGGCCGTCCAGCTCGTCCTGTGGGCGGTGTTCGCCATCGTCTTCGGGGTCCTCGCCCAGCGGCTCCTGGCCGCGCGCGCCGAGGGCACGGAAGCGACGGCTCCGGCTCAGCAGGAGGCTCCCGCGCTCGGCTGACGCCGACCGTGGCGCCGATGCCCGGGCCCCGCCGACCCCCTTCGGGGACGGCGGGGCCCGGGCACATGTGCGTCCGGGCGCCCGCCCCGTGCGCCGGCCGCCCTACGATGAGCGCATGAGCGCAGGCAGACATCTCGCAGGTGCACACGGTGCGCAACCGGCGGGGGCGACGCCGGACGCGCCGGGGGCACCGGGTACCCAGGTCACACCGGAGCGGGGTGACCGGCTGGAGGCCGCCGCGTCCGTGCTGGCCCTGCTCGCCGACCGCACCCGCCTGGCGCTCATGGAACGCCTCGGCCGGGGCGAGGCCGATGTCACCACCCTCACCGAGGCCTGCGGAGCCGCCCGACCGTCCGTCAGCCAGCACCTCGCCAAGCTCCGCCTGGCGGGGCTGGTCACCACCCGCAAGGACGGCCGCCGGGTCGTCTACGCGCTGGGGCACGGTCATCTGCGGCGGCTGGTGGACGAGGCCCTGAACGTCGCCGACCACCAGCTCGGTTCCCTCCCGCCGCACGACTGACCGGCGCGCCGGCCGGAGCCGCCGATCGGACGGCCGGGTGCCGGGAGCTGTCCCGCGACGATCGCGGCGAGCGCGAGCCCGAAGCCCACGAGTTGGACCGGGCCGAGTGTCTGGCCGAGCAGGACGGCCCCGAGCAGCGCGGCGACCAACGGGGAGAGCAGCCCGAGCATCGCGGCGGAGGTGACGGGGAGCAGGCCGATGCCCTGGAACCACAGGACGAAGGTGGCCAGGCCGCAGACCAGGGAGAGCCACAGGTAGCCGAGGGCGGCGGTCGCGCCGATCGCGGGCGGCGGGCCTTCGGCGAGGAAGGTGACGGGGAGCAGGGTGACCATCAGCGGCATGGCCGCCGTCAGCGTGGCGGCCACGCCTCCGGGAAGGCGTTCGGCCGCGATGAAGAGCAGCGGGACAACAGTCCGATGTTCAGCGTGCCGAGCACCGCGCCCCTCCCCCACCAGGCTCCCCGGGGCGATCCCCGGGTGAACGCCAGGGCGATCAGGCCGGCGGGTAACGCCCGGAGCAGGCCCGCGAAGAGCGGGTGTGCGGGCGGCAGCAGCTCGGTGGTGACGATGTAGAAGGGTGCGCGGCAGGTTGCCACGGGCCGCCCGTGCGGCTGGACTTGTCATGACTCGGAGTCTCATCGGGCCCGATCGATGAGTCCAACACATGTTCTCGTGGGACCGGGCCTCGCCGTGGCCATGCTCCCCTCCGCCTACGCGCCCCGGCTGGCCGGTGTGGTGACCGTCGAGGTGACCGACGCGCCGGCCCGCGTCGAGTACGTCGTCTGGAGCCGCACCGGCCGCACCCCCGCGGCGACGGCCTTCCTCGCCGCCCTCGACGGCCACGTCCGCGCGTAGGTCGCGCCACCCGCCTGCGCACCCGTCCGTCCCGACCGGACCGGACGGCACAGGACAGGTGCACAGGTGCGCACATGTTGATTACGCTGGAGTGGACGTGCGCCATCGATCCGCCGACCAGGACGGGGACCGTGCTGTCCGTACTGCGCAACAGCGCCTATCGCCGCCTGTTCACCGCCCAGGTCGTCGCCCTGGTCGGGACCGGCCTCGCCACCGTCGCGCTGAGCCTGCTCGCGTACGAGCTCGCGGGCGAGGACGCCTCGGCGGTCCTCGGCACCGCCTTCGCGATCAAGATGATCGCCTACGTCACCATCGCCCCGGTGATCGGCGCGGTCGCCGACCGGATCCCGCGACGCGTCCTGATGACGGCCATGGACCTGATCCGCGCCGGTGCCGCGGCGGCCCTTCCGTTCGTCACCGAGATCTGGCAGATCCACGTCCTGATCTTTCTGCTCCAGGCGGCGTCGGCGGCGTTCACCCCCACCTTCCAGGCCACCGTCCCCGAGATCCTGCCGGCCGAACGCGACTACACCCGGGCCCTGTCGATGAGCCGGCTCGCCTACGACCTGGAGAGCCTCTTCAGTCCGGTCCTGGCCACGGCCCTGCTCACCCTGGTCTCGTACGACTGGCTGTTCGCCGGCACGACCGTCGGATTCCTCGCCTCCGCCGCGCTCGTCGTCGCCACGGCCCTGCCCGGACCCGCCCCGATCGAGCGCACCGGCGGTGTCCGCGCCGAAGCCCTCTTCGGCATCCGCCTCTTCGGGGCCACGCCCCGGCTGCGGGCCCTGCTCGCGCTCGACCTCGCGGTCGCCGCCGCCGGAGCCGTCGTCCTCGTCGACACCGTCTCCCTGGTACGCGGCCACCTCGACCGCCCGGCCGGTGCGGTCCCGCTCGCCCTCGGGGCGTACGGCGCCGGCTCCATGGTGACCGCGCTGCTCCTGCCCCGCCTCCTGCAACGCTTCACCGATCGTGCCGTGATGCTCCGCGCCGCCTTCGCCCTCCCACCGGCCTTGGCGGCCGGGGCCGCGCTCACCGCGACCGAGCCGCGCGCGTGGTCCTGGCCCGCGCTCCTGGCCGTCTGGGCCACGATCGGCGCCGCCTGCTCGGCCGTCCTGACTCCGGGGGGCCGGGTGATCCGCCGCTCCACCGCCGGCGCGGACCTGCCCGCCGCGTTCGCCGCCCGCTTCTCCCTCTCCCACGGCTGCTGGCTGCTCACCTACCCGCTGGCCGGCTGGCTCGCCGCCGGGGCGGGGCTGCCCCTGGCCGTCCTGGTCCTGGCCGCCGTCTGCCTGTGCGCCACCACGGCCGCGGCGGCGCTCTGGCCCGCCCGGGACCCGGACCGGCTGGACCACGTACATCCGGACCTGCCGCCCGGTCACCCGCACCTCGCCGACGCCCGCCCCGCCACGGGCGGTTGGCGACACGGGCACCACTACGTCATCGACCGGCACCACCACCGCTGGCCCGCGAGAACGGCCGGCCGCCCGCGTCCCGCGCGACGCCCTTCCCCATGAGCCCCACCGCCCGGTGTCCACGGGGGTGGTGGGGGCCCTCGGAGCAAAGATGACGGAAGGTGCCCCGACAGGATACGAAGACCCTCGTGAGTGAAAAGACCCAGGCGGCGACCGTCCGCGTGTTCATAGCGCTGGCCCCGCCCGACGAGGCGAAGGAAGAGCTGGAGAAGCGGCTGGAGCCGACCTACGCCGCGTACCCGCGCATGCGCTGGAACCGTATCGAGGACTGGCACATCACCCTGGCCTTCCTCGGCGAGCTCCCGGTCACCGCCGTCGACCTCCTGCGACCGCCGCTCGCGGAGCTCGCCGGGGCCCGGCGGCCGCTGCGGCTCGCGCTGCGCGGCGGCGGACACTTCGACGAGCGGGTCCTGTGGACGGGGATCGACGGGGACCTCGACGGACTGCACCTCCTCGCCGCCGACGTGCGCGCCGCGGTCACCGACTGCGGCATCCCCTTCCACGGCCGGCCGCTGCGCCCGCATCTGACGCTGGCGCGCTCCCGCCGCCACGACACGACCAGCGCGGTGGAGGCCGCCGACGGGCTCGACGGCTTCATCGGCCGCCCGTGGGAGACCCGTCGCCTCCACCTCGTCGGAAGCAACACCGGCCGCGGTCCCGGCCCCATCCACTACCGCGACATCCGGTCCTGGCCCTTCGAGGGCGACGGCTGACGCCGGCGCCCCTTCACCCCACAGCCTCCTCCCCGGGAGCCGCCCGGCCTCGTATCGCGGCGACGGGCGGACCGCCCCCGGGGCCCGTCGGTGGTCCGCCCGAGCCGAACACCCGCCGAAAGACCGGATGGAGTGGCATGAGGATGCTGATCAACTTGCCCTGGTTCGGCTCGGCCGCAGGCCAGGACCATCCTGGGGGCATCGAGGCCGGCAAACTCCCAGCATGAGTCCAGGAGACGTGCACTTCGGCGACCGAACTCATGCGTGGGATGGGCAGCTTCTTCAAGGGCTGCAACTGCACACGACAGGGCCGCTGTTCCCACCCCTACCTGATCCGCTACCGCGACGCGTCAGGTCGGCAACGCGAGGAGAAGGGCTACGGGACCCAGCAGGACGCCCTCGACCGCCTGACGAAGGTCTTCGCCACACAGCAGAACGCCTTCGACACGCTCAAGAAGGCGGCACTTCACCTGGCAGGCCATGATCACGGCCAAGCACGGGGCCCAGACCGCCGAGATGGTCGCGGACGCCCACGAGGCGTACGGCGACCGGGAAGGCCACAACTATGCTGATCACCTCTCGGACCTCGTGAACAACGAGTACGGCCGCCAGATGGGCGAGAAGATCGCCGCAGCCAACCCCGGGGCCTCGGAGTCCCAGCTCAGGGACGCGATCACCCGAGAGGCAAAGAATTACCTGACAAGTGGGAACTACGCCCGACCCAGTGACTTCAAGTAACCGGTTCCAGAAGGGAGATGTCGGATGAGGAGTGGCGTCCGTTTCCTGATCGGCTCACTGGTGGCCGTCCTACCGCTGGCGGTGTCCTGCACCGTGCAGACGGACGAGGACAGGGCGCGGCAGGTCGTCGGGTCCTGGAAGTCGCCGACCCTGGGCACGATCCAGTTCCTCAAGGACGGTGCGCTCGGGGAGATGAGCCTGCCTCCCAGCGTGTGTCACATGGAGGCGTGGTCAGCCGACACGAAGTTCACCGGTACCTGGCGACCCTGGCATCTGGACTCCGTCGGGCCGGCTACGGAGGTCACGTTGACGGCCGCCGCCGGTGGCCCGACGTGCGACCTGTTCTTCCTGTACTCCACGGATCAAGGTCAGGCACAGCTGGACATGGCCTATGCCCCGGAGGGTAGCGAGCCCTTCGTCCGGCAGTAGACCAGCAGACCGGTCATCGCGGAGAACCTGAGCCTCCGCACGAGGGGTCGTGCTCATCCCACCGAGGATGAGCTCGACCCCTCTTCGCACCCTGGCGCCGGTGGCCGCACGCGGTTCTCCGGCGCCCCGGCCGATGGCCGACCCCGCCCTCTCCGACTCTCTCGGTTCTGGACCTCCTGCCATCGCTCGCCTCCCGCTCTCTCCTCAGCCCCGAGAATCGCGCCGTCTGCCGTGGGAAGTTGTGGGAACGCCTGGTGGACATGGCGGCAACGGCGAGCTGGGCACGACGACCGGGGAAGATCCGTTCGCGGAGGGTAAGGGCCTGGGTGCCCCCCTAACCCGTCCGGTCCCGATCGCCCCCCAATTCTTCCCACTGCAGCCGCATGCGCCGAGCAACAACGCCCGAAGGCATTGAGACAGAACTGAGCTCAGGGGGACACTCCCGGACGCGGCAATGCGGGGTCCTCGGGGTTCGGCGGGCCTGCGTCCGCCTCGCGCGTTGGTGGTGGCGCACTGCGCATGGATGGACGGTCAACCTGTGGGGCAGGGATTCCGCCTGTCGCCGGCAGCTCTGCCCGAGCCCTGTGCCACGCCCGGGACCTCCGTCTGCCTGTCACTGCGGGGCGGGCTCCCCTACCGTCTCAGTGAGCGGCGCGCAGTCGGCATGTTGCCTGACCGGGCGTCACCGAAGTCAGCAAGAGGTCAGTATCAGTACCGCCGAAACGCGCTTGCAGGCACCGAGGACCGCCAAGATCGATATCCGAGAATATCCAGTCTGACCTGCAAAAACACTGCTCAGAGAGTCACCCGTTAACCTCGCCGGGAGATACGCATGAGGATGCTGATCAACAGTCCGCAGACCGTGGTCGCCGACGCCCTACGAGGGATGGCGGCCGCCCATCCCGAGCTGGACGTCGACGTGGAGCGGCGCGTCGTCGTACGGCGGGACGCGAAGGCCGGCGGGCGGGTCGGGGTGGTGTCCGGGGGCGGGTCCGGGCACGAGCCGCTGCACGCCGGGTTCGTGGGGCACGGGATGCTGTCGGCCGCGTGTCCCGGGGAGGTGTTCACCTCGCCGGTGCCCGACCAGATGGTGCGGGCGGCCGCGGCCGTGGACTCCGGCCAAGGGGTGCTGTTCGTCGTCAAGAACTACACCGGGGACGTGCTGAACTTCGAGATGGCCGCCGAACTCGCCGAGGAGGACGGCCTGCGGATCGAGCGCGTCCTGGTCGACGACGACGTCGCGGTGACCGACAGCCTGTTCACCGCCGGACGCCGCGGCACCGGGGCCACCCTCTTCGTCGAGAAGATCGCCGGGGCGGCCGCCGAGGAAGGAGCGCCGCTGGACCGGGTGGCCGCGCTCGCCCGACGGGTCGACGCGTGCTCGCGGAGTTTCGGGGTGGCGCTGAGCGCGTGCACCACGCCCGCGAAGGGCAGCCCGACCTTCGACCTGCCGGACGGGGAGCTGGAGTTGGGCATCGGCATCCACGGCGAACCGGGCCGGGAGCGGCGCCCGATGATGTCGGCGCGGGAGATCGCCGAGGTCGCCGTGGGCGCCGTACTGGAGGAGCTCGCGCAGATCGGGCCGGCCGACGGTCCGGTGCTGGCCCTCGTCAACGGGATGGGGGCGACCCCGCTGCTGGAGCTGTACGGCTTCCACGCGGAGGTGGTACGGGTGCTGGCCGATCGCGGTGTGCCGGTGGCTCGGGCGCTCGTCGGAAACTACGTCACCTCGCTGGACATGGCGGGGTGTTCGGTGACGCTGTGCCGGGCCGACGAGGAGCTGCTGCGGCTGTGGGACGCGCCCGTCCGCACAGCGGCCCTGCGTTGGGGTCTGTGAACGTATGGTGGCGGTGGGACCGGCCCGACGGGTGCGAGGCGAGGAGATCCGGTGCGTGACGCAGAGTTCTTCCGGCGCTGGATGGCGGCCGCAGCGACCGCGGTGGAGCGGGAGGCGGACCGGCTGACCGAGCTCGACTCCCCCATCGGGGACGCCGACCACGGGAGCAATCTGCTGCGGGGCTTCACGGCCGTGCGCGCCGCCCTGGAGGCCGAGCCGACGGACGCGGCGCCGGGCGCGGTGCTCCAGCTGGCCGGGAGGACGCTGATCTCCACGGTCGGCGGGGCGTCGGGTCCGCTGTACGGGACGCTGCTGCGGCGCACGGGCAAGGCGCTCGGGGAGTCCCCCGAGGTGTCCGACGAGGAGCTGCGCGCGGCCCTGTCCGAGGGGGTCGGGGCGGTGGCGCAGCTGGGCGGGGCGGCGCCGGGCGACAAGACGATGCTGGACGCGCTGCTGCCGGGGGTGGCCGCGCTGGCCACCTCGTACCGGGCGGCCGGGGTCGCGGCGGAGAACGGGGCGCTGGCGACGGTGCCGATGCGGGCGCGCAAGGGACGGGCCAGCTACCTGGGCGAGCGGAGCGTCGGCCACCAGGATCCGGGGGCGACCTCGTCGGCGCTGTTGCTGGGTGCGCTGGCGGACGTGGCGGAGCAGGCGGGTGCGCGGTGACGGCCGAGCGGCAGGGGCCCGGCTCCGCGCCCGACGCCGGCCCGGCCCTGGTCGGCATCGTGCTCGTGTCGCACAGCGCGCGGGTCGCGGAGGCGGTGGCCGAGCTGGCGCACGAACTGGCCGCCGGCGGACCCGTGGCTCCGGTGGCCGCGGCGGGCGGCACGGCCCTCGGCGGGCTCGGCACGAGCACGGAGCGGATCGTCGCGGCCGCCCGGGAGGTGGACCGCGGCGCCGGGGTGGGCCTGCTGGCCGACCTGGGCAGCTCGGTACTGACGGTGAAGGCCCTCCTGATGGAGGACGAACTCCCGCCGGGGTCGGCCCTGTTGGACGCGCCGTTCGTCGAGGGCGCGGTGGCCGCGGTGGTCACCGCGTCCACGGGAGCCCCCCTGGCCGCGGTCGCGGCGGCCGCCGCGGACGCGTACACCTACCGCAAGGCCTGACCCCGAACGGCGCTCCTAGAACGTGCCCTGGGGCCGGCCGCGGAGGGTTTCGATGTCGCGGCGCTCGCGCTTCGTCGGGCGGCCCGCTCCCCGGTCGCGGATGCCGACCACGGCGGCCTCCACGGGCGTGGGCGGCGGCGGGCTGTTGTCGATCAGGCACTCGGCGGCGACGGGGGCGCCGACCCGCTTGGACACGGGCCGCTTGACGACGACGATCCGCTCGCGCCCCGCGTGGAAGAGCCGTACCTCGTCCCCCGCGCGCACGGGCTGCGCCGGCTTGGCGCGCTCTCCGTTGACCTTCACGTGGCCCGCCCGGCAGGCGGTCGCCGCGATCGAGCGGGTCTTGGTCAGGCGCACGGACCAGATCCACGCGTCGACCCGTACCGTGCCCGTTCCCGTTCCCTCATCAGCCATGCCCCGACTCTAGCGAGCCCGGTGCGGTGGACCGGAACGAGTTTTGGCAGATGCGCCAAGAAGTATTGCATCTGCCATGGAGATCAGGCCAAGAGAATTGCAAATGCGCCACACGTACCCATACGTTGTCGCCCATGCAGTCCTACACCATCGGACAGGCGGCGCGTCTGCTGGGCGTCAGCCCGGACACCGCTCGCCGCTGGGCCGACGCCGGCCGGGTCGTGACCCATCGCGACGAAGGCGGTCGACGCCTGATCGACGGACGCGACCTGGCCGCCTTCTCCGTCGAGGTGGGCCAGGGCGCCCACCGCGAGGACGGGGAACCGTACACCTCGGCACGCAACGCCTTTCCCGGCATCGTCACGGCCGTCGAACTCGGCGACGTCGCCGCCAAGGTCGAGATCCAGGCAGGTCCCCACCGCCTGGTCTCGCTGCTCACCCGTGAGGCCGTCGAGGAGCTCGAGCTGGAGGTCGGCATGCAGGCCACCGCCCGCGTGAAGTCCACCAGCGTGCACATCGACCGCACCTGATCCGGACGGCGTGGCCGGCCGTCCACCCGCGGTCCCCCGCACCACCCGCTCAGCATCACCGAACGTCCCCACCCGCTCCGCCCGTCACCGGCGCGGGTCACCACCGCGCGGTACCGGCACCAGGCCGACCGCCGACCCGACCGAGGAGCATCTGCTCATGTCCCCGATCACGATCCGCCGTACCGCCGCCGCCGCGCTGACGGCCGCCCTGCTCGTGCCGCTGGCCGCGTGCGGCAAGAGCGACGACAAGAAGGCCGCCGCCGACCCCACCCCCGCGCCGAAGGCCGTGAACCTCACGGTGCTGGCCGCCTCCTCCCTCACCGACGTCTTCAAGACCGCGGGTGAGGAGTACCAGAAGACCCACCCCGGCACGAAGATCACCTTCTCCTTCGCCGGTTCGCAGGAGCTCGCGGCCCAGGTCAAGCAGGGCGCCCCGGCCGACGCGCTGGTCACCGCCGACACCAAGACCATGGACGGGCTGAAGGCCGAGACCGGCGACGCCACGATCATCGCCAAGAACCGCCTGGTCATCGCGGCCACCAAGGCCAACCCGTTCAAGATCGACGAGCTCAAGGACCTCGCCGACACCAAGATCAAGGTCGTGCTCGCCGCGCCCGAGGTCCCGGTCGGCCGCTACAGCAAGCAGATCCTCGACGCCCAGAAGATCGAGGTGAAGCCGGTCTCCCAGGAGCCCAACGTCCGTGCCGTGCTGAGCAAGGTCGAGCTCGGCGAGGCCGACGCCGGTCTCGTCTACAAGACCGACTCCGCCAAGTCCGGTGACAAGGTCGTCACCGTGGACATCCCGGACGACCAGAACGCCGTGGCCTCCTACCCGGCCGCCACGCTGAAGCAGTCCAAGAACGCCACGGACGCGGCCGCCTTCGTGGCCTGGCTGAGCACCCCCGAGGCGCAGAAGATCCTCCAGGACGCGGGCTTCCAGAAGGCGTAACCGCCGTACGACCCAAGCCCCTTGAGGGGCTGCCTGAACCGTGGGGGGACAGGCAGCCCCTCTCGGCGTTCACACGCCGGGGCCCCGGACCCACCACCCGCCACCCGCCACCGGGCGCCGGACGCCGGGCGCCGGCCACCCGCCGTCTACGCTTCTCCCGCATCCGACACCCGCAACCAGGAACCGTGATGAGCAGACTCCGCAGCCGCGCCGACACGCGCTCCGGCACGCGCGTCCGTACCCGTGCCCGTGCCCGCACACGGCCCCCGTTGGCCCTCGCGCTCCCCGCGCTGCTCGCCGTCGCGTTCCTGCTGCTCCCGCTCGTCGGCATCCTCGTCCGCACCCAGTGGGGCGAGCTCGGCGATCACCTCACCAGCCCCGGCGTGGTCGAGGCCCTGAAGCTCTCGCTGCTGGTGTCCCTGTGGGCCCTGGCCCTCTCGCTGCTCCTCGGCGTACCGCTGGCCTGGCTGCTGGCCCGCGTCGAGTTCAAGGGCAAGGCCCTGGTCCGCTCCCTCGTCCTGCTCCCGATGGTGCTGCCGCCGACCGTCGGCGGTGTCGCCCTGCTCCTCGGCTTCGGCCGCCGCGGGCTGCTCGGGCCCTGGCTGGAGGGCACATTCGGGATCACCCTCCCGTTCCACACCTCGGGCGCCGTCGTCGCGGCCACGTTCGTCGCCATGCCGTTCCTGGTGATCAGCCTCGAAGGCGCGCTCGGCGGTCTCAGGCAACGCTACGAGGAGACCGCCGCCTCGCTCGGCGCCTCGCCGGTCCGGGTGTTCTTCACCGTGACCCTGCCCATGGTCGCCCCCGGCCTGATCGCCGGTGCGGCGCTGACCTGGGCCCGCGCGCTGGGCGAGTTCGGGGCGACCATCACCTTCGCCGGGAACCTGCCCGGGACCACCCAGACCCTGCCGCTCCAGGTGTACCTGCTGCTGCAGGACAAGCCCGAGGCCGCCACCTCCGTCTCGCTGCTGCTCCTGGCGATCGCCATGGGTGTGCTGATCGCCCTGCGCGGACGCTGGACGGGCACCCCGGTGGCCCGCGAGGCCGCTCCGGCGCCGGTCCCCGAGGAGCCGCCCACCGAAGGCGCCCACACCGCCGGCAGCGCCCGCACCACCGGCGTCGACGGTGTCGCGCCGCCCCACGACGGCGGCCGCTGGCCCCTGCACGCCACCGTCACCGGCTTCAACGAGCTCACGCTCGACGCCGAGCCCGGCACCACCATCGCCGTGGTCGGCGAGAACGGCGCCGGCAAGACCACCCTGCTGCGCGCCCTCCTCGGCCTCACCCCGCGGGCCCACGCCGAACTGCGCCTCGGTGACACCGACGTCACCGCCCTGCCGCCGCACCGGCGCCAGGTGGCCTGGGTCCCGCAGGACGGGGCGCTGTTCCCGCACCTGACCGCCGTGGCCAACACCGCGTACGGGCTGCGCGCCCGCGGGGTGCCGCGCGCGCAGGCCCGGCGCGAGGCCCTGGCCTGGCTGGACCGGCTCGGCGTGCTGCACCTCGCCGATCGCAGGCCCGCCCAGCTCTCCGGCGGTCAGGCCCAACGGGTGGCGCTGGCCCGGGCGCTGGCGGCCCGCCCCCGGCTCCTCCTGCTGGACGAGCCGCTCGCCGCGCTCGACCAGACCACCCGGGCCCGCGTGCGGCACACCCTGCGTACCCATCTGGCCGGCTTCGGCGGGGTCTGCCTCATCGTCACCCACGATCCCGTCGAGGCCGTGTCGCTGGCGGACCGGGTCCTCGTACTGGCCGACGGCCGGGCCTTGCAGGACGCACCGCCCGCGGAGGTGACGCGGCACCCGCGGTCCCCGTGGGTGGCCCGCATGCTGGGCCGCAACGCCTGGCCGGGCACGGCGTCGGCCGACGGGCTCACCCTCGCGGCGGGCGGCCGGCTCGTGGTCGCCGAGGCGCTGCCCGAGGGCGCGAAGGCGCTGGCGATCATCGCTCCGGAGGCGGTCTCCGTGTACACGGACCGGCCGGGCGGCAGCCCCCGCAACGTCTGGCCGGGCACCGTACGGGAGATCACCGCGGTCGGCAGCCGGCTGCGGGTGCTGGTCGCCTCGGACACCGCTCCCGATCTGGTCGCCGAGATCACCCCCGACGCGGCGGCCGAACTGGGCCTCGTGGACGGCGCCTCGGTGTGGACGAGCGTGAAGGCCACCGAGGTCACACTGGTACGCCTCTGACGGCGCGGGGCCCAGGGCCCGATGGGGTCCGGTGGGGTCCGGATGTACGGGTGACCGGGTGACCGGGTGACCGGGTGACCGGGTGACCGGGTGACCGGGTGACCGGGTGACCGGCGGGCGTTCCGCCCGGCTCTCAGCCCGTGTCCTCCGGGCCCGCCAGTTCGAACTCGCACCACACGCACTTCCCGCCGCCCCGGGGCTCCACCCCCCACTCGTCCGCGAGCCGGTCCACCAGCATCAGCCCGCGCCCCGACACCGCCCAGTCGCCCGCCTCGCGCCGCCTGGGCAGGGCGCTGCTGCTGTCCTCCACCTCGATCCGGATCCGGCCCTGCGCCGTCAGCCGCATGCTGACGTGACCGCCGCCCTCCGTGTGGACCAAGGCGTTGGTCATCAGCTCGTCCGCCGCCAGTTCGATCTCGTCGGCCCGGTGCCGCGCGCCCCAGGCCGCCACCGCCGCCCGGATCAGGTGCCGGGCCAGCGCCGGGGCCTTCGTGTCGCCGGGCTCCAGCCGCTGCTGCAGCGGACCGCCGCCGCGCGCGGTCGGGGTGCCGCGGCGGCGCAGGACGAGCATCGCCATGTCGTCCCCGCCGCCCGAGTCGCCGACCAGGTCGCACAGCACGTCGGCGAGTTCCTCCACGTCGGTCGGGCCGCTGTGGACCGCGGCCAGCAGCTCCCGCATGCCGCTGTCCGAGTCGGCGCCCGGGCGGTCGATCAGGCCGTCGGTGCACAGCAGCAGGGTGTCCCCGGGGTGCAGTTCGAGGCTGGTGACGGGGTAGCCGGAGCCGGTTCCGGACTGCTCCCGGGGCGGCAGGCCGAGCGGCAGCCCGCCGGCCACCTGGACGCGGTGGACGCTGCCGTCGCCGCGCCGCACCACCGGGTCGAGGTGCCCGGCGCGGACCATTCGGGCCATCCCGGTGGTGAGGTCCACCTCGGCGTAGGTGCAGGTGGCGAAGCGTTCCGTCTCCAGCTCGCGCAGGAAGGCCGAGGCCCGGGCCATCGCGGCGCCCGGCGTGTGTCCCTCGACGATGTAGGCGCGCATCACGATGCGCAGCTGCCCCATGACGGCCGCCGCGTCCGTGTCGTGGCCCTCGACGTCGCCGATCATCACCCCGACCCGGCCCTCGCCGAGGGGGACCACGTCGTACCAGTCGCCGCCGATGTCCCGCCCCATCCGGGCGGACCGGTACCGTACGGCGATCCGCGCGCCCGGCACGTCCGGGATCCGGCGGGGCAGCATGGCGCGCTGGAGTCCCTCGGCCAGGTCGTGCTCCTGCTCGAAGAGGATGGCCCGCTGGAGGCTCTGCGCGACCCCGCTGCCGAGCGCCATCAGCAGGTTCCGTTCCTCGGCGGTGAACTCGCCCTCCCGTGTGTAGAGCAGCCCGAGCGCTCCGATGGGCCGTCCCTGGGCGATCAGCGGGAGGTAGACGCCGCTGCGGACGGACAGCGGCTCGATGTACGGCCACAGGTCCGGGTAGCGGTGCTGGAACTCCTCCCGGGAGACGAGGATGACCGACTGCATGGTGCGTACGGCCTCGCTCATCGGGAGTCGCGCGTCGATCCGCGTGTACTCGATCTCGGGCACGTACGAGCCGAGCTGCCCCTCCGCGACGAGGTGGATGCGGCCGCCGTCGACGACGCCCAGCATCACGCTGACCGCGCCGAGGTGTCCGAGGGCCTGCGGGTCCTTGAGGATGTCGGTCACGTCGTTGACGGTGCGGGCGTGGGCGAGGATGGCGGTCGTCCGCTCCACGACGCCGGTCATCCGGCGTCGCCCCTCGATCTCCTCGCCGCCGGCTCCGGGCTCGCCGGGGTCGTGGGCGGCGTCGCGGAGGATCCCGATGACGCGGTACGGGCGGCCGGACGGCTCCCGCAGGATGTGCCCCTGGATATGGGTCCAGGTCGGTGAACCGTCGCGGGCGCGGCTACGGACGTACGCCCCGTAGTGGCTCCGGCCGTCCTTGATCGCCTGCGCGACCCGGGTGTCGAGGCGGGCCTCCTCACCGGGCACCAAGCGGCTCCGGAGTCCGCCGGGGGTCCCGTCGTACTCGTCCGGGCGCAGGTCCAGCACCTCGAGGGCGGTGGGATCGAGATACATCCGTCCGCCGTCGAGGTCCCAGTCGAAGGTGCCCATGCGGTTGAGCGCGAGGCTGGTGTCCGGCCTCGCCGGCCAGCCGACGGCGGGGTTCTCTGCCCTACGGGCCATGCAGCCAGGGTCTCACTCCCGCCCGCCGGTGTCCCTGCGGGAGCCTCGGACACCCTCCGTGCCCGGCCCGGCCCGGCACGGCGCGAGTCGGGTCGGGTCATCGGGTCATCGGGCCGAAGCACCCGTGGGCCGGGCGGCTCAGTGCCGCGTGTCGTCCGCCAGGGCCGCGTCATGGACCAGCAGGGCGATCTGGACCCGGTTGTTGAGGTCGAGCCGGGTCAGGATCCGCGACACGTGGGTCTTCACGGTGGGCAGTGCCAGGTGGAGGTCCCGTCCGATCTCCGCGTTGGACAGGCCGCGCCCGACCGCCAGGGCCACCTCGCGTTCGCGCTCGGCCAGCAGCGTCAGCCGGGCACGGGCCGAGGTCGCCCTGGTTTCCTGGCCCGAGTCGCCCGCCACCTGGTCGATCAGCCGGCGGGTGACGGCCGGGGAGAGCACCGGGTCGCCGGCGGCCACCGTCCGGATGGCCGTCACGATCTCCTGCGGCGGGGTGTCCTTGAGGAGGAACCCGGCCGCTCCGGCCCGCAGCGCCCGCAGGACGTGCGCGTCGGTGTGGAAGGTGGTCAGGACCAGCACCTCCGGGGCACCGGGCAGTGCCCGGAGCCGCTCGGTGGCGGCCAGCCCGTCGACGCCGGGCATCCGGATGTCCATCAGGACCAGGTCGGGGGCGTGCGCGGCGACCAGCGCGGGCACCTCCGCCCCGTCGGCGGCCTCCGTGACCAGCTCGATGTCCGGAGCGCCGCCCAGCATCAGGCGCAGCCCGGCTCGGACGATCGCGTCGTCGTCGACCAGCAGGAGGCGGATCATCGGTGCCTCGTCCCCCGTCTCTCGTCTCGTCGTTCGTGCCCCGGGTCCCGGCCTGGCCCCCGGTCAGCCCTGCCAGGGTAGCCAGGCCCGTACCCGGAACCCTCCGTCGGCCGGTAGGGCCGTCAGTTTCCCGCCGGCCAGCCGGGCGCGTTCGGCCAGTCCGATCAGTCCCTGCCCACCGCCCTCGGCCGGCCCCGGGACCGCGCCGGCGGCCGGATCCGCTCCGGGCGGCCGGCTGTTGCGGACCTCCACCGTCAGCCCGTCGCCCGGGCCCCCGGTCACCCGCACCTCGGCCGCCGCACCGGGCGCGTGCTTGCGTACGTTGGTCAGCGCCTCCTGCACGATGCGGTACGCCGTACGCCCCACCAGGGCGGGTGGCGCGGCCCCTTCGGGCGGTCCGGCCGACTCGATCGGTCCGCCCGCGGCCCTGGCCTCGGCCACCAGACGGGGCAGGTCCGCCAGTTCCGGCTGCGGACGCTCGCCGCCCTCCGCGACCCCGGTACCCGGCCCCGTCCGCAGTACGCCGATCACCTCGCGCAGGTCGTGGAGCGCCAGATGGGCGCTCTCGCGCATCACCCCGGCGGCCCGCTCGATCTCCGCCCGCGGGGCGCCGGGATTGAACTCCAGGGCGCCCGCGTGCACGCTGAGCAGCGACAGCCGGTGGCCGAGTACGTCGTGCATCTCGCGGGCAATCTCCTCCCGCGCCTCCATCCGGGCCCGCTCGGCACGTGATTCCGCGTCCGCCTCGGCCAGCTCGGCGCGCTCGCGCAGCGAGGCGATGAGCTGCTGCCGGGACCGCCGGAACAGCCCCCAGCCGATGGCCCCGGCGATCAGGGCGAAGTAGGTCACCGCCGCGCCGGCTCGGTCCTCGGACATGTCGGGCAGCTGCCACAGGAAGAAGGGCAGCGGCCCGAAGGCCAATGCCGCCACCCAGGCCGTGGCCTTCCACGGCCGGGTCGCGGCCACCGTGAACACCGCCACCATCGCCGGACCGGTCAGGTAGTGCGCCACGCTGCCGGCCAGGAGCAGCCCCACGGCCGGCTGGACCGGCCACCGCCGGCGCAGCAGGACGGCCGCGCACCCCAGTCCGCCGACGACCTGGTCGGCGGCCCGCCAGACCGGGCCGAGGCTCTCCGCGACCGGGATGGACTGCGAGCTGACGGCGGCGAAACAGGCGGCGAAGAGGAACAGGGCCAGGTCTGCGGCCCAGTCCCGGCGGGTGCGGTGGATGCGGCGCATGGGGTGGGAATCTACGCGGGCGGGTACGGGAGCGGGCGGCCACGCCGCGTACCGAATACTTAAGTACGAGTGGGGGCCGCCCTAAGGCCGATGCCCCGCCGGGTGGCCGACTCCTAACGTCGGAGCATGACCTCCACCACCCCGAAGTCCCCCCTGGCCACCGTCACGGGTGTGCTCTGCTTCGTCCTCGTCGTCGGCGGCGCGAGTGGTCTGCTGCACGAGTGGCTCGGCTGGATCCACTTCATGGGCTTCGTCCGCTTCCTCGCCCCCGACGGCTACGAGATCTACAGCTACGTCGTCATGATCGCCCTCGGTCTCGCGGTGGGCGCCGCGGGCGACACGCTCTCCCGCCGCGGCCGCGGCTGATCCTCGGTCCGCCACCACGCCCCGGTCCGTGACGGTGTCTCCCTCCCCGTGCGGGGAGGGAGACACCGTCACGGACCGGGGCGGTCAGCTTTCCTGGGCGGGGGCTTCGGGCTCCTGCGGGGCCGTCCTGGCCGGTTCCGGCGTCGGCTTCGGCGCTGCGGACGGCGGAGCGGACGGGGGCGGGGGCGCGGCCGAGGTCTGCGGGCGCGGCGCGGAGGACCGGGGAGTCGCGGCGGCCGTGGGAGACGCCGGAGCCGCGGTGGTCGCGGGAGCGGCGGACTTCGGCGTCGGTGACGAAGCGGCCGGCGTGGAGGGCGGCGTCGAAGGTGTCGGTGAGGCCGGCTTCGAGGCCGGCTTCGACTCGGCGGACGACGGCGAGGGTGACGCCTTCGGTGACTCGGCCGGTGTCGTCTTCGGTGACTCCGACGGGGACGGCTTCGGTGACTCGGAGGGGGACGGCTTCGGTGACTCGGAGGGAGACTTCTTCGGCGACTCCGACGGAGACGGAGACTTCTTCGGCGACTCCGACGGAGACGGCGACTTCGAGGGCGATGTGGAGGGCGACTTCGACGGGGACTCCGAGGAGGACTTCGACGGCGACGTCGACGGGGACTTGGACGGGGACTTCGACGGTGTCGGCGAGGTCCCGGACGGGCTGGGGGAGGTCCCGGACGGGGTCGGCCTCGGCGAGGTACCGGACGGGCGCGGGTTCGTCACCGTCGGGGTCGGCGTGAGCGGCGGCGTCGGGACGGGCGGCGGCGGAATCGGCCGGTCGGGCCTGGGCTTGCCCTGGTGGTCGCCCTTGGGGCGCTCGTACCACTGGTTGTCCCGGTGGTCGTAGATCACGATCTTGGTGATGACGGTCGGCGCCGGCGCGATGGCCACCACCTTCGTCGGCTCGTAGGAGGGCCACGTCTGTCCGAAACGCTTCGGGGCGGCCTTCAGCGCCACCGGCGGACCCAGCGGGTTCCCGCACGCGCAGCGCACCCGCGGCACGCCCCGGTCGTCCACCAGCACGGCCGTCCCGGCCTGCAGCACGGCCTGATAGGGGACGAGCTTGCCGTTCCGGTAGCTGTGGTTCGTCACCCGGGTGTCCATCCGCAGCTGCACCGAGGTGAGCGAGCGGAGGTAGCCGGGAACGGCGGCCGGCTGGATGCCGAGCCCCGAGGCGAAGGCCGCGTTCTTGGCGGGGTCGGCGCCGAGCGATCCGATCAGCTTCTCGACGTCACAGCTGGCGACGTTCTTCGTGCCGCCGTACACCCCCGGCGCGGAGCCGCTGACGCTCCTGGTGCCCACCGGACCGGTCGGGCTGGCGCTCGGGCTGACCTGGGCGGTGCCGGTGCCCTGGGGAGAGGGTGGCGGGCTCTCCGGCGGGGGCGGCGCGTCCTTCACCACGGTGGACTCGGTGAAGGGGTCGGGTCCGGTGGCGGCGACCGGTTGGAGGAACACCTCGCCGCCGGAGTTGTCGGTGGTTCCGCTCGGCCGGATGAGGACCACGGCCAGCGCCACGACCGCCGCCACCGCGACCAGCGCGGTGGCCAGCCGTGGGACGGACCGCCACCAGGGACCGTTCGCGGGTCCCTGACCCGAACCGCCCGAACCGCCCGAACCCACCGGGCCCGCCGGGCCTCCGGGCCCACCCGGCGGGGCCGGCGGCGGCGGTGGCGGAGGCCCCTGCTGCCCGCCCGAGAGCGGACCGGAGGGCGGCCCGGTGGGGCGTTCTCGAGACGGCGGTCGGCCGGACGGTTGTGTGGTCACGGGCTCTTCTTCCCAGGAGGAGTGAGTTCCCCGGGGACCATTGTGTGCGCCGTCCGGGTGGTGCCCGCAAGCCGAGGGTGTCACGGTGGCAGGGTGAGTCCGACGCCAGGATCTTCATCGTCGGGGGGCTCCGCGAGGGCATGGCGGGACGCCCTCGTCGCCGTCGTCGCGGGTTTCGTGGTGATGGCCGCCGTCGCCGCCGCCGGGCTGTGGTGCGCGGGCGCGGGTGACCTTCCGGACGGTGCGTTCCCGCATGTGGTCGCCGCGGTCGTGGTGATGGCGGCGGGCGGTTCGCTGGAGGTGTCGGGGGGTGCCGGTTCGCTGGCGGGGGCCGAGGTGAGTCTGTCGGTGGTCCCCCTCTCGGTGAGTCTGGCCGGCGCCCTGCTCACGGGCCACCTCTTCCTCCGTCCCCTGCACAACCGGGCCGTGGCCCGACCCCGCGAACTCCTCGGCCGCGCTCTCCCCTTGGTGGTGCTCTGGCTGCTCGCCCTGACCGGGGTCGCCTTCCTCGCCCGCGAGACCTTCGGCATCTCCACCGGCGACTCCCCCATCGGGACGATCACCGAACTGCTGGACGCCGCGCCCACGGTGGGCTTCCAGGCCGATCTGCCCGCCACCCTCCTGTACGGACTGCTGTGGATCCTGGGCCTGTTGCTGATCGCCCTGCTGGTCTCGCGCCGCGCCCCGCTCCCGGCCCGGCTGGTCCGCTTCCATACGGCGCTGCGCCCGGCGGCTTTCGCCACGATGCTGCTGCTCCTCGCCTACGTCGTCCTCGGCATCGGGGTCGGCGTGGTCGTGGCCGCCACCCAGGGCCATGCCGACCGGACCTTGGCCGTGATCCTGCTCGGGCTGCCGAACCTCGTCTGGCTCGCGCTCACCCTGGGCTTCGGCGGCGCCTGGGAGGGCAACGTCGAGGGGCCCTTCGGGCTGCCGATGCCCCAGGTGCTGGACCAGGTCCTGCGCGGCTCCGACCCGTCCCGGATCGACGTCTCGGCGCTCGCCGAGCAGGACTCCCGGGCGTGGTGGCTGGTGGTGGTGGCCGTCGTCCTGCTGCTCGGCACGGGTGTCCTGGCCGCCGTACGCTCCCCCGCCCACGTCCGCCCTTGGCAGCACGCCCTCCACCTGGGCGTGGCCCTGGCCCTGGCGACCTTGGCGGTCTGCCTGCTGGGCCGGATCCAGGCGCAGTTCGGCCTCTCGCTGCTGGGCATCGGTGAGGTGGACGGCCTCGGCGGCCAGGTGAGGCTGGAGCCCGTCCTGTGGCGCAATGTCGGGCTCGGGCTGTTGTGGGGCGCGGTGGCGGGCTTCCTGGGCGCCCTTGCGGCCCGTCCGCTGCGCCGCGGCGGACGGGTCGACGCGCCGGCCACCACGAGCGGCGCGACGCCCGCGACGCCGGAGTAGGCCGGTCGACACGTCGTCCGTACGGTTCTCGCGCACCGGAAGCGGACGAGCTCGCCCCGGAGCGGATCAGGCCGACCTGCCGGGCGCCCCGGACGCCCCGGGCGCCGGCGGGTCGAACACCGGGAGCGCCCATGACGGCACCGGCGGCGGGGCGGGCAGGTCGGTTCGCGCGGCCCGCACCGCCGCGCCGTCGTCGGGCGGTTCGGTCGTCGGCGGTCGGTCGCCCTCTCCCGCACGGCGCAGGGCCCCGGTGAACTCCAGACAGCTGTTCCACCGGTCGTCCGGCGACTTGGCCAGCGCCTTCGCCAGGACCTCGTCGACCGCCTCCGGCAGGTCCGGTCGCCGCGAGCTCGGCGCGGGCGGGGCGTCGTACTGGTGGGCCCACAGCAGGGCGATGTCGTCGTCCCGCTGGAAGGGCGGTTCCCCGACGAGGGCCTCGTAGACGACGCATCCCAGGCTGTAGACGTCGCAGCGGCCGTCCACGGGCTTGCCGGAGATCTGTTCCGGCGCCACGTAGGTCAGGGTCCCGACGAACTGTCCGTCGGTCGTGAACCCGGTCAGGGACAGCGATTTCTTCGTCAGGCCGAAGTCCGTGAGGTAGGCGTGTTCCGGGTGGTCCCGGTCCGTGCCCGGCGCGATCAGGATGTTGCCCGGCTTCACGTCCCGGTGGACCAGGTCGTGGGCGTGTGCCGCGTCCAGCGCGGAGGCGACCTGGCCGGCGATCCGCGCGGCCGTCGCCACCGGCAGCGGGCCCGTCCGGTCCAGCATCACCCGCAGGTCGGGTCCCTCGACGAGGCGCATGGCGATGTAGAGCAGCCCTTCCGCCTCCCCCGCTTCGAACACGGGGACGATGTGCGGGTGCTCGATGGCCGCGGCCACCTTCGACTCGTGGGCGAACCGCTGCCTGAAGGTGTCGTTCCGGGCCAGCTCGGGAGCCAGCAGTTTCAGTGCCACCCGCCGGTCCAGGCGCAGGTCCCGTGCCTCGTAGACGACGGCCATGCCGCCGCGCCCGATCTCGCTCTCCACCAGGTACCCGGCGATCTGGTGCCCGCGCAGGTCGGTGGGGGACCCGCCGGCCGGCTCCGCGCGTTCCTCGGCCACCGTCAGTCGCCTCCGGGGTCGCGGGTGTCCACGATCCGGGTCGGGTCATGGGCCCCCGACCGGTCGGGCCGGTCCCCGGGGCGTTCGCGCGGGACTCCGACCGCGTCGGTCGGGGTCCGTTCCCTGCGTACGGCGTCCTCGCCGTCCGGACGCGCGTCCGTGGGCGGCGCCTCCGTGGGGGGCGGTGGGCGCCCGGGTTCGGGCGCGGCCGGGGCTCCCGGTCCGGCGACGACCGCGTAGGTCGTCATGCGGTCCCCGTCGTCGTAGAGCCACCGGCCCGAATTCTCGTCGTAGAGCCACACCGACTCGCCGTCGATGACCACTCCGGCCCGCAGTCCGCGTACGGAGCGCCGGAAGGCGTCGGTGTCGATCCGGCCCGAGGCGAGCTCGTCCACGGCGCGCCGGTAGCGTTCCAGCGCCTCGGAGCCCCGGGTGAGCAGCGGCCGCGGGTCCTCGGAGCGGACCGGGGGCCGTCCGCCGGCCGTCGGCGGCGGGTGCGGCACGGCGACCAGCAGCCGTCCGTCCACCCAGGCGGACCAGCCGTTGGCGCACAGGACCTCCCCCCACTCCCCGCGCCGGGACAGCAGTTGCACGGGCAGGAACGGGTCCAGGGGCACGGTCGGCCGGGAGACGTCGGGGCTCTCCCAGGCGGACAGCCCCTCCTGTGGCACCACATGGGTGGGCCGGAAGTCCGCCACCTCGCCTCCGGGGTATCCCAGCGGGCTGCTCATGAGGCCTACTTCCGCATGATGGTCGGCTCGTGGCGGCGCAGCAGCCGGGCGACCAGGACGCCGAACAGCACGGACAGGACGACGAGCATGCCCATCTCGAGGAGCCACAGGTGGGCCTCGTGGTCGAACAGCGGGTCCTGGGTGATCTTGCCGGGCACGATCGCGCCGAGGTCGATGGTGCCCGCCATCGCTCCCATGGCCCACCGGGCCGGTACGAACCAGGCCAGCTGTTCGATGACGGGGACGCCGGTGAGTTTCAGCAGGGAACCGCAGAAGACGACCTGGACGATCGTGAGGAGGACCAGCAGCGGCATGGTGACCTCCTCCTTGGCCACCAGGGCGGAGATCAGCAGGCCGAGCACCATCGCCGTGAGGGACAGCAGGGCGACGGCGAGGGTGATTTCGAGCAGGGGTGGCATGAAGTTGCCGCGGCCGCCGGGGGCGTTGATGGTGACTCCGGCGAGGCCGACGAGGGTGAGGACCACGGCCTGGGCGACGGTGATCGCGCCGAGGACCACGATCTTGGACATCAGGTAGGCCGACCGGGACAGGCCGACGGAACGCTCGCGCTGGTAGATGACGCGTTCCTTGACGAGTTCGCGCACCGCGTTGGCGGCGCCGATCAGGACTCCGCCCACGCACAGGATGAACAGGGCGTTCAGGGCCGTCTCGGCGTTGAGGGTGTTGCCGGCCAGTGCGCGGGTCATGGCGCCCATGACGAACGGCAGCGCGACCATGATGACCAGGAAGGTGCGGTCGGACCGGAGCACGGCGGCGTACCGGCGGATCAGGGTGGAGAGCTGGGAGCCCCAGCTCTGGGCCTTGGGTGGAGGGTGCGGCGGGACGCCTGCGGCCCGCTCGGCCTGGGTCGTGAGCGGGGGCAGGCCGGCGACGGCGTCGATGTGGCGGCGCTGCAGCGGCGAGGCCCGGTACTCCCCGGCCCAGTCGCGGTCGCGCTGGTTCTCGAAGGCCTCGAAGGCTTCGGGCCACTGGTCGAAGCCGAAGAAGTCGAGGGCTTCTCCGGGGGCGCCGAAGTAGGCGATGCGCCCGCCGGGCGCGAGGACCAGGAGGCGGTCGCAGCCTTCGAGGTTGAGCACGCTGTGGGTGACGACGATGACCGTGCGGCCGTCGTCCGCGAGGTCGCGCAGCATGTTCATCACCGAGCGGTCCATGCCGGGGTCGAGGCCGGAGGTGGGCTCGTCCAGGAAGAGCAGGGAGGGCTTGGTGAGCAGTTCCAGGGCGACGGAGACGCGTTTGCGTTGGCCGCCGGAGAGGCTGTGGATGGGCAGGTCGGCGCGCTGTTCGAGGCCGAGTTCACCGATCACCTCGTCGACCCGGGCCTGGCGTTCGGCCTGGGCGGTGTCCTGCGGGAAGCGCAGTTCGGCGGCGTAGGTGAGGGCGCGCCGGACGGTGAGCTGGGAGTGCAGGATGTCGTCCTGCGGGACGAGGCCGATACGGCTGCGCAGCTCGGCGTAGTCGCGGTAGAGGTCGCGCCCGTCGTACAGGACGGTGCCCCGGTCGGCGGGGCGCAGGCCGGTCAGTGCGCCGAGCAGGGTGGATTTGCCGGCTCCGCTGGGGCCCACGACGGCGAGCAGGCATTTGGCGCCGACCGGGAAGGAGACCCCGTCGAGGAGGGTCTTGCGGCCGCGGTCGACGACGACCGTGAGGTCCTGCACGTCGAGGGAGACCTCGCCGGTGTCCACGTACTCCTGGAGCTGGTCGCCGACGAGGCAGAAGACCGAGTGGCCGATGCCGACGATGTCGCCCTCGGTGACGGGGGTGGCCCGGGTGACGGCGGCGCCGTTGAGGTAGGTGCCGTTGTGGCTGCCGACGTCGACGATCTCGTAGCTGCCGTCGGCGAGGGCGTGCAGTTCGGCGTGCCGGCGGGACACGGTGAGGTCGTCGACGACGAGGTCGCTGTCGGGGGCTCGACCGATGCGGACGGTGGTGCGGACGGGCAGCGGTCGTACGGTCGTCGGCTGCCGGTAGGTGCCGGTCATGGACGGGTTCGCGACCTGGGAGGGCCGGCCCGTGCCCGCCGCGGGGGGAGGCGGGGGCGGTGGAGGTGGCGGGGGCGCCTCCGGCGGGGCGGCGCCGATGACGGCGGCGCGCGGCCCGTCGTCGAGACTGCCGAAGCGCAGTTCGGTGCCGACGCCGACGCTCCACTCGTGGACCCGGTGGCCGTCGGCGTAGGTGCCGTTGGTGCTGCCCTCGTCCTCCAGCGTCCAGTGGTCGCCGTCCGGACGCAGGATCGCGTGGTGCCAGGAGACGCGGGCGTCGTCGAGGCAGATCTCGCAAAGGGGGTCCCGACCGACGTGGTAGATCCGGTCGGGATCCATCTCGGTGGCGCCCCAGTCGGTCACGAGGACGAGCTGGGGCGCGGTCGGCACACCGGGGCGCTGGACCATGACCAGATTTTCCCACGATCCCGAAGGTCCGGCACCGGTCGGGCATCGTCGCAGGTCAGAGCCCTCTTATGGGTAATGACAACGGTCCCCGTTGCAGCCTTTGCCGATCCCGCCGGGGTGCGCTTCACTTCACGCGACGGAACCGAACACACGGGTGCCGCGACGAGACGGGGGACGCCATGAGTGGGCACGACCACGCGCACGACGGCCACGGACACGGACCGGGGTCGGATGGCCACGGCCATGGACCCGGAGGGCACAGCCACGGCGTGTCGGCGGACGCCGACCGGCGCTGGCTGGCGATCGCGCTCGCCCTGATCGGCGGGTTCATGGCCGTCGAGGTGGTCATCGGTGTCATGGCCAACTCGCTGGCCCTGATCTCGGACGCGGCCCACATGCTGACGGACGCCGTCTCGATCGTCCTGGCGCTGATCGCCATGCGGCTGGCCGCGCGCCCGGCCCGCGGCGGTTTCACGTACGGCCTCAAGCGGGCGGAGATACTCTCCGCCCAGGCGAACGGGCTGACGCTGATCCTGCTGGGGCTCTGGTTGGCGTACGAGGCGGTGCGGCGGCTGATGGACCCGCCGCCCGTGGAGGGCGGGCTGGTCGTGGTGACGGCGCTCGCGGGCATCGTCGTCAATGTGGCCGCGGCCTGGTGCATCTCCCGGGCGAACCGTTCCACGCTCGTCGTCGAGGGCGCCTACCAGCACATCCTGAACGACCTGTTCGCCTTCATCGGGACCGCGATCGCCGGTGTGATCGTGCTGACCACCGGTTTCCGGCAGGCGGACGCGATCGCCACGCTGGTCGTGGTGGTGCTGATGCTCAAGGCGGGCTACGGACTGGTCCGCGAGTCCGGTCGGATCCTCCTGGAGGCCGCTCCGGCCCATGTGGACCCGGACGCGGTCGGCGACCGGCTGGCCGGGCACCCGCCCGTCACCGAGGTGCACGACCTGCACATCTGGACGATCACCTCGGGTCAGGCGGCGCTGTCCGCACACGTGCTGGTGGAGCCGGCGGGCGACTGCCACGCCGTCCGCCGGGACCTGGAGGCGCTGCTCGACAAGGAGTACGGGATCACGCACACCACCCTGCAGGTGGATCACGCGCAGGACTCCCTCCTGACGGTCGGCCGCGCGGGCGGCGGCGCGTCCGACGCCCACTGCGCGGACGCGCACGGTCCGGTCCACCGGCAGGGACCGCACGACCACTGACGGCGAAACGCGTACCGCACGTCATTGGCAGGGGTCCGTACGGGGCATGGATGGACCCATGACGCACAAACGCAGTGCCGGACTGCTCCTCTTCCGGCGGACCGGTCCGGAGGCGGAGTCCCGTGTCGAGGTACTCCTCGGACATATGGGCGGCCCGCTCTGGGCCGGGCGGGAAGCCGGTGGCTGGGCCATCCCCAAGGGTGAATACGGACCGGAGGAGACTCCGCGGGACGCGGCCCGTCGGGAATTCACGGAGGAGATCGGGCTGCCCCCGCCGGAGGGCACGTACCTGCCGCTGGGCGAGGTGCGGCTGACCAGCGGAAAGCTGGTGACCATCTGGGCGGTGGAGGCGGATCTCGACCCCGCGCTGATGGTGCCCGGGACCTTTTCGATGGAGTGGCCGCCGCACTCCGGGAACGTCCAGGACTTCCCGGAGCTGGACAAGGTGGCCTGGTTCGCTCCGACACTGGCGCAAAACATGCTGATCCCCTCCCAACTTCCCTTCCTGGAGCGACTGTTGGGGCTCCTGAAGGTTTGACCCACACTTGCACTTGCCAACACCCTTACCTGCATGGACATTGCACACATGACGAACGTCGTGCTGGTGGGAACCTTGGACACCAAGGGTGTGGAGTACGGCTGGCTGCGCGAGAGGCTGCTGCGCGCCGGCGTCGAAGTGGTACTGGTCGACACAGGAATCATGGGCGAACCCCGGGTGCCCGCCGACGTCCCGCGTGACGCGGTGGCCCGGGCGGCGGGCACGGAACTGTCGGAACTGCGCACGGCCGCCGACCGGGGTGCGGCCGTGACCACCATGGCGAGGGGCGCGGAGGCGACCCTCTTACGCCTGCACACCGAGGGCCGGTTGCACGGGGTGCTCGCCATCGGCGGCAGCGGCGGCACCTCCATCGCCACCCGGGCGATGCGCGCCCTGCCGCTGGGCGTACCCAAACTGATGGTCTCGTCCATGGCGTCCGGTGACGTCCGCCCCTACGTGGGCTCCTCGGACATCACGATGATGTACAGCGTGGTGGACATCGCGGGGATCAACAGCGTCTCCGCACCGATCCTGGCGAACGCCGTGGCGGCGATCATCGGGATGGCCAGGTCCTACGCCCGCACCTCCCCGGAGGGCCGACCGCCCCGGCTGGGCACGGGCGGCCGCCCCCTGATCGCGGCGAGCATGGCGGGCGTGACCACGGCCGGGGTGGACGCGGCGCGCGAGCGGCTGACGGAACTCGGTTACGAGGTGCTGGTCTTCCACGTCAGCGGCACCGGCGGCCGCACCTTGGAGACCCTCGCCGGCCAGGGAGTCTTCGCCGGGGTCCTCGACCTCACCCTCAGCGAGCTGGCCGACGACCTGTGCGGGGGCATCCTCAGCGCGGGCCCGGATCGGCTCAGCGCGGCCGGGCGGGCCGGAATCCCGCAGGTGGTGAGCCTGGGGGCGCTGGACATGGTGAAGTTCGGCCCGCTGGAGAACCTGCCCCCGCAGGTCCGCGAGCGGGGGGTCCACGTCCACAATCCGTCCATCACCGTGACCCGTACGACCCCGGCCGAGTGCGCGGAACTCGGCCGCCGGGTCGCCGCCAAACTGCGCGTGGCGCACGGACCCACGGCGGTCTGCGTCCCGCTCCGTGGACTGTCCACGCTCGGCGCGCCGGGCGGGCCTTACCATGACGCCGACGCGGACCGGGCCTTGTTCTCGGCGCTGCGCGAGGGCCTGCGGGGAAGTGCCACCAGGCTCTACGACTACGACACGCACATCAACGATCCGGCCTTCGGGCAGGCGGCGGCCGACCGGCTGCACGCCATGATCGGCGCGCTGTCGGCCGCGGCCTGAGCCATCCGCCGTGGTTGGGAACCGGCCACGGCGGAAACCACGTCCCTTGGGGCGTCCGGCCCGGGGAGGCCGGCGGACAGCGGTCCCGGACCGGACGTCCGAGCGAACGCGGCGGCGCCGTACGACAGGCAGGGGGCGGGAACGATGAAGGACACGAGGGCGGCCTGGTCGGTCCCCGGTTACACCGAGGTCCGCGAGCTCGGCTCGGGCGGCAGCGGCCGCGTGGTGCTCGCCGTCCACGACGGTACGGGCACCCCGGTCGCGGTGAAGTACCTGAGCGACCGGCTGCGCCAGGACCCGGCCTTCGTCGGCGAGTTCCGGGCCGAGGCCCGCCTCCTGGGCGGGCTGCAGACCCCGTACGTGGTCAGGCTGTACGAGTACGTGGAGGCGTCCGGCGGCGCCGCCATCGTCATGGAGCTGGTGGACGGGATCTCCCTGCGCGCCCTGCTGAAGCAGTCCGGGCGGGCCGACGCCGAGGCCGCGCTGGTGGTCCTCAAGGGCTCCTTGCTGGGGCTCGCGGCGGCGCACCGGGCGGGCGTGGTCCACCGCGACTACAAGCCGGAGAACGTGCTGGTCGCGCCGGACGGCTCGTCGAAGCTGGTGGACTTCGGGATCGCGGCGAACCGGGGCAGTACGCCCGGCGTGGCCGGAACCCCCGCCTACATGGCTCCCGAGCAGTGGCAGGGTCGGCCGGCCTCGCCCGCGGCCGACGTGTACGCGGCGACGGCGACCTTCTTCGAGTGCCTCACCGGCCGCAAGCCCTTCGACGGGGAGAACTTCGCCGAGCTCGCCGTGCAGCACATCGAGGCGCCGGTCCCGGAGACCGAGGCGCCCGAACCCGTACGCCCGTTGATCCGGCGCGGCCTCGCGAAGGTGCCCGAGCAGCGGCCGGAGAACGCCGAGGCGTTCGTGGCCGAGCTGGAGGGCGTGGCGCTGGCGGCGTACGGGCCCGAGTGGGAGGAACGCGGTCAGCGCAAGCTGGCGGCGCTGGCCGCCCTGCTGCCGCTGCTGTTCCCCTCGGCGGGCGGCGCGGCGGCGGGTACCACGGCGGTCGCCACGACCACCGTGCCCGGCGGTTCCGGCTGGGCTCCGGGCCGTCGCGGCTGGCTCGCGGCGGGCGTGGCGCTCGTGCTGGGAACCGTACTGGTCCTGACGACGGACGCGATCGGCGCGGCCCCGGACGCGGCCTCGGCGGTCAGCGCCTTCGCCACGACGAGCGCGGCCCCGCCCGGCTCGGCCTCGCCGAGCGCGAACCCGAGCCCGAGCGGGTCCGCCTCCCCGTCGCCGAGTCCGAGCCCCTCCGCGTCCCCGAGCCCCTCACCGTCCGCGTCCGCGTCGCCGTCCGCCTCTGCGTCCTGGTCGACGAGTCCCACCCCGAAGCCGACGGTGAGCTGGTCGCCCACGCCGACCCCGACACCGACGCCCACGCTGAAGGTCTCGGACGTCTCCGTGTCGCTCAGGACCGGGGTCTACCAGGGCGACGCGACCATCTCGGTCACCTCCCAGGGCGCCGGCTCGGTCACCGTGACGGTGGAGTGGTTCCGGGACCGGGCACAAGGCTCCTACTCCGTCCCCGACGGCGTCGATGCGCCCTTCGTCGTCCCGGCCGGATCGACGGTCACCCAGGTCAGGTCCCACACCTTCGGCAAGGGCACCGGCTGCTACGGCGGGGTCCGGGTCACCACCAAGCCCACCGCCGGGAACAAGTCCGCGTCGGCCTCGCAGTACCTGCTGCGCTGCAAGGATCAGGAGGTGCCCCGATGAGCGGTTCCGGCGCCCCCGAGGGCGACGACTACAGCGCCACCGTCCTCGGCAGCCACTGGTTCAGCGGCCCCCCGGACGCGACGAAGAGGATGACGGCGCCCGAACCGGTGGTTCCCGACCGGGTCGAGGGCTCCGTGCTCCGGTTCGGTCCCGGGGTCACCGCGGCCATGCCCGCGCCGTTCCCCCTCGACGCCGTGACGGCCGTCGTACCCGCGCCCCGGCGGCGCCGCCTGGCGGGCCTGCGGCGGTACGCGCTGGCGGCGTTCGTCCTGGCCGGGGTCCTCGCGTACCTCGGCTGGCAGCGGTTCGGGCCCGGCATCGAGGTCCAGGACGTGGCCGTCCGTACGGATCCCAAGGGCCCGGACTGTGACGCGGCGGCCGATGTGGTGGCCGTCGTGGCGACCAACGGGCGCCCGGGCATCCTCACCTACCGGTGGGTGCGCAGCGACGGCACCCGGTCCGAGCAGCTGACCGAGCGGGTGCCGCGCGGGCAGCGGGAGGCCCGGCTGCACCTGCTGTGGACCTTCAAGGGCACGGGCAGCTACCCGGCGAAGGCGGAGCTGCAGTTGGTGTCGCCCGGACAACGCACGGCCGCGGTGGACTTCACGTACCGCTGTACCCCGTAGTCGGCGCGGCCGCGGTGCCGGCGCCGGGCAGTCGGATGACGGCGCGCCCGCCGTCGAGGTCGACCCGGGTGCGCGGCGGTGCGCCGTCCTCCTCGTCGTCGCGCATGACGAGGGCGCTCTGCCGCTCCTTGAGCTCGTTCTGCTTGCCCGGCGAGAAGCTGGCGTGGAGCTGCTCGAAGCCGGTGGCGGAGATCTGCCCCTGGCGGCCGTTCCACCGCCAGGGCAGCAGTCCGGCGCGGCCCGCGCGGACCAGTGCCAGGTCGAGGAAGGCCACGGCGGTGAGCACCAGAGCCAGACCGGGAAGGGTCATGAAGATGACGAAGCCCATGCGGTGACGGTAGCCGAGCGGGCTTTCGGCCGTGCGGCCGAGGGACTGCCGATCGCGCGGGAGGCCCGCGGCCACGTCCGTGCGTGGCCGCGGGCCGTTCCGCGTTCCGCCCCCGCCGCAACCGGGGGACGGAAGTCAGGGGTCGACCGGGGTCAGAACCGGGCGTGGGCGGTGATGTCCGCCTCGAACTCGCCCGTCATCGCCGGGGTGACCGTCGGCCGGCACTGCCGGACCGCCGCCAGGTGGTCCTCGGTGGTCGCGCCCAGCTGTGCGGCCGCCGCGCCCCGCGCGCCCACCGCCTCCAGGTCCCGCTCGAAGGACACCTGCGCCGCGATCCGCGCCGCGTGCTCGATGTCGGCCGGGGTGAACAGTTCGGTGGCCGCCACCAGGGCGTTCACGTCGATGTCCGCGCGGCCCGCCGTGTAGCGGGACCAGATCGCGGCGCGCGCGCCGGCGTCGGGGGTGCCGATCGGGATGAGGTAGTCGAAGCGCCCGGGCCGCAGGAAGGCCGGGTCCAGGGAGCGGATGGAGTTGGTGGCGCACACCAGCAGCCGCTCGTCGCCCTCCCGGAAGCCCGGTATCAGCTTCAGCAGCTCGTTCGTCACCCCGTGGATCCCGCCGGGCTGGGCGGGCTCGGTGCGCACCGGGGCGATCTCCTCGACCTCGTCGATGAAGACGAGGACGCGCTCCAGCTCGGCGATCCGGGCGAAGGCGTCGCGCAGCGCGGCCGCCAGGTTGCCCTCGTCGGCGAGGCGGGAGGGCAGCAGTTCCACGAAGGGCCAGCCGAGCCGGGAGGCGATGGCCCGGGCGAAGGTGGTCTTGCCGGTGCCGGGCGGCCCGAAGAGGGTGATGGCGCGCGGCGGCCGCACGCCGTGCGAGGCGGCCCGTTCGGGCTCGGCGAGCGGCAGTACCACGCGCCGCTCGATGAGGTCCTTCTCCTTCTCCATGCCGGCGACCTTGGCCCACAGGTCGTTGGGGAGGAAACGGCCGCCCAGGTCGTCGAGGAGGCCGGCCGCCGGTCCGTGCAGCGGCTCGGTCTTCTCGAAGTAGGCGACGGCCGGCTGCCGGGTGTATCCGGCGTTGAGGAGGCCCTCGCCGAGCATGTCCTCCTCCGGCAGGACGTACGCGATGCGCCCGACGCGGGCGGCGATGAGCCGTCGTTCCAGTTCCACGAGCAGGGCGCTGGCCAGGCCCCGGCCGCGCCAGCCGGCGGCGATCGCGATGCGCATGACCCAGGCCCGTTCGCCGGTGACGCAGGCGAGCGCCGCGCCGATGGGGACGCCCTGGTGGACGGCGACCACACAGGGCTGGCGGTCGGTCAGCGCGCTGATGCATTCGGCGAGCGAGAAGACGGACTCCTGGCCGAGTTCGGCCGTGGTGTCGATCAGATGGACCACTGCCGCGAGATCGCTCTCGCGGTAGTCGTGGATGAGCCAGTTCACCGGGTACCGCCCCTCGTTCGTGCTCCTGCGGCGAGGCTAGGGGCGGAGGGGCCGGACGATCACGCTCCGTGGTGCACAACACCCGGTCCGGAAACCGTCCGTGGCGTCCATAGACTGTGCTTTCCGCCGACACCCCGCGCCGAGGATCCGCACACCTTCATGCCTTCCGACATACCCCACATACCCGAATCCCGTCGGCGGCGCGTTCTGGTGTGGCTGGTCCCCCTCGTGTGGACCCTGGGGCTCGGTCTGTGGGGGCTCTCCCGGCAGGACAGCGTGTGGCGGGACGAGGCGGCGACCTGGCAGGTGGCAGGGCGGTCGGCGGGTGAGATCTGGGCGATGCTGGCGAACGTGGACGCCGTGCACGGGCTCTACTACCTGCTGATGCACGGCCTCTTCGAGGTCTTCGGGGCGAGTACGACGACCCTGCGGCTGCCGTCGGTGCTGGCCGTCTCCGCCGCCGCGACGTGCGTGGCCCTGATCGGGAGGCGCCTGGCCGGGTTCTGGGCGGGGCTCGGCGGTGGGCTGACCCTGGGGCTGCTGCCGGCGGTCCAGTTCTACCTCCAGGAGGGCCGCCCGTACGCGCTGGTCGCGGCGGGGGCCGGGCTCTCGACCCTGCTGCTGGTCTCGCTCCTGGAGCGTGGGCCCGGGCGGCGGGCCTGGCCGCGCTGGGCGGCGTACGGGATCGCCGTGCTGGTGTGCGCCTTGTTGAACTGGCTGTCCTTGCTGGTCCTGCCCGCGCACGCGGCGACCCTGGGGTGGGTGCGGGCCGGGCGGCGGATATGGCTGCGCTGGGCGGCGTACGGCTCGGGCGCGGTGGCGGGGGCGCTGCCGCTGATCCTGTTCAGCCGCCGCCAGTCCGAGCAGGTGTCCTGGATACCGCCACTGACCTGGACCATGCTGATCGGGCCGGGGATCCTCCTGGCGGTCGGCGGCCTGGGCGCGTGGGCGGGCCGGTCCGGGCGGGCGGAGCGCAAGGCGCTCTCGGTGGCGGCGGTGGGCCTGCCGCTGCTGGCGGTGCCGCAGCTCGGGCTGATCGGGCTGTCCTTGGTGCAGCCGCTGTTCCAGGACCGGTACGTGCTGTTCAGCATGGTGGGGCTGGCGCTGCTGATCGGCGCCGCCCTGGGGGCCGCCGTACGGGCCTGCGCGCCGCGCCTGCCGAGGGCGGCGGGGCTGGTGGTGCCGGGCGTGGTCGGTGTCTCGGTGCTGGCCCTGCTGCCGGTGGAACTGGACAAGCGGGCCCCGGCCAGCCGGATCGACGACGTGCTCGCGGTGGCCGGCGAGGTGGCCGGGCTGAAGCGGGACGGGGACGCGGTGCTGTTCGTGCCGGCCGCGCGGCGGGACACGGCGTTGGTCTCGCCCGGCGCCTTCGCAGGGCTGGCCGATGTGGCGCTGGCCGTGTCCCCGGCCGCCTCGGCCACCTTGAAGGGCGAGGAGGAGGACCCGGCGCGGATCCGGGCGGCGCTGCTGGGACAGCGGCGGGTGCTGCTGGTGACGGACGCGGACAAGGTGGCGAAGCCGCCGTCGGCGGACCGGGACAAGGCCAAGACGGCGGTCCTGCGTGAGCACTTCGCGGTGGTGGCGGACCGGCAGCTGCGGGGGCGTCGGGTGACGGTCTACGAGCGGCGGGGATAGCCGCCGATCGGTGCCGACATCCGACATAGCGGGGCCTGTCCGGGCATGCCCCGGCCTTCACACCAGCTTCACAGGATTCACAGGGGATTCATACGGAACACCATCCTCCGGACATAGGTTCGGGGGGCAGGGTGGAAAAATGATCCACTCCACGCTCCCCCGAACGGCCCGGCGCACCCGTGCGCGGCGGGCGTCCCGGATCCTGCTCGCGCTGGCCGCGATGGGCGCGCTGCTGGGCGTGGACGTGCCCGACGCCGGACCGCCGCTCGGCGTGACCGCGGAGGCCCCGGCCGGCGCGACCACCGACCGGGTGGGGGCGATCTTCGCGGGCGGGCCGGACGGCGGACACCACTGCACCGCCTCGGTGGTGCACAGCGAACGGGGCGATGTGATCGCCACGGCCGCGCACTGCCTGGAGAGCCCGGACACCACCCTCTTCGCGCCGGGCTACCGCGACGGCAAGGCCCCGTACGGATTCTGGAAGCTCACCGGCGCGTACCTCGCCCCGGGCTGGACCGACGGCCAGGACCCGGACGACGACATCGCCTTCGCGACGGTGGCCCCGGTGGACGGCGGGCGGACCGAGGCCGTGGAGGACCTCGTGGGCGGTTTCGGGGTCGCCGCCGAGCAGCCGGACGCCGCTCTGGTGACGATCATCGGCTATCCGCGGAGCCTGGATGCCCCGGTGCGCTGCGCGAACACCACCGACCTCTTCTCGGCGACCCAACGCCGGATCGGCTGCCCGGACCTCACCGGCGGCACCAGCGGCAGCCCTTGGCTGGTGGACGGCGTGCTGGTCGGGGTGCTCGGCGGCTACGAGGGCGGCGGGAGCGTCCCGGAGGTCTCGTACAGCGCGGTCCTGGGCGAGCGGGCGGCGGAGCTGTACCGGCAGGCGCGGTCCTGAGGCCGTCGAGCGCCGAGGTCGAAGGGTCGAAGGGTCGAACAACCGTCCAGGTGTGTCATCCGGGCGTCGCCGATGAACTCCCAGGAGTCCGTCGAACCCCAGGGATCGCCTCATGTCGCGGGCGGCGGGGACCCCGTTCAGGCATAGCCGCGGAAGCCCTGGCGACGGGGGTCGGTGTGGTGTTTCCTTGAAGACGTTCAGCTGAACGGACACCACCGACCGGACCGTAATCCGCAGGCCTTCCCAGCGCGTCGGACCGGTGTCCGGCATACCGGGGCGAAGACGGAGCCGGCAGGGCCGGCGCGCCGGAGGCCGAGCTGATGGGGGGAACTCCATGACCGCCGCGCACAACGTCCCGGACATCCTGTCGCAGAAGTTCGCCGAGAACCCGTACCCGACGTACCGCGCCCTGCGCGACAGCCCGGAGCTCGTGTGGCACGAGGCGACGCAGAGCTACCTCGTCGCGCGCTACGAGGACGTGGCGCGGGTGTTCAAGGACAAGGAGTCGCTCTTCACCACGGACAACTACGCCTGGCAGGCGGAGCCCGTGCACGGAAAGACCCTGCTCCAGATGAGCGGCCGCGAGCACGCCACCCGGCGCGCCCTGGTGGCCCCCGCGTTCCGCGGCCACGAGCTCCGGGAGAAGGTCGTACCGCTCATCGAACGCAACGCCCGCGAGCTGATCGACGGCTTCCGCGGGACCGGGTCCGTGGACCTCGTCAGCGGCTTCGCCTCGCACTTCCCCATCACGGTCATCGCCGACATGTTCGGACTGGACCGGTCCGGCCAGAAGCACATCGGCGGCTGGTACCGGGCGTTCGTGGCGTTCACCGGCAACCTGTCCGGCGATCCCGAGTGCGCCGCGGCCGGAACCCGCGCCCAGGCCGAGTTCGCCGCGTACATGCTGCCGGTCATCCGCGAACGACGCAGCCACCTCGGCGACGACCTGCTCTCCGCGCTCTGCACCGCCGAGGTCGACGGCGTGAGCATGAGCGACGAGGACATCAAGGCCTTCTGCAGCCTGCTCCTGACCGCGGGGGCCGAGACCACGGACAAGGCCGTCGCCGCCCTCTTCGCGAACCTCCTGGCCGACCCACGGCAGCTCGACGCGGTCCGGCAGGACCGGGGACTCATCGACCGGGCCTTCGCGGAGACCCTGCGCTACAGCCCACCGGTCCACATGATCATGCGTCAGGCCGGCACCGACGTCCCGATGAGCGGGGGCACCGTCCCCGCCGGAGCCACCGTCACCTGCCTGATCGGAGCGGCCAATCGCGATCCGGACCGGTATGCCGAACCGGACCGGTTCGACATCCTCCGCGACGACCTGACGACGACCACCGCCTTCTCGGCGGCCGCGGACCACCTGGCGTTCGCCCTCGGACGGCACTTCTGCGTGGGAGCGCTGCTGGCCAAGGCGGAGGTGGAGATCGCCACGAACCAGCTCCTCGACGCACTGCCGGACATGCGACCGGCCGACGGGTACGACCCGGCCGAGCAGGGTGTCTTCACCCGCGGGCCGAAGTCCGTGCGTGTGGAGTTCACGCCGACCCCGGGCTGAGGCGACCCGCAGCGGTGCACCGCTGCGGGTCGAAGGATCCCCGCCGCGTCAGGGGACACCGGCACAGCCCGGCCGGCCGCTACCCCTCCGTCGTCATCGGGACCAGCGGCCGGCCGGGATGCGTTCCGCGTCGGGGGCGGAGGGCTGCGCCGGGAGCAGTTCGATCGACGGACCGCGGGAGCTGTCCGCCCGGATGTCGCGCAGCCCGCGGCGCAGTCCGTCGCGCAGCCGTCGGCCGAGCGGGCGTTCCACGAGCCGGTGGATCAGCCAGGCGAGCGCCAGCATCGTGGCGGTCACCGCGATGACCAGGGGTACGGGAGCAACGTCGCGGCGGAAGTGATGGATGAGGGTGAGCCCGGCCATCATGTGGATCAGGTAGAGCGGGTAGGTGAGCGCTCCGGCGTGCGGGAGCCAGCGCCAGCGGACGCCGTCGAGGGCGCCGAGCGCGATGGCCGCCATCAGGGCGAAGCCGAGCGCGATGACCAGATGGGCGGGCCAGGCGGGCGTCCGTTCGGTGGCCGCCCGGCCCAGGCTGGAGATCATGCGGGCGTGCACGTAGTGCTGCGCGAGCAGGAACTGGACGCCTACGACGGCCCACAGGACGGCGTTCGGCCGGAAGCGGCGCATCAGGTAGAAGCCGATGCCGGCGATGAAGTAGGGGGACGAGGACGCGGACGCGAAGAAGGACAGCACGCCGCTGTCCGCGCTGGGGGCCACGACGCCGGCCAGCGTCCAGACCGCACAGAACAGGACGCAGTTGCGGTAGGTCACGCCGCGCATGACCACGATCGCGAAGAGGACGTAGAACTTGAGCTCGACGAAGAGCGTCCAGTAGGCGTCGTCGATGTTCGGGACCCCGACGCCACCCTGGAGCATCGACAGGTTCACCATGACGTCGCTGAACCCCCTGACCGCCCTGATCTCGGGCGAGAGGAACAGCACGAGGGAGGTGAAGGCCACGGCCGCCCAGTAGGCGGGGAAGAGCCGGGAGATCCGGGACATCGCGAAGTCGCCCACGCTGCGGCCCCAGGCGCTCATACAGATGACGAACCCGCTGACCAGGAAAAATATCTCGACGCCGAGCCAGCCGTAGACGGCGAACCGGTGGGCGTGCGGGAAGACCTCCGCGGGCGCCTTTCCCCAGGCGCTCTCGAGGGCGAAGTAGTGGTAGAAGAGCACGCCGAGCGCGGCGAGGACCCTGATCCCGTCGAGGACCGCCAGGCGCCCACCGGGAGCCGCTCCGGCCGCCGCGCGACCCTGGCCACCCGTCTCGGACACACCGGCTGTACTGCGCGAGGTCATCCCTCGACCGCCCCCTTGAATGTACGACTGTCCGATTACCGCTCTGGATCAGCGGAACCTTACAGCTCACGTATGCCCGGCTCACATCGCCGGCCCGGGAGTCAGTCGAGAACGCCGGGGGCCTCGAACCAGGTCGGCTCGTCGCGCAGCGCCCGGTGGATCCGGTCCAGGCCGAAGGGATCCAGCGGAGGCAGAGCGTCCACATCGAACCAGGCCACTTCGAGGGATTCGTGATCGTTGGCCCGTGCCTCGCCACCCGTCGCCCGACAGCGGAAGGTGATGTCCTGGAACTGGCAGATGTCCCCGTTGGGGTAGGTCATCTGCTCCGTCATCTGGACGAGGACCACGCGCTCGACCACGCAGCGCACCGCCGTCTCCTCGTACACCTCGCGCACGGCGGTCTCGGCGGGCTGCTCCCCCGGCTCGGCGATTCCGCCGACCACCGCCCAGTGCCCGGTGTCGGAGCGCCGGCCGAGCAGCACCCGGCCGAGGTCGTCGAAGACGATGGCCGTGACGCCGGGCAGCAGGAGCAGCTGATGCCCGGCGGTGGCGCGGATCCGGCGGATGAAATCGGGTGTGGTCATGCCCCGACCCTACGAGGCCGCCGGCCGGAATCCGGCGTCAGGCGGCGCGGCGCGAGCGGATCCGGCGGTTCAGGATCCACCCGAGGCCGCCCGCGGCCAGCAGGAGCAGCGCGTACTCCGGGAGCGGGCCGACGACGGTGGCCGGGGTGCGGCCGGAGCGCAGCGGGATCTCGGCGACCAGCGCGTCCGCGGTGAACATCTCGGTCTGCGAGACGATCTTCCCGTCGGGGCGGATGACGGCGCTGACCCCGCTGGTGACGGGGACGAGGACGGTCCGGCTGTGCTCGACGGCACGGATCCGGTCCATGGCGAGCTGCTGGTAGGTCATCTGGGTCCGGCCGAAGGTGGCGTTGTTGCTCGGTACGGCGATCACCTGGGCGCCTGCTTGGACGGTGGAACGGACGGCGTCGTCGAAGGCGGCCTCGAAGCAGGTGACCATGCCGACGCCGCTGCCGGCCATGTCGAAGACGCCGGGTTCCTTGCCGGGACCGAAGTCGCGACGCACCCGGTCCACGTCGGAGCTGAAGAGGCGGACGACGGAGCGCATCGGGATGCGCTCGCCGAAGGGCTGGATCTTGCGCTTGTCGTAGGTCACGGTGGGGCCCTTGACCGGGTCCCACAGGATCATCGTGTTGCGCAGCGGGCCCGTCTCCGGGGCCACCACGGCGCCGATGGCCACGGGCACGCCGATCGCCTTGACGGCCCGGTCGATGACGGCGTGGGCGTCGGGCTCGGCGTACGGGTCGAGGTCGGAGGAGTTCTCCGGCCAGACGACGAAGTCGGGCTTCCGGGCGCGTCCGGCCTGGACGTCCTCGGCGAGCTGGACGGTGCGCTTGACGTGGTTGTCGAGGACGGCCCGGCGCTGGGAATTGAAGTCGAGCCCGAGGCGGGGCACGTTGCCCTGGATGACGGCGACCACGGCGGTGCCGTCCTCGGCCGCGTCGGAGACCAGCGGGCGGGCGGCGAGGCCCACACCGATCGGGGCGAGGACGGTGAGCGCGGTCAGCGCGGCGGTGGTGCGGCCGGGGTGGCGGCGGGCGGTGCGCAGGGCTTCGTAGAGACCGAATCCGCACAGGGCGACGCCGAAGGACAGCAGCGGCGTGCCGCCGAGGGCGACGAGCGGGGTGAAGACGCCGTCGGCCTGGCCGAAGGCGAGCTTGCCCCAGGGGAAGCCGCCGAAGGGGGCCCGGGCCCGCAGGGCCTCGCCCGCGACCCAGACGGCGGCGGCGAACAGCGGCCAGGCCGGGAGCCTGCTGACCAGGGCGATGCCCAGGCCGGTGAGGCCGATGAGGAGGGCTTCCAGGGTGCTCAGCGCCAGCCAGGGCACCGGGCCGACCTCCTCGCCGGTCCAGACGAGGAGCGGCAGCAGGAAGCCCAGTCCGGCGAGGAGCCCGAGGCCGAAGCCGGCGCGGGCGCGGCGGCCGTGGAGGCAGCCGGCGAGCAGGGCGAGGGCGAGGGGGGCCAGCCACCACAGCGGGCGGGGCGGGAAGCTGAGGTAGAGCAGTACGCCGGAGAGGGTGGCGAGCACGGCGCGCAGCAGCCACAGCCCCTTCCGGTTCTCGGCGGACCGGGCGGTCGCGGGGGGCGCGGCCGCCTCGGCCGGGGGCCCGTCGGCGGACTGCGAGGGCTCGTTCCCGGTCGCGCGGGTGACACTGCTGCTCATCTGGCGGAGTGTACGTCCCCGCGCCTCGCGGGCCGGTGAGCGCCCGGCCCCGCTCGGCGGGTCACCCCTCTACCGGGCGAGGGCGCGCAGATGGGTGCGGATGACGCGGACGGCGTTCTCGGCGTCGTCGACGGTGACGGTGAACCGCTTGCCGTCGTCGAGTACGAGGACCACTCCCTCCCCGCGCCGGACGATGATCGCGGTGCCCTTCTCGGGGCGCCAGCGGTGGCCCCAGCCTCCCCATTGCTGCGGGGTGATGCTGGGCACGAACTCGGCGGAGGTGATCTCGGTGAGCCGGATCCTGCGGCGGGGCACCCCTATGTGGCCGCAGCGCACCTCCATGGCCTCGGCGTCGACGGTGACGGCGACGTGGACGAAGGCGAGGGTGCCGTAGAGGATGAGCAGCCCGACGGCGAGGCAGCCGATCACGGACATCAGCAGCGGGATGATGCCGGCGGTCCAGGCGTAGTCGACGGCGAGTTCGACGCCGAGCGCCAGACAGGCCGCGCCGATGGCGGCGAGCAGCCACTGCACACGGTTGGAGGCGCGGCCCGCCCAGAGCGGACCCGGAGGGTGACCCGTCATGTGTAGCAGCGTACTCACGTTCCGCTTGCCCGCCACCGTCTCTCGCCCACCCGATGCAGCGCGGCTCCCGCGCCGCGGACGAGCGCGTCGCGCAGGGCCGGGTGGCGGCCGGTCATGAAGCGGTGCAGGTTCCGGGAGGCGAAGGCGACCCGCTGGGCGCTGCGGCGGCGCTCGGTGTCGTAGGCACGCAGCGCGTCGGGCAGCCCGGCGGGTCCGGGCGGTCCGGCCGCGGCGACGGCGCGGGTCAGGGCCTCCGCGTCGAGGAGGGCGGTGCAGGCGCCCTGGCCGAGGTTGGGTGTCATGGCGTGGGCGGCGTCGCCGACCAGGGCGATCCGGCCGTCGGCGACGAATCCGGGGAGCGCGGGGTACAGGTGGCGCATCTCGTACCGGATCCAGGTCGCCGGGTCGGTCGCGGCGAGCACGCGCGGGATGGGGTCGTGCCAGTCGGCGAAGGCGTCCCGCACCTCCTGGGCGGTGGCGGCCCCGGGGACGGTGGCGTACCAGTTGGTACGACCGGCCTCGACGGGGGTCATGCCGAAGAAGCGGCCCGCGCCCCAGGTCTCGCCGTACAGGCCGGTCTCGAATCCGGCGATGCCGATCCAGGCGGTCGTGCCGATCGGGCGCGGGCCGGCGGCCCGGCCGAAGTACGCCGCACGGACCACGCTGTTGATGCCGTCGGCGCCGACGACCAGGTCGGCGGTGAGCGCGGCCGGGTCGGTGAGGCGCCGGCCGTACGCGATCCGCTCGCCGCCGAGGCCGTCGAGCGCGGCGAGCAGCGCGTCGAGGAGATGGGGCCGGGATATCAGCAGTTCGGGGCGGCCCGCCCGGCGTTCGATCCGTTCGAGGGGGAGGGCGGTCAGCACCTTCCCGTCGGGGCGCCGGATCCGGGCTCCCCGGTACGGGACGGCCCGCGCCCGCAGTGCGTCGCCGAGGCCGAGCCGATCGAGGGCGGTCTGGGCGGTGGGGTGGATCCCGAAGGCGGTTCCGTAGCGTTCGAGCGCGGTGCGCCCTTCGAGGACGGTCACCTCCCAACCCGCGCGGCGCAGGCCGACGGCGGTGGCGAGGCCGCCGACCCCCGCGCCGACGACCACGGCCGTACCCGCAGCCCGGTCCGGTGCCCGCCCGCTCACGGTGTCGCTCATGGCCGTCCCCTTCGCCGCCCGGTCCACGACCACCACAGCCGTGGTACTACACCTGTGGTACCACGGCTGTGGTTAAGCTGGCAACGTGAATCAGGACCGGAGGGACCGGCTGCGGGACGCGGCCATCGCCGTGCTGGCGCGGGAGGGTGGGCGCGGGATGACGCACCGGGCCGTCGACGAGGCCGCCGCCGTGCCGACGGGCACCGCCAAGAACTACTTCCCGACCCGCGACGCCCTGCTGCGGGCGGCGGCCGAACGCTGCGCGGAGCGCTACCACGCGCTGGCCGAGGCTCTGGCGGAGCCCGGCCCCCAGGACGGGGCCGGAGCCGGGGCGGGGGCGGGGCCCGGAGCGGGGCCCGCCGACGCGGCGCAGCTCGCGGCCCTGCTCGCGGGGCTGCTGCGCGACACGGCCGGGCCGGGCCGCACCCGCGTACTGGCGTATCTGGAACTGCAGGCCGAGGCGGCGCGCCGCCCCTGGCTGGCCGCGCTGCTGGACCCGGTCGCGGCGGCGGATTTCGCGGCGCACGCGCACCTGCTGCGGGCGGCCGGGCTGCCGGCCGGGCCGGAGCGGGCCCGCGCCCTGACCCTCGCCCTGCACGGCGCCATCCCCCACCTGCTGACCGGCGCCCCGGCCACCCTGGCAGCGGCAGGCCTGGACGACCTGGACCGTTTCACGCGCGAACTGCTGGCGACCGTGTGCGGGGAGGAGACCCGATGATCACCCGATCGGACCGGGCGGTGGGAGCCGTCGTCGGCTCGGCGGCCGGTGACGCGCTGGGCGCACCCTACGAGTTCGGGGCGGCGGGCGAACTGAGCGCACGCGGCGCGGAGATGGCCGGGGGCGGCGGCTGGGACCCCGGTGAGGCCACGGACGACACGCAGATGGCCGTGCTCGTCGCGGAATCCCTGCTGGAGCGCGGCGGTCTCGAACTCCCGGACATCTTCGACCGGTTCCGGCGCTGGGCGGCCGGGCAGCCCAAGGACATCGGACTGCAGACCGAGGACGTGCTGACCAACGGCGAGTCCTGGGAGCGGGCCGCGGCCCTGCACTTCCAGATCAACGCGCGGGCCGCGGGCAACGGTTCCCTGATGCGGGCCGCCACCTCGGCGGTCTACTTCGCCCCCGCCGGGCGGGAAGGGACCATGGAAGCCGCCCGGCGGATCGCGGCCCTTACGCACGGCGACCGGGCCGCCTGGGAGGGGACCGCGATCCTGCACGAACTCGTCCGCGTCGCCCTGGAAGGGGCCGATCCGATCGCCGCCCTGCCCGCGACGCTCGCCGCGGTGCACCCGGCCCACCGCGAACGGTACGGCCGGGTGCTCGCCCCCGACTGGCATCCGGAGTCGGCCACCGAGTTCAACGGGGCGGTGTGGCCCTGCCTGGGCTCGGCCGTGTGGGCGCTGCGCACCACCACCTCCTTCGCGGAAGCCGTTCGGGCGGCCGTGGACCTCGGCGGGGACACCGACACGGTGGCCGCGGTGACGGGTGCCCTGGCCGGGGCCCGGTACGGCCGGGCGGCGGTCCCCGCGCACTGGACGGCGACGTTGCACGTGCCGCTGCCCGGCTTCGGGGACCGGGTGCTGGACGCGGACGACCTGCGCGTGCTGGCTCAGCGGCTCGCGGCGGCCGGCTCCCGCTGAAGTTCGAGGCGCCGCCCGGGGAAGGCCGCGCGCAGCCGCCGGTCGTGCGTGACCAGCACCAGGGTGCCGCCGAAGTGGGCCAGGGCCGCCTCCAGTTCCTCCACCACGGCCGGGGCCAGATGGTTCGTCGGCTCGTCCAACAGCAGCAGGTCGAGGGGCCGCGCCACCAGGTGGGCCAGCTCCAGCTTGCGGCGCTGACCGGCCGAGAGGGCGCGTACGGGCCGGACGAGGTCGGCCGGGGCGAGCAGTCCGTGACCCGCCACCAGGTCGGCGTACTCCTGGCCGAACACCTCGACGACGGAGCGGGGTTCGCGCTGCCACGGATCGTCCTGTCGGAGCAGCCCGACCTGCGGCGGTGTCCTCACGCCGCCCCGCGCGGGCTCCAGTTCACCCGCGAGCAGGTGCAACAGGGTGGACTTCCCGACGCCGTTGGGTCCCGTCACCAGGAGCCGCTCCCCCGGAGCCAGCGTGAGGGAGAGGGGTGCGAGCCGGCCCGGCAGGGCCACGTCGGTGACCTCCACCGATCCCGTCTCCGCGCCCGCTCCCACTACCGCTCCCGCTCCCGCTCCCGCTCCCGCCGAGCCGTCGGTGAAGCGGCCGGTGAAGACGAGCGGGCGCGGGGGCGGCGGGACCGGGTGTTCGGTCAACCGGGCCAGGCGTTCGCGGGCGGCGCGGATGCGGCTCGCGGCGCCGTGGGTGCGGGACCGGGCGCGGAAGGCACCGGCTCCGCTGAAGCCGCGCGGCAGCTTGCGCGGGATGGCGGCGAACCGCCCGATGTTGGTGTCGGCGAGCCGCTCGGCGTCCCGCACCTCCTCGCGCCACTGCTCGTACTCCCGCTCCCGGCGGGCACGTTCGGCGGCGCGGCCCGTGCGGTAGCCCGCGTAGCCGTTGCCGTAGCGGCGTACCGTCCGGCGGTCCTGGTCCACTTCGAGGACGGCGGTCGTGACGCGGTCGAGGAAGAGTCGGTCGTGGGTGACGGCGACGACGGTGCCGCGGTGGGCGAGCAGATGCTCCTCCAGGCAGGCGACCGCTTCGTCGTCGAGGTCGTTGGTGGGTTCGTCGAGCAGCAGCAGTTCCGGTTCGGCGGCCAGGGTCGCCGCGAGCGCGAGCCGGGAGCGCCCACCGCCGGACAGGGTGCCGAGCCGGCGGTCCGGGTCGAGCTCGGCACGTTCGCCGAGGCGGCGCAGGGTGGCCGCGACGCGCCGTTCGGCATCGTGTCCGCCGCGTGCCTCGTAGGCGGCCAGGAGATCTCCGTAGGCGAGGAGTTCCTCGGGCTCGGCCCGGTGGAGTATGGATTCCGCGGCGCGGATCCGGCGCTCCAGGGCGCGCAGGTCGGCGAGGGCGAGGTCGACGGCGTCGCCGACGCGGGCGGTCGGCGGGAGTTCGAGGGTCTGCGCGAGGTGCCCGACGCCGCCGGGGGCGGTGACGGCGACCTCTCCGTGGTCGGGGCGCTCCCGTCCGGCGAGGAGCCGGAGCAGGGTGGACTTGCCGGAGCCGTTGTCGCCGACGACGCCGACCCGCTCGCCGGGCCGGACCGTACAGCTGACGCGGTCCAGGACGACGCGGGTGTCGTAGCTCTTGGTGACCTCGGACAGGACGATCTGGGTGGTGGCGAGTGGAGCGCGCAAGGGCGGTCCCCCTTCCAGGAAATCTGAGACGAACCGTTTCGTCTCGTTACATGGGTAACGGTAGACCAGGCACATCTCGCACGCAAGACGATTCGTCTCGCCAGGGGTGGGGTCGGTGGCGGAGGTCGGGAGGTCGGGCCCGTCAGCCGACGGGCGCGCCCTGACCCGCGAGCGACCGGCCTTCGGCGTACGCGAGCGCGGCGGCGGGCAGGGTCCCCTCGCGGCCGCTGCGCAGCACGACCAGCCCACCCGTGCGGGGCAGACCGGGCTCGGGCAGCAGGCCCAGCCGGCGCAGCGCCTGGACCGCGACGGGCTCGGCGGAACCGTGGTAGATCAGCTCCGCACCCTGGGTCCGCGCGGCGAGGGCGGCCCGGATGGACCCCTCGACCAACTCGTAGTGCGTGCAACCGAGCACCACGTCGGTGACATCGGCCGGGGTCAGCGCGGCGGCCGCGGCGACGGCGGCCGCCACGGCGGCGTCGTCGGCCTGCTCCACGGCATCGGCGAGCCCGGGGCAGGGCACCTCGGTGACGCGGGCCCCGGTCGCGAAGTCGCGGATGAGCCCGCGCTGGTAGGTGCTGCCGGTGGTGGCGGGGGTGGCCCAGATCGCCACACGGCCGCCGGCGGCCGCGGCGGGCTTGATCGCCGGCACCGTCCCGATGACCGGGATGACCGGCTCCAGCTCGGCCCGCACGGCGTCCAGGGCGTGCACGGTGGCGGTGTTGCAGGCGACGATCAGCGCGTCAGGACGGTGCGCCGCGGCGGCCCGGGCGACGGCCAGTGCCCGCTCGGTGAGGTCGGCCGGGGTCCGCGGACCCCAGGGCATCCCGTCCGGGTCGGAGGACACGACCAGGTCGGCATCCGGCCGCAGCCGCCGCACCGCCGCGGCCGCCGCGAGGAGGCCGATTCCGGAGTCCATGAGTGCGATCTTCACCTGGCCACCTTAATCGACCCCCGCCCCGACGAGGCCCTCCCACGGCAACACCCACGACCGACCGGACCCCGCCCGGAGCACCCCGGCGTCGGCGCGGGAAAGCCCTGGGGTGTCTTGTCGATCAGGGCGGATCGGGGGCGGTGGCCGGTGCCATGGAGGCTCCCCCTGGCCGAGGACAACGCGGCGAGGCGCGCTACCGACCACCGCGAGCTCGCCCTGACCGACGACCACCGCCGGGCCGGGCCCGCGAAGTGGCGCCGGTCGCCCGAGGGGCGGACACTGCGGCGTCCGGTGCCGTGCGTCGCGGGGCGGCGAGGCGGACTTCACGCACACGCACCGGCACCGAGCCGGGAGACCTCCGCACCCGAGCCGGAACCGTCACACCCGAGCAGGAAGCCCACCACACCCCGGCCGAACCCCACCCCACCCGAGCCGGGAGACCACCCCACCACCCGGGCCGGAACCCCGCCGCACCGGGACCGGGTGGCCACCGTTCCGGGCCGGAACCCGTCGCACCCGGACCGGAGTCCCGCCGCTTCAGGGGTCGCAGCCGCCCGGCCGAGCGCACCGGGACACCGCCCCACCCGGGTCGGGAGACCACCGCCGGAAGCCGGCCACACCCCGGCCGGACCCCACGCCACCCGAGCCGGGAGACCACCCCGCCACCCGGGCCGGAAGCCCACCGCACTCAAGCCGGCACCCCGTCGCACCGAGCCGGGAGACCTCCCCTCCACCCGGGCCGGAACCCCGTCGCACCGGGACCGGGTGGCCACCGTTCCAGGGGGCGCGGCCGCCGGGCCGAGCGCACCGGGACACCGCCCCGCTCCGGTGGGGAGACCACCGCCGGAAGTCGCCGCACCCGGGGCCGCCGGGATGCGCGACACACCCGCCGGCGCGCGGGACACTGCCGCCATGGGCCTCCTCACCGCCGCCTGCGCGGCTTACGCCTCCCTCGCCGCCTGGCTCTGGCTCACCCTCGCCCAGGGCATGTTCTGGCGGACCGACGTCCGCCTCCCGCCCCGCACGGCCCCCGCCCGCTGGCCGTCCGTCGCGATCGTCGTCCCGGCCCGGGACGAGGCCGAGGTGTTGCCGCGGAGCCTGCCCTCGCTGATCGCCCAGGACTATCCCGGCGAGGCGGAGGTGATCCTCGTCGACGACGGCAGCACCGACGGCACGGGCGAGCTCGCGCGCCGGCTCGCCGGGGAGCATCCCGGGCTCCCGCTCACCGTCGTCTCCCCCGGCGACCCCGCACCCGGCTGGACCGGCAAGCTCTGGGCGCTGCGGCACGGCATCGCCGTCGCCCGCACCGCGCACGCCACCGAGCCCGACTTCCTCCTCCTCACCGACGCCGATATCGCCCACGAACCGGACAGTCTGCGCGAATTGGTCGCCGCCGCGACCTCCGCCGACCTCGACCTCGTCTCCCAGATGGCCCGCCTGCGGGTGGTCGGGGTGTGGGAACGGCTCGTCGTACCGGCCTTCGTGTACTTCTTCGCCCAGCTCTACCCCTTCCGCCGGATCAACCGGCCCTCCGCCCGGACCGCGGCCGCCGCCGGCGGCTGCGTACTGCTGCGCACCACCTCCGCCGTACGGGCCGGGATCCCCGATTCCATCCGCCAGGCGGTCATCGACGACGTCTCGCTCGCCCGCGCGGTGCAGCGCTGCGGCGGCCGGATCTGGCTGGGGCTCGCGGAGCGGGTGGACAGCGTGCGCCCGTACCCCGCGCTCGCGGACCTGTGGCGGATGGTCTCGCGCAGCGCCTACGCGCAACTGCGCCACCAGCCCCTGCTGCTGGCCGGCACGGTGGCCGGCCTGGTGCTCGTCTACCTCGTGCCCCCGGCCGCCCTCCTGGCGGGCCTCATGACCGGACACCCGGCCGTCGCCTGGGCGGGCGGCCTGGCGTGGCTGCTGATGGCGGGCACCTACCTGCCGATGCTCCGGTACTACCGCCAGCCGGCCGCGCTCGCCCCGCTGCTTCCGTTCACGGCGCTGCTGTACCTCCTGATGACCGTCGACTCGGCCGTTCAGCACTACCGGGGGCGCGGGGCGTCATGGAAGGGCCGAACCTATGCCCGCCCCAGCGACGCCTGAAACCGTGAACTGCCGCACGAAAGAGCGTCATCCGAGGTCATCGCGTTGTGACACTGCGTCAGCACGAAGTCGGCGCAACACCCGACCGGTGAGTACGAGTACGAACAAGATGGGGCGGAAGTGGCGAATCGTGCACGTGAACGTCAAGTGAAAGGTGAGGCCCTGACCTGCGAATATGCAGGTCAGGGCGGGGTTGACGACACCTCGCTATGGACCCGGTGAACCCGTGGGCTTAACTTAGGTCCCATGACCTCCCCCCGCTCCACTTATGGCGGCGGTTACTACTCCGCGCCCTCCTTCCCGGACACCCCCATCTACGACTCCCTCGTCGCCGAACGCGGCACCCCGCAGATCGCCCCGATCCGCGTCCCGGCCGCCTACGAGTCCCCGAGTGCCGGATACTCGAGCGGCGGGTACCTGCCGGCTCTCGCGTCGTCGATGCCCGCACTGCCGCCGGCCCAGCCCCAGCAGCAGCAACAGACCTCGGGGTACGGATACCCGTACCAGCAGCAGTCGGCCCCGCAACCGATGCCGCTGCAGCAGGCCCCGGCCCCGTACATCCCGCAGCAGCAGCCGATGGCGGCCCGCGGCGGATACATGCCGCAGCCCCAGCCGCAGCAGCCCCGCCCGGTCGCCATGGCCACCGGGTACGAGGCGATGCGTCCGGCCGCGCCGCGTCCGATGCAGGTGCCCGCACCGGTGCCGGCCGCCTCGTACGAGGACCCGTACGGCCGCCCCTACCAGGGGCGCGGCTACTGACGGGGCGCCGGGACACGGGTGGCCGAGGGGCCGGCAGGATGCCCCTATGTCGAACTTGCACGTGCAGGCGCTCCACGTCCATCCCGTCAAATCGGTAGCGGGGATCGCTCCCGACGAGGTGGCCGTGGAGCCCTGGGGTCTGTCCGGGGACCGACGTTGGGCGCTGATCGATCCCGAGGGCACGGTCATCACCCAACGCCGTCATCCGCGCCTGGCCCTGGCCGCGGCGCGTCCCGCGGGTGGTGGCCGGATCGCCGTGACGGCGCCGGGCATGACGGAGCTGTGCGTGGAGGTGCCCGAGCCGGGTCCGCTGGAGCCGGTGGTTTTGTTCGGGAAGAAGGTCGAGACCGTGGCCGCGGCGACCACCGCGGCCGACTGGTTCAGCACGTACCTCGGGGAGCCGGTACGGCTGGTGCACATGGATGATCCGGCGGTACGTCGTCCCGTCGATCCGGACTACGCCCTGCCGGGCGAGACGGTGAGCCTGGCCGACGGATATCCGCTGCTCATCACCACGCTCGCCTCGCTGGACGCGCTCAACTCCCTCATCGCGCAAGGGGACCATCCGGAGGAGGGTCCGCTGCCGATGAACCGTTTCCGTCCCAATGTGGTGGTTTCGGGCGCCGAGGCCTGGGCGGAGGACGGGTGGCTCCGCATCGCGATCGGCGACGCCGTCTTCCGCGGCGTGCGCGAGTGCGGCCGCTGCGTCGTCACCACCACCGACCAGGAGACGGCCGAGCGGGGCAAGGAACCGCTGAAGACCCTGGCCAAGCACCGACGGATCGGCCGGTCGCTGGCCTTCGGGCGAATGCTGGTGCCGGTGCGCCTCGGTACGGTGCGCGTCGGCGACGAGGTACGTGTCCTTCTCTGACGGCAGGGGTGGGAGGTGCGGGAGGGTGGTCGCGGACCGGCGACCGGCCGACCGGATTGACACCTTCGAGGGGCTCGGCGCCCAGGCTGGAACCAACTGGCACGACCAAGCCGTTGGAGCAGTCAGGACAGAGGCGCAGACAGGCGGAGACTGGCACAGGTTGGGGGAGCCGGACCGTGCGGACAGCAATGGGTGTGTGGCGTTGGCGGCGCAATCCGCTGCGCCGGCCGACCGATCTTTTCGAGGCGTGGGTGGCGTTCGCCGCGCTGGTGTGTGTCCTGGTGGTGGCTCCGGCCGTCGGCTGGGTCGCGGGCCTGCGGGTGGACGGTACCCTTCAGCAGGCCGCGCACGAGCAGCGGCAGGAGCGGCATCTCGTCCCGGCGGTGGTGCTGCGGCCCGCCCCGGAGTCGGCGACGACCGCGGACGCGAGCGCCGACACCTCGACACAGCGGACGGCCCCGCACCGGACGCAGATCGTGGCCTCGTGGACCGCGCCGGACGGCAGCAGCCACGAGGGAACGGTGCCGGCCGCGGAGGAACCACCGCGGCCCGGCGAGCGGTTCCGGATCTGGACCGACGCCGGCGGCAGGGTGGTGGGGCAACCGCTGGACCCGTCCGCGGCCGTGTTCCACGCCGGGATGGCGGGGCTGGCCGCCGCGATCTGCGTGGCCACTCTGGTGGAGACGGTCCGGCGGCTGGTCGTACGGCGGCTCATGCATCGGCGGTACATACGTCTGGACCGGGCCTGGGCGGCGGCCGGGCCGGACTGGGGCCGAGCGGGCACGGGCAGCTGACCTGGCAGCTCATCGGCTCCGCGCGCGCTACGGTGGAGCGGCCGGACGGGTCGCTCAAGTGACTCCGGTGGCTGCGGTGACTTCAGACTTCAGTGGCATCGGTCGAATCGGCAGCGCGAGTACGAGGGTGGGGGCACGACAGCACCATGGTTCAGGGCACGGTCCAGGTGACGCACAGCGGGACCTCGCGGTGGCGGCGCCGCTCCGGTGAGTATCCGACGCTGACCGCCGCGCTCGCCGTCGCGGGAGACGGGGACGTGCTGACCGTCGCCCCCGGCACCTACCGCGAGAACCTGGTCCTGGACCATGCCGTCACCCTGCGCGGACCCGAGGGCGGTACGGGGTCGGTGCGGATCGCCCCGGTCGATGGGGTCGCGCTGACCGTGCGCGCCTCGGCCGTCGTGCAGGACCTGTACCTGGAGGGCCAGGACCGGGCGGCGCCCGCGCTGCTGGTGGAGGACGGCTGCCCCGAGCTCACCGACCTGCGGGTGAGTACCCATTCCGCCGCCGGCATCGAGGTGCGCGGCTCCGGAGCGCGGCCGCTGGTGCGGCGGTGCACCGTGGAGAATCCGGCCGGTGTCGGCATCGCCGTCCTGGACGGCGGCGGCGGGGTGTTCGAGGAGTGCGAGGTCGTGGCCGCCGGGCAGAACGGCGTCTCGGTGCGTGGCGGCGGCCGGCCCCGGCTGGAGCGCTGCCGCATCCACCACGCCACGGGCGCGGGCATCGCAATCACCGGCGAGGGCTCGGGGCTGGAAGCCCTGGGCTGCGAGGTGTACGAGGTCAAGGGCGCCGGGGTGCAGATCGCCGCGCGCGCCACGGCCCGGCTCACGGACTGCTCGGTGCACCGCACCTCGGCCGACGGGGTCACGCTCGACACCGACGCAGTGCTCACCCTGACCGGCTGCGACATCCACGACATTCCGGAGAACGCGGTCGATCTGCGGTCCCGTTCGGTCCTCACCCTCAGCCGCACCACCGTGCGCCGTTTCGGCCGCAACGGCCTGTCCGTGTGGGACCCCGGCACCCGGGTGGACGCCGAATCCTGCGAGATCCACGACAGCACGGGGGACTATCCCGCCGTGTGGATCAGTGACGGGGCCACGGTCTCCCTCGACTCCTGCCGGGTGCACGACGTACCGGACGCGCTGTTCGTGCTCGACCGCGGCTCGCGTGTCGACGTCGTCGACAGCGATCTGTCCCAGGTGCGCAACACCGCCGTCTCCGTGAGCGACGGGGCCACCGCCCAGCTCGACGACTGCCGGATCCGGGAGGCGGCGACCGGGGCCTGGTTCCGCGACCACGGCAGCGGCGGCACGCTCGCCGGCTGCACCATCGACGCCGTGCAGACCGGTGTGATCGTCACCAAGGGCGCCGACCCCACCCTGGAGCGGTGCACGGTCACCTCCCCCGCCGAGGCCGGCTTCTACGTGTCGGCGGGCGGCCGGGGCACCTTCACGGCCTGCCGGGTGTCCGGCAGTTCCGGCTTCGGCTTCCACGTCATGGACGGCTGCCGCACCACGCTGACCCGCTGCCACACCGAGCGCTGCGCCCGCGGGGGCTACGAGTTCGCGGAGGACGGGCCGACCGTCGTGGAGTGCACCGGTGACGAGTCCGGCGCGCGTCTCACGGACCGGTCCGCCCCGGGGGGCGCCGTCACCGAGGCGCGGGCGGGCATCCGTACGGCCACCGGGACGCAGGGGCCGGTGGCGCCGCCGGCGCCGACGCCCCCGCCCTCCGTGCCACGGCCCGCGGACGGGGCGCAGGACGCTCCGGCCGCCCCCGCGCCGGGTTCCGACGAGATGCTGGGCCGGCTCGACGCGCTGGTGGGCCTGGACAGCGTCAAACGCGAGGTGCGGGCGCTCACCGACATGATCGAGGTGGGCCGGCGGCGGCAGCAGGCGGGTCTGAAGGCCGCCTCGGTGCGCCGGCACCTGGTCTTCACCGGCTCCCCCGGCACGGGCAAGACCACGGTCGCCCGGCTGTACGGGGAGATCCTCGCCTCCCTCGGGGTGCTGGAGCGCGGGCACCTGGTCGAGGTGTCCCGGGTGGACCTGGTCGGCGAGCACATCGGCTCCACGGCGATCCGTACGCAGGAGGCGTTCGAGCGGGCACGCGGCGGGGTGCTGTTCATCGACGAGGCGTACGCGCTGGCGCCGGAGGACTCGGGCCGGGATTTCGGGCGCGAGGCGATCGACACGCTGGTGAAGCTGATGGAGGACCACCGCGACGCGGTCGTCGTGATCGTCGCCGGGTACACGGCGGAGATGGAACGCTTCCTGACGGTGAATCCGGGAGTGGCCTCGCGGTTCTCCCGGACCATCACCTTCGGGGACTACGGTCCCGAGGAGCTGCTGCGGATCGTGGAGCAGCAGGCGGAGGAGCACGAGTACCGGCTCGGGGAGGGTACGTCGCAGGCGTTGCTGACGTACTTCGCCGAGCTGCCCAAGGGCCCGGCCTTCGGCAACGGCCGCACGGCCCGCCAGACCTTCGAGTCGATGGTCGAGCGGCACGCGGGCCGGGTGGCCCAGCTCGCGGAGCCCAGCACGGACGAGCTCACCCTGCTGTTCCCGGCGGATCTGCCGGCGCTGCCCGCCCTGCCCACTCCTTGCTGACCGGGTGCCGCTGACCCGGCAGGTCGGCCCGCGCCGCGGCGTCCAACCGGGCGAGCAGGGCGTCGCGTTCGGCGGCGAAGGCCGGATCGGCCTGGTAGTCGCCGTGGCCCAGGATCGGGGCGGGCAGCGGATGACGGGCGCTGCGCCCGTAGGCGAGCGGGTCGGCGAGCGGCCCGCGGTCCACGTCCTGCCCGGCGCCGGGCAGGGCCGGGCCTCCGATGGGGTCGGTGGCCCGCCAGAGGTTGCGCCAGCAGTCGACCTCACGGTGCAGGGCGGTGAGCGGCCCGGGGCCGAAGTAGGCGGGGAACCAGCGGCCGTAGAGACGGGCGAGCGGGGATCCGTAGGTGAGCAGGGCGACCCGACGACGGGCGGCCGGCGGTAGCTGCCAGACGGCCGCCGCGGCGAGCACGCTGCCCTGGGAGTGGCCCGAGATGACGAGGCGGCCACCGGTGCGGCCGGTCCAGCCGGCCATCCGCCAGGTCAGGTCGGGGACGGCCCGCTCGGCGTAGCAGGGCGGTGCGAAGGGGTGGGCGGCGCGCGGCCAGAACGTGCCGACGTCCCACAGGATCCCTATGGTCCTGCGGGCGGCGGGGTCCCGGTAGGCACGGCGACCCCAGGCGACGAAAGCGGCGATGCCCAGGCCGATGAGCCAGGACCCGGCGTCCTGGGCGGCACGGGCGGCGGCCTCCAGCACCGGCAGGGTCCCGCGGGCCGCCTCACCCGGAACCTTCCCGCTGAACCAGGCCCCGGCCAGCGCGCCCGCACCGAGCACCAAGGTGATCCCGGAGACGGCCGCCACGAACCAGGGCGCGGAGTCGGTGAGCGCGGCCGCGGTCCGCGCCCCGGCGATCCGGCGGCTGCGGTCCAGGTCCGGCGTCTCCCCCGGGTACTCGGCGGCCACGGCGGCGGCGAGCCGACCCCGCGCCCGGCCTCCGCGCACCGCGAACCAGGCCGCGAGCAGGGCCAGTACGAGGAGCATCGGGGGCAGCACGGCGGCCTGCCAGGACAGCAGCACGGGCGGCCCGGGCAGTGCGGCGCCGCGCATTCCGGGCGTGGCTCCCCCGTCCAGCCAGTCGGCGACGCGCTGGGCGACCCCGCCGGACATCACCCCGCCGAGCGCGCAGCCGAGCATGGCGACGGCGGGCCCGCCCAGGCCGCGCAGGGCGGCCGCCGGGTCGGGGGCCCTGCGGTACAGGTACCGGGCGACGGCGGCCAGGGCGAGCACGCAGAGCCCCTGACCCAGCATCAGCACGCCGAAGGTCAGGTCCCCGGGGAGCCGTCCGGTGGCGGTCCAGTCGGGCCGCGACCAGCAGGCGTGCACGAGAACGGCGGCGAGCAGCGCGAGCGAGGCGCCGGGCAGCAGGGTGACGGCGGCCCGGTCGAGCCGGTGGTCGGGCCGGGCCTCGGTGCGGCCGCGCCGACAGACGACCGAGGCCACGGCGACGACCCCGACGGCGAGCAGGACCTGGGTGAGCGTGCCGAGGGCCGCGAGGAGAGGGGCGCCGGCCCGGCGGTCGTGGCGGGCGGTCGGTACGGAGACGGCCACCGCCACGGTGAGCAGCCCGGCGGCTGTGTGCGCGGCGCGCAGCCGGGCGACGAGCCGGCGGCCGTACCAGAAGCCGGGGCGCCCGAGGGCGGGCACGGGGTCCGAGGCGGTGTCCGGGTCGGCTGCGCCGGCGGGCGGGGGCTGGGACTCGTAGGCGCTCCAGGTGCGGTTCGACAGGTACCAGAGCAGCCCGGTCAACGCGGCGGGGACCAGGGCCCCGAGGGCGAGGCGGCGCCCTGGCTGGGCCCACCAGCCACCGCCGGGCGCGAGGAAGCCCAGCCAGGAGCGGAACCGGGAGCCGGCGCAGGTCCCGGAGCCCGCGCACTGCCAGGCGAGGAGGTCGAGCGCGACCTCGCAGGCGGCGGCGATCAGCAGCACGGTGAGGCTGAGGGCGAGGATCCGTACGAGGACCCCGTACGTGCGCACGGCGCGCGGCGCGGGCCGGTCGGCGGGCGTGGCCGGCCGGGCCCAGTGGGCGAGGTTGGCCACCATGAAGGGCAGGAGCAGCAGCCACAGGGCGCGGGCACCGTTGCCGGAGGTGAGCCGGGACCAGCAGTAGGCCTCGGGGACGGGTCGCCCGGCGTACCGCTCGGGGTGGGCCTCGGCGTCGGCGTCCTCGGTGCGGCGGAAGACGGCGGCGGTGGAGTCGCCGGTGACCCGGACGGTGCGCGGGTCGCCGAGCAGCTCGCCGGGGGCGGCGCCGGCGACTCCGTGGACCAGGAGTT